>CAZBWE010000034.1:16153-23285 GCA_964495465.1 uncultured Pirellulales bacterium
GCTATTTTATTCGACATTGCTGGGTGTATTTGGTTCCCTCCAATGAATGATTTTTTCCAGATAGAGCTGTTCATTTCCCGCATATTCGCTGCTGGTCTCAGGCGTATGGCAATCAAGACAGACTGATTTCGGCTCAGTAGTCTTTGCCCTTCCGAGTGTTGCATTGTGTTCCGAGCCCGGGCCGTGGCAATTTTCGCACCCCACGTCTTTCAGATGGCTGGTCTGCTGCTCTGAAATATAGCCGCTTTCGTATTCCATTCCAACTACATGGCAAATAACGCACTCAGGGTCGAACTGTGAGTCCACTTTTTCAAGCGTCGCATAAGCGTGTGAATGGGGTTCCTGACTCCATATCTTATATTCGTACTCATGGCAGGATTTACAGGATTCTGAGCCGGCGTATTCCAGCCCGTTCGGCAAGGTAAAACGCGGATATTTCTCCAGGAGATTGGCCTGTTTGACGAGTTGTTGATAGGTCTTATACAATTCGACGAGAGATTTTTCCTGCGGCAGGTCTTCGGTTACCGGTATAGTGGAAAGATTTATATTCAATTTGCTTTTGTCGAGTCCTATTTGCAGCTTGCTTATATATCTGCCGAAGCGGCCGACTGAGAAAACAAGAGGGCTTTTACCTGTGGCAGAGCTATTCGGGTCGCCAATTACCTCTGGCTCATCAGAATCTGAAGGGTAAACCAGACAATCTACGATTCCCGTTTCCGCTATATTAGAAATAATAGCATCGTCACATCGACTCATAATAAGAATATTAACGCTTTTTTGGTCCGGCTCCCGGGTGAAAACTTCTTTAATTTGCTGTATTGGTGATGTTTCCAAGTCCAGTGTTAAAACTGAGATAGTGATATTTTCCCCTTTTAGTAAATATTGGTTTCGAAATACCCCTGCTATTTTCTCACCAGTGCCGTAAGGGCTGATAAATCCGGCAACGGGATTTCCCAGTAATCCGAGATTCTGAGCTATTTCAAGGTCTTTCCTTGTCAGATTGACTAAATCGTAGCCGAGCAGTCTAAAGGCCTCGAATATGATATTAAACTTTAGCAGGTCCTGCTCACCACTGGTTTCGACTAAGGCGCCTGTATCGATAATTAGTCTTTTTTGTTTGGGCTCGGCGTTAAAGACCACTGAGCGTCTGTCGAGACCGCCGAGCTGTCCGCCACTGCATCCGCAGGGTTTCAGCGCTCCAAGCTCGTTTCCGGTGAGAAAAACAGTAAGCACATCGGCTTTAGTGCGCGAATTTGTTTGTGGTTTTTCTGACAGCGCCAGTGCGCACAAACATCCTCCTGTCAGCACGAATATGCAGCTAATTGTCCGCAATGTCTTTTGTGTATGAGAGTTCATAGTTCGTTGTTCATTGCTCGTAGTTCAACGCGCACAAACCACATAACAATGAACTGAGCAAGTCACAAATCAACGGGACGCGGGACCCGGATTGCGAGTGTAAAACCCGCGACATATAATTCCCAGCGGCTTATTGCCTTTTATTTCCACGGACAATTCATCCGTGAAAAATTTCTGTTCTTTTTCAATATTTGGAGGCGTTATCTCCACCTCGAGATGATACCCATTGTTAATCTTCTCCTGGCTCAGGACCTTTACAATACCTTTTTTGGAAGATGTTGATTCGAGCTCGAAATCCTCACCGTAGTTGTTGAGGACCCAAACGTCCCTTTTTACCGGCTTTTGCGGCTCGGCGTTAAAAACGATAATTACCGGCGGTTTAATCTTGAATACCGGCAGGGCATTATAGGTAATGGTAATCTTATTGGCGGATGGATGAGTAAGCGTAATTTCGATAAACCCATTCAAATTGTTTTGCAGCTTTTCGATATCGACTTTCGGGCTGAGAATAAATTTTGTCGCTACCTTCAGGGAATTTACATCTGCTGTTATGCAGTTGCCGGTGGATTTGAATTGCTTTATTGAAAACGGCTTGTTGTCAATGCTTTTAATTGTGATATCCGGACAGCCGGCATTTTCTTCTTTCAGCATAAGAATCAGCTTCTCCGGTTCATAATCGACTTTGGTTGCAATCTTCGCCTTTATAGTTAACTCGACCCTGGGGCTTTCCTTGTCGTTGCTGTTGACATGTATATTTCGCCTCATCGAGCCAGGTTGTTGGCTCGCCTGATATTCAACTGTCAATGTCCCGCTTTCACCCGGCGCATATTCATTTTTGCTTAGTCTGGTAACGGTTCCACAACATCTGTCAACTTTCGTGATTTTCAACAAACCATCTCCGGTATTTGTAAATTTAAACTCACCGGTGTTCTTTGTTCTCGGTGCGACTTCACCGAAATCGTGAACTACTTTTTCAAATGTAATTTTGGGCGTCCCTTGACCGGCCTCGGGTATAATTTCTGCTTTTTTCGAAGGTGTGACTATCGGCTTTGGTGCCGTCAATGTTGTCTTGGATTTTTCTGCCTGTCTGACCTTTTCTTGGCAGCCGGCTTGTAGCAGAAGAAGTGAACTGATGGTAAGAACAGTTAAAATCAGGTAATTACGTTTCATTTTTTAATCTCCAAATAAAATTAAGCTGTAACTTTTTCGGCTTTTTTGACGTCCTTAATTTAGCACAAAGTGTGTATTTTGGCAAGGGATTTTCGACACAACCGGCAATTAAAAGCAATTCCTATGTTGTTGCTTTGAGCGTTATTGCTGACATCCGAGTATTAATGTAACACGCCCGGTTTTCTATGCTGATAGTAGGAATTGCTTTATAAGCGGCGTTGCTTTCCACGAATATGAATTTTAACATTCAGTGGCGATTTTAGCTGTGTAATATATAGCTTTACAACCGATATTTTGGCCATTACTATACTATAAGCTGTGATTACACGAGTGCGAAATAATATTTGTTGATGACATCAGCAGTGTTAATAGTATGTGCAGCTAACCCGCCTTTGGCGAGGTCTCGCTTAGGAGCGGATAAAGCTGGGCAGGGCTTGTGTGAGAGTTTATGAAAAGACGAAAAAGCTTGCATTCGCCTAATCCGTCTAAAGCCGGAGACTTAAAGCCCACGCCTGCAGCCCGATGGCGTTCCTGGCCCTTGTTGGTTCTCTTGCTCCTTTCATCGTTTATAGCGATTATGCGTTTGCATACATACGAAGAACCCTTCGAGAGGGATATTGGAAACCACGCTGTAATTGCCCACGAGATTCTGCAGGGGCGCGAGCTTTATTCTGACCTCTGGGATAGCAAGCCGCCTGCTATATTTGTTACTTACACCATAGCTGATGCCATAGTTGGTTATGGCCCGGGTTCGATTTATTTTATAGGCGTAGTGGCTGCGATTATAACATTATTGGGGGCTTATTGGGCCGGTTCGGCGTATGGAGGTGTTGCCGGCGGCCTCTGGGCATCAGCTTTTTGGACCTTCATTTGCAGCGACCTTTGGCTTTGGGCGAATCAGCCGAATACGGAAGTAGGTATGAACGCCTGTCTGGTTTGGGCTTTTGCGCTTATCGTGCGGGCCAATACGGAAAAGTTGCAGGCTTGGCGATGGCTCGTTATCGGGGTGCTTTTTGCTGTTGCTACGCTCTATAAACCTGTCGCAATCACTTTTGCGGCTTTCCTGAGCTTTTTTTACCTTTTGGTCAACGTCCGCCATCGCAACAGCCGCAAAATAGCATTTTTGCAAATTTGCCTTACCGCTGTTGCCGGTGCGGTTGTATGGGGTATGGTCTTCGCATACTTTGCACTAACCGACCGTTTTACAATCTTCTACAAAACGATTTTCGAATATGGCAGATGGTATGCAAAAAGCAGGGGAACCAGCATCTTTGAGAATATCTGCGCAGGATTCAGTTATAAGAGATTATTTTCACCGTTTATGAAGAGCACGCCGGTGCTTGTTGTTTTTACCCTTGCAGGGATAATATTCGGGCTCTGGAAGGGCTCCCGACGTCATTGGCTGTTGTTGCTTGGATTTTTTCTCGCGGCGCCTTTTGCGATAGCTCTTCCCGGCAGATTTTACGGCCATTATTACCAACTCTGGCTCGGCCCTCTTGTGGTGGGCGCCGGCTGGGCACTAAGCACACTCGGACCCAGAGGTAAACCTGCTTGGACGCTTGCTCGTTGTATGGTCGGCGCAATAGGGCTGATTATTCTGCTTTTAAGTGTCCTGCCGCAATACAAATTCTCCGCCGACGAATGGTCGGCCAGAAAACAGGGGCCGCAATATGTCTTCTCCAAGCGGCTCGCATTCGAAGTTGACAAGCTTCTCAGGCCGGACGAGACGTTTTACGTTTTAGGCATCACGCCGGAAATGTATTTCTGGGCCGAACGTAGGCCCCCAACCGGAGTTATATGGTCCCCCGACATGGTGGACAATCCATTGGCCGAGGAGCATACAGCACGGGCTCTCGATGACCTCGAACATGAGAAACCGGAGGTATGTGTAGTTAATATGGTTTATGCCCAGGTCCCGAACGACCATCCGGTTGTGAAATGGGTGAGAGAACACTATGTGCCGCTGCCTGGAAATCCTGACCGGGGTCCTATGCGCTCTGGAAATAGGCAGTATTTTCTTTTTCGTATTTTTATTCGCAAGGGTGGTAAGCTGGCATCTCGTCTCGCGACTACGGCGGCGCCTGCGCCCTGACGAGCATGTCTCGGCATGGTCGAGTTATGACGGGTGGGGTCACAAGGACCGAAAGGGGAAATGATTAGGGGAAGTTGAAATGAAGGATATAAATTCTTTGGAAAAGAATAAGTTCAACGGCTATTTTTGGGTTTTTGGCGGCTTGCTCGGCATTTTGCTCATATCGATAATGGCTCGGGACATTAACCGGCCATTCATCGGCTTGCACAGTCTTGGGCACGCACATGATGCATGGGTGGCAAGGTCTCACCTGAATTACGGTCTTGGATATACTAAAGGATTCAACACATTTGCCGTGGGGCGTCCGCCGGCAGAAAAGCCGTCGCTATATCTCAATCATCCACAACTTTTTGCTTTGTTCGATGCAGCAGCTATGGCTGTCTTCGGTGTTAATGAACGGGCGCTGCGAATAGCCGATATAATATTGGCAGTAGCAAGTCTGGCAATATTTCTTAAGATATTAAAAGGTTTGGTTGACCATCAGATTGCAATACTGGCGGCTCTTCTGTTTGCGCTATTTCCTCTTACCGGCTATTTTGGGGTTGGCAGGTGGATGTTTCCTTTGAGTTTGTGGGCTATCTGGTGTTATCTTGTTCTGATAGGCGCCTTGGAGGATGGTCCCAAGGCCACAGGATTTCACAAGTTGTACTTAGCTGTTTCGCTTTTTCTTATTTTGCAATTGAGCTGGGAAGGATTTTTCTACGCCCTTGGTATTGGAGTGCATTATGTCTTTAGGTGCATTCGACACAGGCAGTTTCCGGATAAATTACTGCTGGCAATATTAGTTATTGCGCCGCTATCCAGTCTTATATTGGATTTTGTTATTTTGTTAAGCGGGCACAACTGGGATTTTCAAAGGATAATTGAACTTTATAAATGGAGAGCAGGCAAGGGTGAGATGGAGGAGTTCAAATGGGGAAATTGGTTTGCAAGATTCTGGGAATTCGCTGTTATGAATTTTACTCTTCCGGTTTTAATTCTTGCGATTGGTTATCTTACTATAGGGCAGTTGTACGTATTTGCCTCAAAAGATTCGAAAGGCGAGAAAAAAATAACTTCAAGACGATTTCCTCAATTCTGGCTTTTCTTGTTGCCAGGGGTTTTTCAATTATTTTTACTAAAAGGGACGCTTTGGATGCATCACTATTGGGAACGTCCGCTCGCTCCGTTCATTGCCATCGCAGCGGCGCTGGGAATTGCCGTTATCGCTGATATCCTAACAAAGGTTCGACCTATGTTGGCGAGAATAGGTATAGTTGTCTTCGTACTTATTATTACTATATCATGTGCAGTGGGGCTGAATCATTACCGCAATATTAGTCACTTCTCACCGGCAAAAGTTAAGCTCTTTAAAATGTTGAGCGAACGCATCCCGCCCGACAAAGAGCTATTGAGTTTTGAGAGCTGGATTTTTAACCAGCATAACGCAAAGGAACCTTCTTACCGTTCGGAAGTTGCCTGGTATTTAGACAGAGAGATTGTACAGGCCACAACCCTTCCAGAGATTGAGAAATATGCTCGAACAGGCAGATTTCCTTATTACCTGATGCCGAGGACGTACTATAACAGGGAGACATCGGAATATCTGGCCAAACTAAGTAATGAATTGCAGCAGCGATATAAAATGACATATATCCCCCCCGACCCGGGCGGGCCGGGCAAGGCTTCAATGTTGCCGTATCTTATTTTCGACCTGAGCAGTGCACCGAGCGACAAATAAAGTAACGGGCAAAATCAGATATATGGGGCTGCGAAAGAAATTTTCCTCCAATCACTGGGCCTTCTCATGCATTTGAGCGTTTTCATCGTGAGGTTTGTGGGGATTTTGCAATGCGATTGCACGCGATAGCTTGGTCACCATATCGGTCAAAACTACAGTCCGTCGCCTAAGTCCGATGATAAGAAATAAAAGAAAAAGATGTGAAAAATAAAAGATAAGGTCAACGCCTCGTCCAACCCCGACGAGACCTGCCATAAAAGTTGAAACACTCGGAAATAAGACCAGAAAGAGCAGAAAGAAAAACATAACAAGAGCAATTATTCTGTTGGTTAAAATTAACGACTTCTGAACCAGGAACGCCCTTAAAACTATCAAGAGAAAGATTATGAGAATAATTTTAATCGGGGTCATTTTGTACCTCCTGTGAACAGTTCAAATAAAATATTAATAGAGTTAAAAATAGATTGTCCCTTGTTTTTTGAATATGTGGTATATCGAATAGAAACCGGCACTTCACGGTAGCTGAGTTTATTGCGAACAATCTCCGATAGAATCTCAGAGGAATGTGCCATTCGATTCTGAGTAAACCTGAATTTCTGAAGATATTTTGCTCTGAAAGCACGTATTCCATTGTGAGTATCTGTCACCTTCAAGCCGGTTGTTAGTCTGGTAAATGCAGCTGCCAGCTTTAGAGTTATTCTTTTTGTTTTGGGCATTCCCACAGGCGGCGCCGAGAGAAAACGGGACCCCAAAGCAACATCAACACCGCCGTTAAGCACCTCGTCCACCAGAGC
>CAZBWE010000035.1:0-23074 GCA_964495465.1 uncultured Pirellulales bacterium
TACCAACGCTGAGATAGACCAGCAGCCCTTTATCGATTTTGCCTGCCTGCTGCCCTGCAACTTTAACCTCGGCCTGCAAAACCCGCTGACAAACTATCCGCATAGTAATCCTTTCTACTTGACCTTATAAGTAGGACTCGGCAGTCTCAACCTTCAATCATCAGTTAAAAATTAAGAAACTACCCTATCTATCATCCATTATCTTTTTGCTTTGACCGATAAAAGGCAATTATAGCAAAATCCTTGAAATCAACCATTCTTTCTTGTTGAACTTACCGGACAGCTTTATCGCGGGGCACCACCAACACGAATTTCCACCGCTGAAGAGGTTGTTGATTCACCATCGTCGTCGGTCGCTTCCGCAGTAAGACTGTAGTTACCACCTGCAGGGTCCTGCCATTCGGTCTTCCAGCCATCGGCGCCATTATTATCCTCACCTATCACATCTCCATTGGCCAAAAATTCCATCCATACTACCGAACCATCAGAATCCCACGCATCGGCCTCGATTTCTATTATTCCCCTCTCACTCTCCCAAGGTGGAAAAATATCACCCTCATGCGGCTTTATAATACTCACCTCCGGCGGCAGGTTAGATGTGCCCGGTTCATATCTCAGCCAATCCAGGGCAATCATTGCGAAATCCATCATATTCACCCAGCCATCCTTATTCGTATCGCTGTGAAGCCACCGCATCTCTTTTTTACTTGCATAAGCAGTCCCGCCATACGCACCCATATTGACCCGGCCACCGTTGGGCATCGGTTCACTATGATAGGCAGCATTCGGATCGCCGCCATCGATACAAGGGCTGAAAGCTTCATCGAGAATCCATACATCATATTGCGGCCAATACCGGCCGGTCTTACTCTGTAAGTGATAGTCGCCGCCTTCAGGGTCTGCAAATCGCGGGTCAATATCGAGATTACCCGGGCCTAGACATCCATTCTGGACGCAACTATATGTTGCCTGACATCCGAACAAATCACCGAAAATATTATTCCAGAAGATGCTGTTGCTGATATTTGGCTGAGAACCGGTATATGCAGCAATGCCGAATCCGTTATCAACGATTGTTACATTGCTGATTGTAGGCGAGCTGCCATCAATATAGATTGCCATAAAGCTGTTTCTTATAACAAAATTCCTCAAGATGCTGTCAGGTCCTTCGCCGTTACAGAAAAGAACTGCGAAATAATCCTGCGTCTGCAGAACTGCCACATCTTCGGCGCTTTGAACCATTATGGCCTTACCCAGAAAATCGATTGTCTCGTTATACACACCGGGAAAAACAGAAACTATCTCTCCGTCCATAGCCAAATCGATTCCTTTCTGAATCGTTGCAAAAGCCATTTCCGGACTCAGGCCATCGTTGTTATCATCACCATTGACCATATCGACGTACCAGATGTGCCCAAACTCGTATGCCCCCATATCCACAATTCTATTCACAATACGTGGACCGCCATCAAGGTCCGTTTCCGACAGACAACCCTGAGGATTGTTTGTGCCAGCATTAATACAGGGCGAGCTATTTCTTAAACGGTAATCACCGTTATTAGCATCTACAAACAGAGGGTCGGCATCTATGTTGCCTTCTCCCCAGTTTAATACGCAACCGGGCTTGATGTATACATCATCTTGTCCCCCTTGCACATTACTGTAGTTAACCGTCAAAACGTTTTCTCCGGAATAATATGGATGACCTACGGCAATCTGGTTGCTTTCGCTTGCCATATTACCCCACAAAATGCAGTTGGCAATTGTCGGACTGCTGGTGTCCAAGCAGTAGATGCCGCCGCCGTTTCCACTCGTTGTGTTTCCACTGATAGTGCAGTTGATGATGAGGGGATTGCTGGCATCTCTGCAGAAGATTCCACCGCCGATGCTGGCTACGTTACCGTTGATTATGCAGTTGGAAATCGTCGGGTTGCTGGCACCGCACGAGATTCCGCCGCTACCCCGATGGCCTCCGGTGTTACCTGTAATAGTGCAGTTGCCGATTGTCGGATTGCTTTCATAGCAGTAAATACCCCCGCCTGCGGCGGCTATGCTTGCGTTAATAGTACATTTGTTGATAGTTGGGCTACTTTGCCTGCAGTAGATTGCACCGCCGTAAAATGTCTCAGCGCCAGCATTTGTTATAGTAAAACCCTCAACGACAGATTTCGCATCTTCACCGGAATGAAAATAGAACCCCCGATGCGGGTCGGATTCTGTGCCGTTGCAGTCAATAATACAATCATCAGGGCCATTTATGGATTTTACAGTGATTGCTTTGCCAAGGAAATCAATGTCACGATTTCCATCGCCAGTATATATACCATCAGCAACAGCAACTACATCACCATTGTTACAGTCATCTATGGCTGCCTGAATCGTGGGATACTCGCCCGGAACCAGGCGAGTCGCTGCCGGTGCTGACGACGCTATAATCAGCAAGACAATAAAATTTAGAATGATTAGCCTTTTCATTTTTCTGCCCTTTCAAGATTTATGATAAAAATATTATGACGGCACAGGTAACGCACCTGCAGCCGATTTATTCAAAGCCGGCCCTGATTTGAGACCTTGTGCCCATTACTCTTGATAAGTCAAACAGCGAGCACAAAACGCTAAAAATACAAAAAGCTATTAACTTTCTGTGAAGGCAGTAGAGGTATGAATTTAAGACAAAAAAATTATGATGGCAAATATACTATTATGATAGTTTTTTCTCTGCCTTCATATCTTCACTTCAAACTTTATTATATCACAAAGTGGACAATTTGACAAGGATTTTTTAACAATTTTTTACAAAAAAATGGCAAAAATCGGCGTTAGAACCACGGCGCTGAGGAGGCCCTTCGGACGTGCAGCTCGTCAATGAAGGCGTTGCCCTTGTGAGTTACAAGATACAAGACTATCTCAGCAATCTCCTCCGGTCGCATAAGGTCCTGCTTTTTCAAATCCGGGCGGACGTTGTCCAGCAGGTCGGTATCCACGCCGCCGGGACAAAGCAAATGCACGCGGACATTCGTATGATTGCACTCCTCGGCCAGTGACATTGTCATCCCACGAATGGCGTGCTTGGAGGCGGTATAGGCGCATTGAAGCGGATAACCCTTGACCCCGACAACAGATGAGATGTTGACGATGGACGCAGCTTCGGATTTCTTCAATAGCGGCAAGGCCTCTCTGCAAAGGATAAACGGGGCCCGTGAATTAACCAGAAAACACCAATCCCAGTCCTTTGTTGCGGTCTCTTCCAACTTAGCCGAGTGAGTAACACCGGCGTTATTGATGAGTATATCCAATCGGCCAAATTTTTCACTGGTCACCTTGACGAGGTTTTTTATAGATTCTTCATCGGCCAGCTCAGTAACAACAACCTCCGGTTTACCGCCCGCATCTTTGACCTGCTCAGCGGTTTCACGGAGTTTGTCGATTGAGCGTGCAGTTAGGACAACTATCGCGGCCTCTTTGGCCAACGCAATGCTAATCGCCCTGCCGATTCCCCTGCTGGCCCCTGTTACAATCGCAACTTTACCGGTCAATCTTTTCGGCATCTTTCAGTCCTTATCGAAACCGTGACGCGATTATAACGGAAGACCAACCCTGCCTTCAATATCTAATGCCGTTTCTAAAAAGAAACTGTCACTTTTGCCATTCCTGCGAAACCTGTCCCGAGCAGTGTCGAAGGAGCAGGAATCTACGCACTTGTAAGTTTGGATTCCGGCTCCCCTGCCAAAAACTCACAGGGGCAGTCAAGGCCGGAATGACACAGACGAAAAGGGACACTAACTAATTAGAAACGGCACTAATAACCGGTGGCCTGTATCTATGTGCGTTAGCGTAGAATCTAATTTTAGCGTCTTCGAGTTCGAGGTCTGGCAGTATTGTCTTGTTGTTCTAACTGGCCCTGCTCTTGTTCAGGTGTTCGGCCTCTGACCCGGCGGTCCTGGTCGCCCCGCTGCCCGGGACGATAGCGGCTTCGTGTCGATTGCGTCCGTCTTAATTCTCTTCTCTCTTCCCGCAGTTTTTCGATGAGCTTATCGAACCGCTCCTGCCTGCTCAGCAGAAGCCCGTCGATTGCAGCTATGGTCTTTTTCGCTCCTTCCTCAACAGCGGTCTTTCGTATTAACATAATCTCTTCTTCGGCCTGGTCGTGTGCGGATTTTGCCAGTCCGATTCTGTTGTCAGTTTCTCTCTGCAGCCACAGGCGTATCTCATTCGAGCTTTTGCTGTCCACCTGCTCTAATTCCTGCTCTAGGCCCTCAAACTCCCTGACCGCGGCTTTAACCTTGTTCGGGTCGGCAAGAGGGCCTTCTTTTCTCTTCAATCTGGCATCAGCCATAATCTTGTTCGCTTCGGCATCATTTGAATCCGCAGACCTCGCCATATCCGTCTCTCCCGGCTCCGGTCGAATCTGATATATCCTGTCTGCTGTAGCAGCAAAAGCGCTAATCAGACCCAAAGATGCAATAAGCAAAATTGACAATGAAATAACCAACCGCTTCATAATATAAAATCCTCCAAAAACACTATTTTAATTCTGCTAAAACCAAACGGCTTTTTAAGCGACTATTTAACATACACAATTATACCAATTATATACGACAGGCATCCAAACCTGAGCACATAATGTATATATTATACTAATTTTATTAACGAATGTTTGTTTTTAAACCTCCTCTATACAGGCCAATCCAATTCTTTCGGTGATTCTATCAAACTCATCCAGGGAGTAAAATTCGATGATAATCCTGCCTTTTTGGCCGTTTTTGCGGGTTTCAATACGCACCCTTGTGCCAAGCTGACTTGCCAGCTTATTTTCCAAGTCAACGATATGTGGCGGCTTTGAAGGTGCGAGCTTTTTGGCCTGTCCGGTGCTCGTAAGATATTTTCTGACCAGCCGTTCCACCTCCCGGACACTGAGACGCCCTGCCATCGCCCGATTGGCCAACTTGCGGCGCAGCTCATCGGTTGGCAGGGCAAGCATTGCGCGGGCGTGACCCATCGTCAATTGGCCCTCGATTAACATCTGCTTGATTTCATCAGGCAGGTCGAGCAAACGCAAAAAGTTGGTGATGACAGAGCGGTCTTCGCCAAGCCGCTGGGCAGCTTCCGCCTGCGTCATAGAAAATGTACTTATATAGTTTTGATATGCCTTTGCTCTTTCGACAGGATTCAGGTTGGCCCTGTGTATGTTCTCTATCAAGGCCAACTCAAGCATCTGCTGGTCCGTCGCCCGGCGAACCATTGCAGGAATAGTCTTAAGAGAAGCCAATTTAGAAGCTCTAAATCGCCTTTCACCTGCAATAAGCTGGAATTTCGGTCCAATCGGCCTGACAACTATTGGCTGTATTATACCGTTTGCCTTAACGGATTCGGCCAGGTCGGCCAGTTCCTGCTCATTCCAGACCGTCCTTGCCTGATATGGATTTGGTGATATATCGTCGATGTTTATTTCCCGAAGCGACTCACGTAAGTGTTTATCTTGCGGGAAGTTAGCATCTGTCGTCTCATCGGATAACAATTGGTCAACTTCTTCCGGCTCTAATGTTATCGGACTCAAAAGCGACTGAAGCCCCCTGCCGAGATGTCTTGGTTTTTCTCTTGTTTGGTTATCCATATAAACGCTCCTTCACAATATAGTTAATATTTCACTGCTGACCAGAAACCAACGCAGATAGGCGTCTGCTATGCCAGCTCAAATAATACTTCGGATTTTTCTTCATAAATTCTGCAACATTAAACAGGCAAAAAACGGCTTTTTATAAAAAATGTTTCACGTGAAACACAGTTTGAGAAGACACGAGGCAAAAAAAGATGTGATTAGGAACGGGGGAAACGACGGACGATAAACGACGCAGCTTCGCCCAGACAAGCCGCCTCGGCGGACCAATTACGAATCGCTCAGCCAGCAACGCCGGAGCCCCTTTACAGGGCGGAGGCGAAGGCGTTGCTGTTGTTCTATTATTATTCTCTTTTATAGTATTGATATTAGTAGGGCGCAAATTCTTGCGCAGTGAAACGAAGCTTTTTGCGCAGTCGGAATACACCTTTTTGCGCACATCTGCGCAATCTTTTGCGCCCCTCTGAAGAAAGTCGGGATGCGACTTCGCCCATATCGTTCGGTAATAGCCCTTCGGATTTTGGATGGAGATATATTTTTCCAAAGAGGCCAGCCATATTTGAATCGTTCGTTTTGAGGTCATAAACATTTCAGCGAGTGTTTTATTGCTCTGCCAGCAGCCATTTTCGCCGAAGCTGTAGATATGCGCTAGCAGGAGCTTCTCAACTGGCTGCGACAAGGTGGAAATCCGGTTTTGGAAAGGTGTTTCACGTGAAACACAGGTAAAAAATCAAAACAGAGCAAAAAAAACAACATTCAGAGTATGGCAGGGCGATGAAGCTAAGAAAAATATTAAGCACCGCAAGACAAAAGACAGTTCGAGGGGGGCAAGAAGGATACGACTCAGCATCCCCTCTAAAAAATCGTATTTGAAATTGTTTGTTATAAATATACCAAACATATCACTATCTTTAACACAAATGATTAAAATCAATCTTCGATATTTAACGTCCGAAAAAAATGGGAATCTTCATGGTGAAAATTGAGGGCTGATGAGCGAAATGACTGCAATTCGGAACATCTACGAACCTGATTATGCGTATTTATAAACATAAAACCCGAAGACGGCAGGGGAGCAAGAATTTCCGGGGCAGATTTACCAGGACAAAAGGACTTGCCGTATAGCCGATAATCCTTTCATCCAAAAATGTTCGTAAGGGTTTGCAAATAAAAGAGGCAGCTTTTTTTCAATAGTTTGAGAAAAATATACGCAATTACCCTTACGAAAAGTTTTTTCTTGACCTGATAGCAACCAATTTGGTATAAACTATGATGGTAGAAAATGTGAATTTTACCTTTTTATTTTTGGCTCTTTTCAATAAGAGGAGGCGTTGTTTGGGGAAATGCAAAACTGTGGTTTCAGCCCTGTATCCCCGGTTGAAATACTATGTCATACTAACCACATCTATTAGCATTATAGAAGGAGATAGAGCCAGGCCCTATAATGTCCATAAAAGGCGGGTTTAATAAAGGGTTGCTATTATAGGCTGTTCCGATAAAAACAGTAAGATATATGTTCAAATCATCGTCTATTGTTTTACTCTATTCAAAAGGAGGACTATTATGAGCAGAAAACTAATTTCTCTGGTTTCCTTCGTTTTAGTGCTGACTCTGGCATCGCCGAGTTTTGGTGAGGTGATAGGGAACTTCGAGGGTGAGATGGACGGCTGGGAGATATTCCCGACCGCGCCGGTAGGAACCGAGACAGACTACAACGACACAAGCGGCGTTACGCTTGACTCTAACAGCTTGAAGGTTTCCGTTCCTGAAGGCGGCTATCAAGAGGTGCTGTATATCCAGATAGACGACCAGAACCTGGTAGATGAGTTCTTTAACAATAATGTTTTATCTCTTGACCTGACCCGGCTGGCATCAGAATGGACGATAAACGACCCGTGTGACCCTAATTTAGGATACAGCTCCATTCAGGTGATAGTCAACGCCGATTCCAATACGGGCGGGCCTGTCTGGGATAACCTGGGCGCAGGACAATCGTGGTGGAGCTATAGCGCAGGCGACGATACACGGAAAGTCATCTGGGACTACACTACTTCTAAAATTAACATCGACCCCTGCAGTGTTATTTTCCTTGAGCTCATAATCGAGACGAATTACGACCCGAATTATGTAACCGACGGAGTTTACTATCTTGACAATATACAACTTTCGCCAAGGAGCTATAGCACTGTAATAGGCGATTTCGAGAACCAGATGGATGGGTGGGAGGTATATATGAATGCGCCGGAGGGGACAACGGCAGATTACAATGATACGCACGGTATCACCCTGCACGACCACAGTCTTAAGGTGCAGACCTCGATAAATAACTGGTGGATGGAGGTCTTGACCCTCAACCTTGTAACCGAGGGCCGGGTGTTCGATTTCCTTAACGGCAGCGTTTTTTCAATGGATGTAACGCGGCTGCCTTCCGAATGGGAACTTAACTCGGCAGGATGGTCACAAAATGACTTTTCCCTTGTTATATTCGGCAACGGGGAAAATTGGGAAATTCCCTGGCACGAGATTAATATGGGTGCCTGGTGGGCCCCTAACGTCACCGATGCCGAGCTTCCGATGACGGTCACGTGTGACTATTCCGATGCCAAAGCTCAAATCGATCCAAGCAGCGTCTGGTCATTGAATCTTTTACTCGTCTTTTACAATTACAATTACCTGTCCGGCGGGACTTACTACTTTGACAATATGCAGGTGTTCGCCGATCTGGTAGCTAACGAGCCGAGCCCGGCGGATGAGGCGACCGACGTCGAGGTCAACCCTGTTCTTAACTGGGCCTCCGGCGACTTTGCCCAGTCACACGACGTATATTTAGGCACCGACTTCAACGATGTAAATAACGCCAGCAGAGATAATGACCCCTATAACCTTCTGGTAAGTGAGGACCAGGGCACCAACTATTATCCTGAAAGTGGAAAGCTTGACTTAGAATTTGACAAGACTTACTACTGGCGAATCGATGAATACGACGGCACAGACATCTACAAAGGCCCGGTCTGGAGCTTTACCACCGGCTACCACATTATCTTGGACAATATGGATCTCTACGGTGACGACATCAACAACCCCGGTGAGCCCGGCAGCAGGATATATTACGTTTGGCGGGACGGTTGGTACACTAATACGGAGCCGCATGGTAACGACACCGGCTCTCAGGTATATCACTGGAATGATGACGGCACCGGCCTGATGGAGAGTACTATCGTCCGCAGCGGTGTGTCGATGCCATACTACTACGAGAATGACGGCGACAATAAATCCAAGCCCTATCCCTATGACAATCCTGATAATCCACTGCAGTATTACTCGGAGGCGTCGGTAAAGACTACCGGCCCGAACAGTCTCGGCTTCACCGAGGACTGGCTTGCAAAAGGCGCCAAGTCATTGGTGCTTTGGTTCTATGGTGACCCGGATAACGCCGCTACAGCTGCCGAGCAGATGTATGTAGCGCTGGAAGATGGCGATAATCCCAGCCATATTGCGGTTGTGCCATACGACGGCGATATGGAAGATATAAAGCAAGAGCAATGGCACGAATGGAATATTGCCCTGTCGTCGTTCACCGGCGTTAACCTGGACGATGTCCAGAAGCTTTATATCGGCTTTGGCGACAGGGACAACCCACAATACGGCGGCTCCGGTATCGTGTACTTCGACGACATTCAGCTTTATGCATCTATCTGTGCGCTCTCCGAACGTTCAGCCGATTTTGCCAGGGCAGACTACGCCCCTGTCGGTGACACGGACGGCGATTGTGTAGTAAACTATGACGAGATTGAGCGAATGAGCTACGACTGGCTTGCCACCGACCACATCTCCGACCCGCTGATAGCGTGGTATAAGCTCGATGACGGGGCCGGCTCAACCGCTGATGATTCATCCGCCAATAACAACAACGGCACCCTGATAGGTAACCCATCGTGGGTCAGCGGTCATATAGGTAGCGGCGCTCTGGAATTCAGCACCGCCGATGCCAATGACGGCGTGAACCTTGGAACCAGCACGATATTTAATCCCCCGGAGAGCTTTACCATTGCACTCTGGGCATATATTACGGACTGGTCGCAAGAATGGAACCATGTAATGGTCAGCCGACGCGGCGAGGAAGGTATCGGCTGGCAGCTGCGCAGAAACGGCAGCTGGGGCAGTGTTGGTGACCCCTGTGCCATCTCATTTACAACAGGCGGCGTAGGTCGTCCCGGCGATTATTGGGGCAATACTCCGTCCGAGACAATTCCGCCGCTTAACCAGTGGATTCACATTGCCGCAGTATATGACGCCGCTGACAACACGAAAAGTATCTACCTGGACGGCGAGCTGGATGCAGTGCAAGTCACAGCTCCAGGGACAATCTCTCAAAGCACACACAATGTTTACATCGGAGCAAGGGCCACTATGGACAACAGCGGTCAGGAGGCATTCTTCGATGGACAGCTCGATGACGTCCGCTTATACGACAAGGCGCTTTCACAGGCAGAGATACAAAGCATTATGGGCGGCGGATTAGGCAGTGTAAGCAATTACCACCCTGTCCCGTCCAGCGCCGAACTGTATGACAGTGAAGCAGAAGGGTCCAAGATAATCAACCTCAAGGACCTTGCTGTGCTGGCGCAATTGTGGCTTGAAGTGGAATTATGGCCATAAGTACGGCTAAATGAGCTTATTTATATAGCCAGTTGAGTCTGTCTAATACAGGGCCTAAACAGAAATCATCAGTTTAGGCCCTGTTTGTTTTTTTGTATCTCACAGGATTTTGTTTAATCAATATCCACGCACAACAAATAACAAAAAAGTGTTTAAACAATAACAGATAAGCAACTTGCTATTTGCAGGAGCTTTTAGTATGCTGGCGATATGAGAACAGGACGTTCGCAGTCAGGTGATAAAGACAAAAACGTTTTGTCCGTGATTCGGCGGTTACATAGCTTTTTAGCCCTCCGGCCCTATACTATTATTATGTTCGGTGCGTTATTTTGCACACTGGCGGTGAAATTCTTTCAATCCTGGCGCTCGGAGCTTCTCAATGAATACATCAGCTGGGTTCTCGCTGATATCTTTGTGCTGTTGAGTATAGAGGTCGTCCTGGCACTGGTTTGTTTTCAATGGCCTCGAAGATGGGTCGTTCGAACAGCTACGTTTATTGCGGCTTTGGTTTGCACCTGGTCGGTTATAAATGCCGGCTGGCTGATAAGAACGGGAACACAAATCCTGCCTACAGTCCTATTGCCATTAATTCGCGACCCCTTAAACTCACTGGGCATAGTCGGCATCAATCTTATAAAAATGCCAAAGGCAGCTATTGCTTTACTTGTGCCCAGCGCTTTAGCGCTTGCCTTTTTCTTCCACATATTGGCAAAGCCGAAACCGCCCAATTACAATCCCAAACGCTTTGCAAAAAAGATTATTATCTCCGTTATCATAATTATTATCGCATTGGTGGCCCGCAAAACCGATGCACGACGCGGGTCGCCACAAATAGTGTCAGCAGGGCTTCGCTTTAACAGCCAGATACGAGCTATAGAAAGTCTGATTTTATCCGATTACAAGCTGATACCAAATCCCAAGCGAAAGATACCCTACTTCGACGAGATAAAAATCGGGGCGACATCAAAGCTTACAAATCACAATGTTGTCATAATCGTCCTCGAGGGCATCCAATACGAGTACACTTCGCTCGCAGATGAGCAAAACAACCTGACACCTTTTCTGAATACTTTAACTGAGGACGGGGTAGAATTTGTAAATACACGCTCAACGGTTACCCACACCACCAAGGCGCTGTTTGCGCTTTTGACGGGCCAGTTTCCCTCAACCTCTCAGGATATCGCCGAAACGGTCCCTGCTTCAAAACCATACGCAGGCATAGCTACAATTCTAAAGGAACATTTAGGCCTTCGAACGGCCTTCTTTCAATCAGCCAAGGGTAACTTTGAGTCTCGGCCTTCACTGGTTTATAACCTCGGCTTCGATAAATTCTGGTCGAGGGATGATTTGGAAGATGCTAACAGCTTTCTTGGCTATCTGGCCTGTGATGAATTTTCAATGCTTGAACCTATCACGAAATGGATAAAGTCAGACGAAAAACCGTTTTTACTGACGATTATGCTCTCTGTAACCCATGACCCTTATGAGGTTCCCGATTGGTTTGCCGAGCCGGCCAAGGAGCCGCTTGAACGTTATAAGCAAACGGTGCGTTACACTGATAAGTTTCTGGCTTCGCTTGACTTAGAGCTTTCCAAGCTAAACCTTAAAGACAAAACCATTTTTTGTGTTGTCGGTGACCACGGCGAGGCATTTGGCGAGCACGGCCTGCTGGGCCACGAATGGATAGCTTTCGATGAGGCGCTGCGAGTCCCTTTCTGTCTGCGGGCGCCGTCCCTGGTTGAGCCGAGAACGAAGATTACAGAACTGGTAAGCTCTGTTGATTTGACGCCAACTTTGTTAGCTCTTTTGGGCTTCGATATCAGCAGCATCGGATTTGACGGCGTCAATGCCCTGGATAGAATGCCGGACGACCATAAAGTGTATTTCTCAGGATGGATGCAGCAGGGACCCGCCGGCTTTGTCCAAGGCAGCCGGAAGTTCATATATAATCCAACGAACGAAATAGTTACCGTTTATGACCTAAGCGCCGACTCGCTTGAGCAGGACAGGATAGAGATGGACACGCAGCAGTCTGAAAAAATAGCTAACGAAATTGTAACGTGGCGGAACAACAACATTTTTCTTCTCGGACAGCAGCAAACAGGCAAAAAAGTAGTATTCGACCGCTGGCTCTGCCGCTGGTCCAACAGAATCTGCTCAGCAAGATACATAAAGCAATAGAAAAAAGAGAAGAACCTTTCCTAATACCCTGTTCCACCGATTATAAAAACGAATGACAAGTCATAATTTTGCTGTTTAATAACCATTTTTTCATTTTCATTTGTTCACTTTGCTCATAATGATGTTGTTTTTTATAAACGTCACTCAAAATTACGTTTTCTATTTAAACAAATGCAATTTTGATATGTTAATATATATAATATGTGCAATGTGGGCGTTGTCATAAAACAACAGCCAGATAAATTGGGGTATATAATGCAAAAAAATGAAGTAAGTAAATAAACACATAACTATTTCAACCTCAAGCTATTAAGTAAAACCGCAAAGAAAATCGCTACTTTAATTCTGTTTTTGGCATAGTCTTTGCGGATAAACTAACTTTGCTCTTTATACATTAGGACAACGACATTGGGCGGAACATCCTTAAAACCTAAAATAGAGGAGGAGGAAGATGAGTCCGCCCGATTTCGACAAGTCCCAAAGTCGGCACCGCCGGAGTTGAAAACACGGTGAGTCTGACTTTGTTAAAAATATTTCTTTCGGGCCGTGTCGGATGAGGCACGGCCTTGCTTTTTGCGCAAAAATCATACCCGGCAATACAAACATCACCACAAAGAATATTATTGATTTTCTGAGATTAAAATTCACTACTCAATGTAAATTTTAGCCGTATAATTAAAACCAATATGGAACGTGCCCTTTACAGGATAATTGACGCTAATTTCAATCGCTCACGAGAGGCGATTCGAATAATAGAAGAGTTTTGCAGGTTCGCCTTGAATAACGGCCCATTAGCTGCACGTGCCAAACAGTTAAGGCACGAGCTTTGTTCAGCTATCGATAAGCTCGACGCCGGACGGCTCATCTGCAGCAGAGACACACTCGGTGATGTCGGTATCGAGACAACTGTCGATAAACAGTTTATTCGCAACAACTTAAAAGACTGTTTCAAAGCAGGGTGCAAACGTCTGACAGAGGCGTTGAGAACATTGGCGGAGACGACGCAAACTCTAAACCGGCCGGTAGCAGAAACTATCGAAAAGCTGCGATATGATGCCTATACGCTCGAGAAAGATATAGTTCTAATCAGCGAGCCGGCAGAAAAATTCAAACGGATTGGGCTTTACGTAATAATCAGCAGCAATTTACCGGCTGATGTCATCTCCTTAGCACACAAATGCATCGCCGGCGGAGCTAACTGCCTTCAACTGCGGGCAAAAAATATAAATGACGATACCCATTTTGCCCTTGCAGCAGAATTTGTTAAAACCTGCAAGGCCGCGAACGTTATTAGCATAATCAATGACCGTGTTGATGTTGCCGTCGCTTGCGGCGCTGATGGTGTTCATCTCGGCCAAAACGATTTGTCGGCTGAGCAGGCACGCAAACTCGAGATGACTCCGCTGATTACCGGTAAAAGCACACATTCGCTCGAACAACTGCAAGGTGCCTGCCAGGAGTATCCAACCTATGTCAGCTTGGGGCCTGTTTTTCGCACCGTGACAAAGCCATCTGCTGAACCGGTTGGATTGGATTATGTCAGACAAGCAATAGAAAAATTAACTGATACCGGTATCGGTAATGTCGCCATCGGTGGAATAACGCTGGATAATATCGAGGATGTTTTGAATGCCGGCGCAGGTGCCATCGCGGTCTGCTCTGCAGTAACTGAAGCCAAAGACCCGACGACCGCCTGTCGAAAGCTAAAAGAGAAAATTGCCGCTTTTCACAAAAAAACAACACTTTGAGGTTCAGCCGTTTTCGTTAATTAGAGGAAAACAGTATATGAATTATCCACTTATCAAACAACCTTCTGATAAACTGTTGCAAATCCCAACAAAACAGAGTTTATTACCCGTTCACAAATAAACAGCTAAAGATGTGTTTTAGGTGGGACTTTATTGATAATCATAAGCTTTTTGAAACTAATAGATTATGGAGCACCAGGCCTTGCATCGGACCGGGTGGGTAAAAACAACTGCAAATAATACCCCCCCCGGCCTGATAATCTGGGAAAAAGGAGAAAAAAACAAAGCGTAAGTTATCAACAGGTTATCCACAAGGCAAAATGTGTGCGAAAGGAAACACTGACACCACTAATGCGTAGAAAAAGTGTAAAAAGCAGAGAATAACCTCCAGCAAACAGGATTCATAAACTCCTGCGTGCTCTTAAATGACCGCATAGCGAACTAACGATAACAACGTATAATAACTTTAATATGGATTAGTTAGAAATGCCTCAGAACAAATTACAAAAAAAGTTACAGGATAAAACCAGCTTTATTGTTTATGTGGAATTGACGGGCGGGTTCGGTTTTAATTTTAGTCCAATCGAAAAATTTCTCGGTGTCTATAAAGCCGCCTGTGAATCTGCCAACAATTCGATAATACCCGCCGGTTTTGATTTTGTCGGTATCACCTCAACGCAAAACCCGGGCGGACAGGCCAACATTAGACCGGCTGATGTTCTCATCCGGTTAATGTCAAAAGACCTGCTGGGCGGGCTTGATTTTATGCCGCATATCTCCTGCAAGGACCACAATGCCTATGGAATAATAAGCTCTCTCGCAGGTTACAAAAATTCCGGCGTCGAGACCGTTCTGGCCCTAACAGGCGATAAGCCCATAGGAGCCAAAGGCGTTTTCGAGCTGGACTCAATCGGGCTGTTAAGTCTCATCAAAAAGATAAACAACGAATCATACGCAAAGGCACAGCCGGATAAACTCAATGAGGTTCACCAGTTCTTTCCCGGCGCTGCTGTTTCACCCTTCAAATATACCGAGGGTTCGCAGATGCAGCAGTACTACAAAATGGAAAAAAAGATAGCCAGTGGTGCAGAGTTCCTTATCACGCAGGTCGGGTGGGACTGGCGAAAATCGGTCGAGCTTTTCAGGTACATAAGTGAAAACAAGCTGGACATACCTGTTATCGGCAATGTCTATCTTTTAAGCACCATTACATCTGCAGCGAGACTTATGCACGATATCAAGCTGCCGGGCTGTTTCGTCAGCGATGCTCTTCTGACGAAAATATACTCAGAGAAAATCGAAGACCACATAGAACGAGCCGCTCAGCAGGCAGCGATGTATAAAGCCATCGGTGCGGCAGGTGTTGATATAAGCGGAGTTGACGATTTTGAAATGTTCATCAAGATTCTTCAAAGAGCTGCTGAAATCGGCACCGACTGGGAACAATTCAAGGACAATCTCTGCTGGCCTGCCGAAAACGGATTTTATCTGTATGACCGGGCAGGCAAAAGGGTGGCGTTGTCAAAACCACGCAGGAAGTTTAAGCAAAGATTTTTTAACTTCTTCCACCGAGCTATCCTGGACCCGAATTACAGGGGCTTTCATATATCCAAAAAGATAATGGCAGCTCTGGGAACTGAAAAAGGCAAAGGAGTCATCTACAAATTGTTCAACGCATTTGAAAATGGTTTTAAGTATCTGATGTTCGACTGCGAGGAATGCGGTGACTGCTTCCTGCCGGAGAATTTCGGACTTTGCACAATCGGCGGTTGCGAAAAAGGAATGAACAATGCACCCTGCGGCGATGCGACAGTTAACGGCTACTGCGGCAATAACCTTGAGCGAATTTGCATAGGTGAACTGATATATGAGGCGGCAGCGGCGGAAAAAGACGGTCTTGAGAAACTCAGGGCCACGATAAACAAGCCCAGGAATCCTGATTTAGAGCATACATCGTCTATCCTGAATTATCTCTTTGGAAAGGACCATACGGTGAAAAACATTTTGGTAAGCATTGGCGAATCAATCCACGCTTCAATCCCAAAGACAGGCAAGATAATGAAACAATTGTCGGAAATCGGGCCTAAAGCGTATTCATCGCCAAGCGAGCCGTTGAGCTACATCAGGGCACTTATCGAATCGCAGGCGGCCGATGGCACCGATTTCATAGCAGTCAACCTCGATTCATTCGCAGAAGACGATCCGCAAACCGCCGTCGATATGATGGTCGAATACGTCCGGCTGGTTCGCAAGTGGGGCAGGGGCGTTCCGGTTTGCATCGACAGCAGTAACAACGATGTTCTTACAGCCGGCCTGAAGGAGTGGTTCAACACGCAGGGGCAGGTCAAACAGCCGCTTATAAATTCGGTCAAGACATATACCATTGATAAGATACTGCCGCTAAAGAGCAAATACGACTTTGCCTTTATCGGCCTTTTAGTCAGCGAAGACAAGCCGACCGGTCCCGGCGGTTCACATTCCATTGAAGAGCTGTATAACCTGGCAAAAGAGATTTTCGACGCCGCGGTCAATAAATACGGTTTTAAGCCGGAAGAGATATTCTTCGATTCGACGGTATTCCCGTTAGCGATAGATATGCCGATGGAGCCGAATGTTCCGAGTTACACATATCGAGCGTTCGAGACAATAAAGAAAATCAAAGGCGACCCAAAGATGAAGGGCGTGCATTGCTGTCTGGGTGTGAGCAATAGTGTGCGTGACTTGCCTGGTCGTAAAATCGGCGTCTGCAGGGCATACGTAGCAAAGGCGATGGAATACGGACTCGATGCAGCTATCGTCAACGTTGCACATCATTACGGTCAGGTTGAGCCGGCGCCGGAACTGCTGGAGCTGGTCGATGCCTACGCAAAAATGGACGGCTCCGTTGAAAGATTGAATAAAGCAATGGAATTAATGAGCAAACTCTGCCGAGAAAACAGAAAATCATCCTGACTTATCAAAGAATATTTGTTTTCAGACTTGACGAGCATACTGTAATAGTTTATTATGTACATAAATCTATATATCATACTTAGTAATGCGGTAGAGTACCTATTAGATGAAAATAGGACTAACAGAGATGATTAAAATCTCACCAAGAAAGATCAAAGGGAATTGGGATAATGGCTATGCTCTAGATTTTCATACGGTCAGCAGCGGTTATATCGGCGATGATGAATATGGCCATCCACAGTTCGAAACCAAGCGTACAGCCATCGGTGAACTTTTATATCAACTAAAGTATGGGCAAGATAAATCGGTCATAGAGTCAATTGTGACAACAACAGGTAATTTTGTAAGAGAGAAGTCGTGGCCGATAGATTTAGTCATTCCAGTTCCCGCTTCCCGCTATCGTTCTTTTCAGCCGGTTTTCGCTTTAGCAAAACGTTTGGCGAATAACCTGAATGTTACTTTTTGCGGAGGGTGCGTAGCAAAGGTCAAAAACATTCCGGAACTGAAGGGCGTATTTGACTTTGATGAGCGTGCGAAGTTATTGAGCGGTGCTTTCCAAGTTGACCGAACTAATGTCAAAGGGAAGCGTATATTGTTATTTGATGATTTATATCGGTCAGGCGCTACGATGAACGAAGTATCTTCCAAACTTAAAGATTTGGGGAAAGCTGCCTGTATTTATGTACTTGTATTAACAATGACTCGGAGACTTCGATGAAAAAGGTAGTCTTCGGTGGTTCTCGGAAGTTAGGAAAACTTAATCAAACAATTAGAGAACACATCGATGACATAGTGGCTAAAAGATACCTCGTGCTTATCGGGGATGCTAATGGTGCAGACCGGGCGATGCAGGAGTATTTGGCCCAAAAAAGTTATCCCCATGTGTTAGTATTCTGTGCCGGAAGTACTTGCAGGAACAACATTGGCAAATGGGAAATTCGTTTTGTTCCGAGTAACAGAACCAACAAAGATTTTCAGCATTACGTAATTCGTGACAAACAAATGGCCAATGAAGCAGATTATGGCTTTATGATATGGGATGGAAAAAGTAAGGGCACACTCAATCAAATTATTAATCTTATCGAGTTGGATAAACCCGTGTTAGTTTACTTTTCTCCGAAGAAAAGGTCTTTTAGTATAAAGTCTGTTCACGATTTACCTAATCTACTATCATTATGCGATCGTGGGGTAATAGAACTGCTTGGAAATTTGTTGGGATTAAGTCGGCGAATTCAACCTGATCAACTACGGCTAAATTTCACATAACAAACACTCTCATATGACTAAGGAAATCTAGCCGATTATCTGCCTTCATTTTCCAGTTTAAACATTTATATTATTAGGAGTCAATCCCTGTAATAGCCAGATGACTACGTCCACATCGTTGCGGCTATCGTCAACGTTGCACATCATTACGGTCAGGTTGAGCCGGCGCCGGAACTGCTGGAGCTGGTCGATGCCTACGCAAAAATGGACGGCTCCGTTGAAAGATTGAATAAAGCAATGGAATTAATGAGCAAACTCTGCCGAGAAAACAGAAAATAAACAAAGCTATAAGGATGAACGTTTCACCCTGCGTGAATAAAATATCTTCTTGAAAATTCCTTCACCACCCGTTATTTTAGTCACTCTAAAGAATGGCTGTTTTTCAACGTATAGCCAAGCTGACGTATAATGTGATATTTTATTCAGGAGAAAGCGAATGACAGATAAAAAAGCGGACCTGGCCGGACCGGGAATCGGAAACTATGCCGAACTGGAAAAAATCCTTCCACAGAACTACAATTCGCTATTAAGCCCAAAAGAAACCCAGATTGCCACCTATGCAGTGAAAGACTACATCGAGAAAAACCTCTGCAAAGAGCTTAACCTGATTCGCGTTACCGTCCCTCTAATCGTTGACGTGGAAAGCGGTGTCAATGACCTGCTCGACCGTGACGGCTCCAGAACACCAATCGAGTTTTCCTGCGGCCTTGGCCTGGAAAAACCCATCCGTGCCCAGATTGTCCAGGCGGCCACCAAATGGAAAAGAATGGCCCTGAAGCAATTCGGAATGGAAGTTGGCGAAGGTCTGCTCACCGATATGCGGGCCGTCCGCAAGGATTACTTTCTCGACCACGACCATAGCGTTTACGTTGACCAATGGGACTGGGAGCTGACCATAACCAAAGGGCAGAGAAATTTAAAATTCCTGCAAGAAGTCGTAAAGAAAATCTGGAAGGTTCTCAAAGGGGCTGAGACCTGCGTCCAGGAAATGTTCCCCAAGCTTAAAACCGACAAGTATCGAAACCTGCCGGATGAGCTGACCTTCATTCACGCCGAAGAAATTCTCGACAGATTTCCCGACCTGCCTCGCAAGCAGCGAGAAAACGCCATCCTGCAGGAACACCCGGCCGTCTTTATAATCGGCATCGGCTGGGTGCTCGAAGACGGCTATCCACACGAAATGAGAGCAGCAGACTACGATGACTGGGTAACAGAAACCACGTCCGAGGACGGAAGGCCAATGCACGGGCTCAACGGCGATATACTCGTCTGGAATCCTGTCACCAAACGCCGACATGAGCTGACCTCAATGGGCATCCGCATTAATCCTGAGACATTGAAAAAACAACTGGAAATTTCAGGCCAGCTTGATTTTCTAAAGCTGCCATACCATCAGGCCATTATCAACAACAAGATTCCGCTGAGCATCGGCGGGGGCATCGGCCAATCCCGAACGTTTATGCTTTTATTGAAAAAAGCCCACATCGGTGAAGTCAGCGCCACCGTCTGGCCCAAAATACTAAAGGATATGTGCAAAAAGAAAAATATACATGTTATAGAATAATGAGTGTTTTATTCTTGACGGTGTGAGTAGAATCCTGTAGAAGGGAAGCTCGGCCTAACAATTTAAAGAAAAGCATAAAGAAGGGAGTTGTAAACCATGGCAAAAACAGAGAAAAGTCCAGAAGGAAGTCCCGAAGCGGGTGACCAGCCACAAGAACCCAAAGAAGGTCAACAGGAACAACCCACCGAGCCAATCAGTAAAGACGCCCGTACCTGGGCGATGTTGTGCCATCTATTGGCTATTTTCACGGGTTTTATCGCACCATTGATTATTTGGCTGATAAAGAAAGACGAGGACCCGTTTGTCAACAGCCAGGGTAAAGAGGCACTGAATTTTCAGATTACAGTGGCCATAGCGATGATTGTTTCGTGGTTACTCCTTTTTGCCGTCATTGGGTGTTTCCTTATGCCAGCAGTCTGGATAGTAGATATAATCTTTTGCGTTCTTGCCACGATAAAAGCCAACGGCGGCCAGCATTACCGCTATCCGATTAGCATCCGGTTCATCAAGTAACGAACAAAGTAGTTTTGGGTTTTTAATTAGCTATGTAGAAACCTTTGTATTTGTCATGCTGAGCGTAGCGAAGCATCTGGTCAGCGAATGACAATTTAGCCTCGCTGCCCGGATTCTTCACCCGCCATTGGCAGGTTCAGAATGACTTTTGGGTAAGTTTTCTACAAAGCATTTTTAATTTTGAGTTGATCGTCCAACTTGCCAAGTTGCTGCTTTTACGCTATTATAGCTTAAATGGCAGCGAAATGGCGTAAGAGTGAAAATCAACAAGCACCCAAAACAGTTAATAAAAAGGCCTACCGAAATTTCGAGCTTGTCGAGAAGTTCGAGGCGGGTCTGGAGCTATTGGGCACGGAGGTAAAATCGCTGCGGGCCAGCCAGGCCGACCTTGAAGGTTCATACGCACGAGTAGAAAACGGCCAGTGCTGGCTGGTCGGCGCAAAAATCGCCCAGTATAAGCAGGCAGGTGGTATCGAACACAACCCGACCAGAAAAAGAAAGCTGCTGCTTCATAAACACGAAATCCACAGGATAAGAATCAAGCTCGAACAAAGGGGATTTACATTAGTGCCTTTGCAGATTTATTTTAATGACAGAGGATATGCAAAAATCGAAATGGCCCTTGCCACAGGCAAGAGAAAATACGATAAACGAAGGGCAATCACCGAGCGCCAGCAAAAAAAAGACATTGAAAAAGATACAAAGAAGTATCGCAAAAGATAGAGGTTGCTAAAATGGCTGAAGAAGAGAAAAAAGAAGAAAAAAAGATTATTGTCGATGAAGACTGGAAGAAAGAGGCCCAGAAGGAAAAAGAGATATTAGCTGCGCAGGAAAAAGAGGAGAAAAAAGAAGAAGAACAAAGCAAACGCACCGGGCCTCTGCCGAAGGGCAATTTCGCCGCCCTGATAAGCATGCTCACAACACAGGCACTATTCTCTTTAGGCCTGCTGCAGATAAAAGGCCAAGAGCAAAAAAAGCCGGACCTCGAACTGGCGAAATACAACATCGATATGCTCGAAACCATCGAAGAAAAAACCAAAGGCAACCTGAGTGAAGAAGAAAAGAAGGTCCTCGAGAATACACTTAACGAAATCCGTATGGCCTATGTCAAGATTTCAGGATAAAAAAGAATTGAGAATACAAAATTGAGCAAAGGCGGTCTAATTGAACATACTGGATAAAATTATAGCCGACAAAAAGGCCGAGGTTAAGTTTCGCAAATCACAGGCAACTCTCGAGCAGCTCAAAGAGCAAGTTCGCCCGATGAGCAAGTGCCGCAATTTCTATAAAGCGATTACCCGGCCGAATGCCCGCGGTATAAACGTCATTGCAGAGGTCAAAAAGGCCTCGCCCTCAGCAGGGATTATCCGCAGGGATTTCGACCCGGTGGCGATTGCGAAAACCTATGAAAAATGCGGCGCCGATGCAATCAGCGTCCTGACCGATGAAAAATATTTTCAGGGCCGGCTCGAATATATAAAGCAGATAAAAGAAACGGTGGATTTGCCCATCCTGCGAAAGGATTTTACCATCGATATCTGGCAGGCTTACGAATCCCGTGCCGCAGGCGCCGATGCGATACTGCTGATAGCAGAAACGCTAAAACCCGGCGAACTGATGGACCTGATGATAGCCGCAGCGGAATTATCCTTAACTATCCTTCTGGAAGTCCATCAGGCAGATACGTTGCTTAATGTCCGCAGTATGATTGGCTTTCCCAAAAAGGGTTACAGCGTTCTCGGAATCAACAATCGCAACCTCGATACGATGGAGGTGGATTTAAATACGACCAGCCGATTGGCGGAACTTATCGATAATAAAAATGAACTTGTATCAGAGAGCGGGATAAAAACACGAGCCGATGTCGAAAAACTAAAAGATATCGGAGTCAGGGCGGTTTTGGTCGGCCAGGTGCTGTGCGAAAACGAAAATATAGAAGCAAAGTTTAAAGAGCTATTCGGGTGAGAAGAACCCCGCGTAGAACGCGGGGCTAACTATAACGTCGCCGGTGCGGCGACGGCTAAACAAGATGAGGTTGAAACTATGAATATATTTTTATACCTGCTTTTGGGTCTTGTAACGGGCACATTCAGCGGCTTAATCGGGATAGGCGGGGCGATAATTATTATCCCCTGTCTTGTTCTTTTATTCGGCCTGTCACAGCATACGGCCCAGGGCACAACACTGGCCTTGATGGTGCCGCCTATCGGTCTGCTTGCCGCCTGGATTTATTTCAAGCAGGGCTATGTGGATTTGAAAATAGCAGGACTTATATGTCTGGGCTTTTTCATAGGGGGGCTTATAGGGGCCAAATTCGCAATCAAAATCCCCGATGAAATGTTACGTAAGATTTTCGGGGTGGTATTACTCGCAGCATCTTTGAAAATGATTTTCTTTAAATAGTAAGCCACAGAGGACACAGAGACCACAGAAAAATTATTTTTTCTTGCCACAGAGAAAATTAACCATAAATTAAAAAGCCACAGAGCTCACAGAGAACACAGAGAATATAAAAACTAATTTTTAGCTTTGCCTATTGTTGCCATTATTCTGTCCTTAAGTTTGCTTTTCAAA
>CAZBWE010000036.1:0-20614 GCA_964495465.1 uncultured Pirellulales bacterium
AATTCACTGGCTGGTTTGGCGTTGAAGCCATTACTCGATGGTCGGCTTAAGTTTATTCCTGAGCGTTATGCCAAGACCTATCAAAGCTGGTTAGAGAACCTGCGAGACTGGCCAATCAGCAGGCAGCTCTGGTGGGGACACAGGATTCCAATTTGGACAATTATACTTACGAGTGCTGCTCTTAGTTCAGGGAGTGAATCAGACTCGAAAAAAGAGCAGAGAATCAGGATTGAATTTGAAGAAGAGCTTTCTAAACTCATTAGATTATGTGGTTTAAAAGATGATATTCACTTCCATGCAGAAAGGACTATCGAAGAAAAGTGGATTTGCTATATTTGTGCAAAAAGTCTAAGAGCAATTAAAGCCTTAGATTTATTAGGGAAGATTCGTATGCACAAAGGTACTCCTAATGTCACAATGAGTGCAATTAAAAAATATAAAGAAGAAAATGATATATTCGAACAAGAGTTTGGTAAAGATGCTTTCAATCAAGCTGGTGAGGTTCTTCAGCGTTATGTAAGTGCTTATGAACAGGACCCGGATGTTCTGGATACGTGGTTTTCGTCCGCGCTCTGGCCTTTTAGTACGCTTGGCTGGCCTGATGATACACCGGAATTAAAGACATTCTATCCGGGTGATGTGCTTTGCACGGCCCGCGAGATTATTACGCTTTGGGTGTCGCGGATGGTGATGATGGGGCAATACTGCGCTGGTGATATTCCTTTCGGCGATGTCTATATTCATGCGATGATTCAGGATGGCGAAGGCCGCAAGATGTCAAAGAGCTTAGGCAACGGAATTGACCCATTAGTGGCTATCAATAGTCACGGGGCCGACGCAATGCGGTTCACATTGGCCAGTATGACCACCGATACCCAGGATATTCGTATGCCGGTTGTGAAAATGATGCTGCCCGACGGGCGTGTAGAAAACACATCGCCGAAGCTGGATATCGGCAGGAACTTCTGCAATAAGCTCTGGAACGCCTCGCGATTTGCGTTGATGAATCTTGAGGGAATCGATGCAGAAAAATTTGACAAAGACAAGATGACGATTACCGACAAATGGATTCTATCCCGGTTGGCGCAAACTATTGCAGAGGTTACAAAATCTTTGGAAGAGTTTAAGTACAATGAGCCGTTATCTCAGCTCTACAGGTTTTTCTGGAACGATTTCTGCGATTGGTATCTTGAGTGGATTAAAGCTAGAATGCAGGATAACCAGCAAAAGCTGATTGCTCAAAATGTGCTTGCCTTCGTACTGGACCAGACGCTTCGTTTGCTGCACCCATTTATACCATTTATTACAGAGGGAATATTTCAAAAGCTCAATGAGGTTGCGCCAGTTAGAAAGCTCAATGAGATTGCAGAAGCTGCTCAAGCCAGAGCTTTAGTAGTTGCCCAGTGGCCGGAAAAATTGGACTGTCTAATTGATATAGAAGCAGAAAAACAAATTTCAATTATCCAAAGTCCGATTCGGGCAATAAGAGATATTAAAAGTCAATACAATATCTCTCCTACAACAGTGCCAACAACCTCTGCGAATACTCCGGTACGCGTTGCCCAGATATTAAAAGATAACTCTGAACTAATTTGCCAATTGGCAGGTGTTAAAGTATTTATGGCTGATACCAACATGGAAAAACCCAAAAATGCTGCTACAGCGATAGTGGATGATATGCAGATATTCGTCCACGACGTGATTGACCCTGAGGCTGAAAAAGCCAAACTTACAAAGCAAAGGCAGGAGATAGAAAAGGCGAAAAAGGCGGCAGAGGTCAAGCTTGCCAATAAGAATTTTGTTACCAAGGCAAAACCTGAAGTGGTCGCCCGGGCAAAAGACCGGCTGGCGGAGCTGACGGAACAGTTAAGGACGGTCGAAAAACATCTTGCGGAATTTGAATAATTGATACAATAAAGGCGGTGCTAAAATGGAAAAAGAAGCCGAATTATCACGTATAATCATAAATGAAACGTCCGATCAGCAGGTAATCGTAATAAAGGAGCGACACGGCGAGCGGAGCTTTCCAATTGTTATCGGCATCGTCGAAATTTTCGCAATCGACCGCCGATTGAAGGGTATCGAGCCGCCGCGTCCGATGACACACGATTTGCTGGACAGCGTAATTAAAGGTCTTGGTGCGAGGATAGAAAAAATAGTCATAAATGATTTACGCAATCATACTTTCTATGCAAAGATACATTTGAGCTTAGACGGCCGGACTATCGAAATTGATTCTCGCCCTTCCGATGCAATTGCTCTTGGTGTAGCGTCGAATGCTCCTATTTTTGTTGTTGACCATGTGTTTGATGCGGCTTCGCAGTGAAAAATGTCGCTAAAATCAGCACTCCAACGCCGATACAGAGCAGGGCATCTGCGACGTTAAACGCCGGCCAGTGATATCGGTGGTAATAAACATCGATAAAGTCCCGTACAAAACCATCATTAAATATTCTGTCGTAAAGGTTGCCGCAAACACCGGAAGCAAAAAACGCAAGTGCGGCGTAAACCGATGTTTGCTGCTTTCCTCCCAGAAAGAAAATCGCAATGATTACCATCAACGCAACAGTAGAAACTGCCGCTAACACATAGGGTTTGCCGGAGAATAGTCCGAAAGCGGCACCGTCGTTGTGAGCCAATACCAATTGTAAAAAACCATTTATAATTACAACACTATTGTCCGGCTTTTGCTTCAGCCAGTCGAATGCTGCTGCTTTGCTCCATAAATCCAGGACAAGACCTGCAGCTATTAAAGGCCAAAAGAGCAGATGTGCTTTTAAGTCTGGTAGAGAGAACCTTGCTCGCCAGGTGCCTGAAAACCAACCTGGAGTTGGCTGATTATTGGACATTAGTTCGCCTTGCCTGTCTCATGGTAACACCGTAGCTATCGTTTCCGGATATTTGTTGATGAATTTTACTTAGCTGATAATTATACCACAGTAAGTGCTGTAGTCAAAAACTTTTAGCGATATGGAGGATTTTTATCCTTATGATTCGTTGTAAATATTTGACATATTTAACACGTTTCGATATTATATTGTTTCAATTTAATTGGAGTCTAAAATGAAGACGAGGCAGTGCCTCGTCTCTGTTGTATTTGCTTGAGGAGTTTTTCTTTTATGGCAAAACAAAAAACAGTTTTGAAAAAAAGACCCGTTATGCTGATTATACGTGACGGCTGGGGCTATAATCCGAATCCGGATGAGGACGAATATAACGCCGTCAGGCGGGGCAACACTCCTGTAGATGATATGCTGATGGCCGAGTATCCCAACTGTCTAATCCATACCAGCGGAGAAGATGTTGGCCTGCCGGCTGGGACGATGGGCAACAGCGAAGTAGGTCATCAAAACATCGGGGCTGGCAGAATTGTCCCGCAGGAATCCATTAGACTGAGCAGAGCTATTCGTGACGGGTCATTTTTTGAAAATAAAGAGTTCCTGAATTTAATCGATTTTGTAAAAAGAAATAACAGCAGAATGCACGTGATGGGTTTGTGCAGTGATATCGGTGTGCACTCGCTGCTGGACCACTTATACGGCCTGCTTGAGCTGGCAAAGAGAAACGATGTAAAAGATGTATTCATCCACGCCTTTACCGATGGCCGTGATTCGCCGCCGGATAGCGGTGCGGGATATATCGCCGATATTGAGGCAAAGGCAAGGGAGATAGGCGTCGGCAAAATTGCAGCGGTAATGGGCAGGTTCTACGCTATGGACCGTGACAGCCGGTGGGAGCGTGTCCAAAAGGCCTACGATTGTATGAGGATAGGTAAAGGCCTTAAAGCAACAAGCGCTGCAGAAGCGGTGGCTAAAAGCTATGAGAAAGATGTAACGGATGAATTTATTGAGCCGACAAATATAGTAAATGAAGACAACGTGCCGATAGCGACTATAAAGGATGGTGACGGGGTGATATTTTTTAATTTTCGGGGCGACAGGCCTCGCGAAGTCTCGCGGGCATTTGTTGAGCCGGAGTTCAAGGAGTTTCCAAGAACAACCAAGCCGGATATATATTTTGTGTGTATGACCGAATATGATGTGACGATACCTGCACCGATAGCTTTTCCAAAGCCGTCGAAGATGAAGAATATTTTGGGAGCATACTGGAGCTCTCTTGGATTGAAGCAGTTTCGCTGTGCTGAAACAGAAAAATATGCGCACGTTACATTCTTTTTTAATGATTACAACGAAAAGCCCTTCAAAGGCGAAGACCGGCAGATTGTTCCTTCGCCGCGGATTCGAACTTACGACTTAAAGCCGGAGATGAGTGCCTATGAGGTTACCGATGTAGTGCTTCAAAGACTCGATTCGGATAAATACGATGTTGTCGTGGTGAATTTTGCCAATCCGGATATGGTCGGCCATACGGGAATATTGGAAGCGGCGATAAAGGCGGCTGAGGTAGTGGACGAATGTGTCGGCAAAATCCTGGATAAGGTGAAAAGTATGGGGGGAGCGGCAATTGTTACAGCCGACCACGGAAATTTCGAGAAAATGATAGATGGCAGCCCTGATAACCCACACACCGCTCATACCATTGGCGATGTGCCGTTGATTGTGTTTGATGAGCGATATAAAGGCAAAAAGTTGCGTGAAGGCGGCAGGTTGGCCGATGTCGGGCCGACACTGCTCGAGATGATGGGCCTGCCGCAGCCGGAAGAGATGACCGGCAAATCGCTATTTGAAAAATAATATCTGGTGAGAAAAAAACGAAAACCAACCTGTTTTATTATCGCAGGCCCAAACGGTGCAGGAAAGACCACATTTGCATTACGCTATTTGCCGCAAATAGCTGGTTGCCGCAACTTCGTCAATGCCGACCTTATCGCTTATGGTATTTCGCCTTTTGACTCATTATCGGCTCAATATGAAGCTGGCCGTCTCTTTCTTCGTGAAATATATGCGAACATCGAAAAGCGGGTGGATTTCGCTTTTGAGACTACGTTGGCAGGCCGCAGTCATATTAGTCTTCTGAAAAAACTCAGGCAGGATGGATGGCAGGTGGTTTTGTTTTTCTTGTGGATACCTGACGCAGCTTTTTCAAAAAGCCGAATTCGTGAGCGCGTCGAACATGGCGGACACAATGTTCCTGATGATGCAATTTATCGCCGCTATCCTCGTATAATAAATAATTTCATAAAAATTTATATTCCGCTTTGCGATAGAGTAATTTGTTATGATAATTCAAGGCCTAAGTTCGTTACGATTTTTGAACAGATTGGTAAAGACCTGCGCATTTTCAATCAAGAACTATATAAGATAATTTTGAGGCAATCGAATGAAAACAAAACGAATGAGTAAAATGGCGATAGAAGCCGGCAGATGTCTTAGAAAAGCGGTGCGTGAAGAATTACAGCGAAAAGCATTGCTTGGCCAGTATGTTATTATAAACCGTAATGGCAAGGCCTGCCGCGTTTCTGCCAAACAGGCATTAAAAATGGCCAGAGCCAAATGATTTGTCTTTTTATACTGCAACCAGGTTTCAAACCCTGCGACGTGGTCGCAGGGCTAACCATTATTATGACTTCGCACATATCTTATTTTGTTTTCAAGTTCTTTATCCGTGAAACAGAATCTCTTATCAAATCCCTTTGACCACATTCTGCCTTGACTGCCAAATTTACGCAGTGCCAACGTTGCTGAATATTTATATCGATGAACAGACTGTTCGATTGATTCCTCGGAAACTGAAGCGACTATATGCACATGGTTTGAGCAGACAGTGATTGCATATATTTTGTGATTTATTCTATGGGCTTCTTCAATAATCGAATTTGAAATAATTTGTTTTTGCTTTGAATTAAGTTTGACCGTCGGATATTTTTGCCTCCTTTGATTTGCCGATTTTAATTTATCGTTTTTCTCAAGAATTTTGCCGTCTTTTACATATCCTTTTTTATCGCCCTGCAGCCAGCTTCCGTATGTGGTCCAGGTGACCATATAACCAATCATTTTTTTCATCATTTTTGGATAATACCCGCAGTGTATTTTGCCCACAATCATTTTTATGGTTAGCCACGCCATCACTATGGCGGGGTTTATGTTCCCCTGACAAATTGCTGGAATTCCATAAGGAAATGAATATAATGATGCAGCTATGGGACAGATAAAGGTTCTTGACCAGAATATGGTAAATATGATAGCAGCCGGCGAGGTGATTGAACGCCCTGCCAGCGTGGTCAAGGAGCTGATGGAAAACAGTATCGATGCAGGGGCGGGAAAAATAACAGTTTCAATCGAGGATGGAGGGCGAAAATTAATTTCTGTTACAGATAATGGCTGCGGGATGGATGCTGAAGACCTGGGGCAGGCATTTGAGCCGCACGCCACCAGCAAAATCAAAACCAGCAAAGACCTGCGTGCTATATCTACCCTCGGATTCAGAGGTGAGGCATTGGCAAGTATTGCTTCGGTTGCGCAGATTAAAGCTGTAAGCAGAAAACAGGAATCTGCCGGTGGAAACAGTATTGAGATTGACTGCGGGGATAAAAGCAGTGTCAGCCCGGCCAGCGCTGATTACGGAACTACTATCCAGGTAAGGGATATTTTTTATAAGCTGCCCGCGAGGCGAAAGTTTTTGAGAACTGCAAACACCGAGTTGGGTCATATTGTAGAACAATTCATCCGTATAGCTCTTGCAAGAGTTGATTTGGATTTGACTTTGATACACAATGGCAGAGAGCTTTATCGGCTGGTAAGTCAACATGGCCTTAGGCAGCGAATAGGCGAATTGTTCTCATCCGAAATTAGCGAAGATTTGCTCGAAGCCGAAAGTGACGAAAAAGGGGTGCGTATTTTTGCTTTGATGGGAAGGCCCGGCGATTCGAGGACGAGCAACAAATTCCAATACATATTTCTGAATGGCCGGTTTATCCGCGACAAATTTATTTCGCACGCAATAAAGGAGGCATACCGGGGTACTATCGAGCCGGGAAGATTTCCTGTGGTCTTTTTGTTTATGCAGATGCCATATGAGGATTACGATGTTAACGTTCATCCCACGAAGATAGAGGTGCGTTTTTATAATTCGAATTTGATACATTCTCAGGTCCTTGGTGCCCTGCGGGAGAAGCTGTTGGCGACGGACCTTGATACGCAGGCGAAATTGCCGTCAGCGGCAGGTCCTGCCTTACCGGAAGGCCCTGAATCGGTCCACAGGGGCCGGGAAATTGCCGATGCAATGGCGGAATTCTTCAGAACACATAAGCCCGTTCCGGCGCAACAGCAATTTGTAACACGGGCTTCCAGCCCGTGTTTTGAAAAGCACGGCCAAGATGGCCGTGCTACTGTAAAGGGCATAAAGGATGAAGCGCCTCAACCAGAAAGAAAATTTATACAAATTCACGATAGTTTCATCGTTGTGCCGACCGACGACGGATTTATTATTATCGACCAGCACGCACTTCACGAGCGCATAATATACGAGATTATGTCCGGGCGATTGCGGGAAAGTAAGCTCGAATCGCAAAGATTATTAATACCTGAGAGTTTCGAGATGAACGAGGCACAGATTTCTGCGCTCAAAGCCAACACCGAGCTGATGGAAAAACTTGGGATAGAGCTTGTCCCGTTCGGCCCCAGGACTTATGCTATCCAGGCGTTTCCGACCTTGCTGGCAAAGACATCACCGGTGGATTTTGTTCAGGATTTGATTGATTTGTTTGTTGATAAAGGCGCAAGTCTCGACTCGCAAAGCTTGCTTGATGAGGTTGTGAATATGGCAGCGTGTAAGGCAGCGATAAAGGCCGGTCAAAAACTGAGTGACAATGAGATAGAGCAGCTTCTTGCGGACCGAGAGAAGACAGAATTTACAAGTCGTTGTCCACATGGAAGACCTGCTGTCATAAAATTCTCGATGGCAGAGCTTCAAAAGCAGTTTAAACGGACGTGATATGAAGTTTCTACGGGTATTTTTGATAGTTTGCTTTATTGGTTTGGCGGTTTTTGTTGTCGTTAATTATCGTAATCAGGATGAAACCTCTGATAATAATTCAATCGAGCTCGTGGGTAATCCATTAAGGATTGTTTCGCTTGCGCCTAATCTTACTGAAATTCTTTTTGCACTCGGGCTTGATGAAAGAGTTATGGCGGTATCCGGCGATAGTGATTATCCTGCGGATGCGTCGAGCAGGAAAAAACTGGGGACATTCTGGGCGCCGGACATCGAAGCCGTCATAGCATCCAAGCCTGATTTGGTAATTACCCTTTGGTTCGAGCAGCAAAAATCGGTTGCAGAGAGCTTAAAACGGCTGGGCTATGAAGTCTTGACTTTGAAGATAGAAAAAGTCGAAGAGCTTTTTATGTCAATTGAGAAAATCGGGACCGCAACGGGATGTGAAAAGCGTGCCGGGCAGCTTGTTAAAAATATCAGTGAGCAATTGAGCGATTTACAAGAGCAACTTGCTTCGGCGAACAAGGTCAGAGTATTATGGGTGATACAGGTTGAACCATTACGCGTGGCCGGTAGAAATACATTTATAAATGAATTGATAGAGTTGGCCGGCGGGGATAATGCCATCGGCCTCACTATTGCACAATACCCGCAAATAGGGACCGAAGAGCTTCTCGTCTGTGACGCGGAAGTTATCATCCAATCGGCAATGGGGGCAGGAGATATTCCTGCTCAGCAAAAGGCGGCTGAGACGTTTTGGGGTAGATGGCCAGGTTTACCGGCGGTCAAAAATAACAGGATTTATGTTGTCCAGCCGGATACAGTTCTGAGATTAGGGCCGAGACTGCCACAGGGAATAAGGCTTATCGCTCAATGTCTGCATCCTGATATTGCGGATAAGACTCAATATGACACGCAATGAACAAGGTAAATCAATGGCAGGGATTTTAACCGCAAAAAGTTTATCGATTAAAATTATTTTCTGCCTTATAGTGCTGATGGTGGTAATGGGTTTATGCACTTTGAGGGGGACGCAGCGTATTTCCCTGCAAAAGGTTTTTGCCGGCCCTGGTTCTATGCCGGGTGACAATATTGATTATGAAATTTTTGCCGTTAGATTACGACGTGTTATTTTAGCTGCTCTGGTGGGGGCGGCCCTTGCGAGTTGCGGTGTGGTGCTGCAGGCGATTTTACGAAATCCTCTGGCCGACCCATATATTCTCGGCATATCCAGTGGTGCGGGATTGGGTGCGATTATTGCAATTTTGTCCGGCATAAACTGGGTTTTCTGGGGCGGTTCGGCAGTTACAGCTTGCGCCTTTGTCGGCGCCGTCGCAACGGTGTGGTTGGTTTGGTTTATTGGTCATTTTGCCGGCAAATCGCAGGTTACGAGTTTACTACTGGCTGGAGTGGTGGTAAATGCCTTCTTTTCTGCAGTAATAATGTTTTTGACATCTATTGCAAAAAGCGAACAGCTTCGCTGGACGGTTTACTGGCTGATGGGCAGCATAACAGATAAAGAGCCGCTTGTGTTATGGATTAGCGGGGCCTTTATCCTAACAGGGATAGTTGCGTTGTTTATTATTTGCTACAGGCTGAACGCTCTTACACTTGGTGATGAGCAGGCGAGAAGTCTCGGCATTGACCCTGCAAGAACTCGGCTGGTTGCTTTCGGCTTTGCGGCTTTTATCACAGCTATTTCGGTTAGCTTAAGCGGGCTGATTGGTTTTGTTGGGCTTATTATTCCCCACGGCGTTCGGCTGGTATTCGGGCCTGACCATCGTCAATTACTGCCTGTCAGTGTGATAATCGGGGCCTCTTTTTTGGTTATAGCTGATACATTTGCCCGGACAATATTCGGCCAGGAACAGTTGCCCGTGGGTGTAATTACGGCTATTGCCGGCGGGCCGTTTTTTCTTATTTTGTTGGCTAAATACAGCAGGAGAGTTAGTTGGTTGAAATGAGCGGTATAGAGGTTAAAAATTTAAGTTTTGCATATCGGTTGTCGGGCACGCTCTTAAAAGACATCAGTTTTGAGGTAAAGACGGGGGCATTTTTGTCAATTGTGGGACCGAATGGGGCAGGCAAAACAACCCTGCTGAATTTGCTGTGTGGAGTGCTGAGGCCTCAGGCCGGTTCTGTAAAAATTGACTCGGCACCTGTTCGTTCGTATTCAATTAAAAGGCTTGCACGAAAAGTTTCTGTTGTTCGCCAGGAATTTGTTCCGGTATTTGACTTTACGGTTACGGAAATAGTTTCAATGGCCAGGGCGCCATATTTGGGGATGCTCGGTTTTGAAGGCAGGGATGATGAGAGAATAGTGGCTGATGCGCTCGAAATGACGGACACAATCCAGTTTTCCACGCGAACCCTTGCTCAATTAAGCGCAGGTGAAAGACAGCGAGTTTTTATTGCCAGAGCGCTTGCAGCAGACAGCCTTGTTTTGCTTCTGGATGAGCCGACAAGCTTTCTGGATTTGAAACATCAGGTTGGTATCTATGACCTGCTTAAGGCAGCACAGGTTGAAAAAGGCAAAACAATTGTGGTTGTAACACACGATATCAACCTGGCAACACAATACTGTGACGAGACTTTGCTTCTTGGGACTGATGGCAGTTACGAATATGGCGGCCCAGAGGATGTTTTTTCCGCGGAGCGGTTAGAAAGAATTTTCGGTGTCAGAATATTTACGGCTAAGGTGGGTCGGGGGAAATTTTTCATCCCTTTAGGCAAACTTGCAAAAGGTAGCGAATAAGTCACCGGCGAGTTTAGCAGTGGCTGAAAAACAACCGATTATTGCTGTAAGTGCTTTTATGATAAGTACATATATTGCCTGAATGAATTTTCACTACCGAGGTTGAAAACGCTGTCTGTGATTTGCTGTGTAGTGTTTAAGTTTTGAAAAAAATAAGGACTATACAGTGTATATATTTGTATGCTATAATGCTGTTTCTAACAAATGGTAAAAAAAGGTTTAGTAATAGGAAAGGCAAACAGAAAAGTGGTTCGGAAGCGCAAACAAACATCGAGAAAAAAAGCAGGCACAACTCGAACCAAGAAACGTCATTTGACCGCTGTTGATATCAAGCATTTCAAACAACTGCTTTTGGAGAAACAATACGAAATCCTGAGAAACGTAACCGAGTTCCAGGATGAAGCTCTCAGGAAGTCGCGACTGGATGCATCCGGCGATTTGTCAAGTATGCCAATTCATATGGCTGATATTGGAACAGACAACTATGAGCAGGAGTTTGCTCTGGGATTGATGGACAGCGAAAGGAAATTGCTTAGAGAAATTGACGACGCTTTGATACGTATCGAGCAAGGAACTTACGGGATTTGTGAGGGCACAAATAAGCCGATACCTAAAGCTCGCCTTGAAGCCAATCCTTGGGCAAGATATTGCGTTGAATATGCCCGGATGCTGGAACAAGGTCTTGAAAAAGAGCGGGAAGAATCAGTGTCAGAGCCGCAAGAATATGAGGGGAGAGGCGACTCAGAACAAGATGATTCTGGGGGCTAAAGGCAGTTTTTACCTGTTGTATTAGAGACTTTACTTGATAATAATTTCATATTTACCATGTTGCGAAGAAGGATCCGGGAAATACCTGAAGATTAGGGTTTTTTCAGAGCACCAGGTTGGGATTGAGGCAATATAAATGGCCGGAACCGCTGGCAGTTTTGGCTTTTGTTGGGTTGTTTTTTTAAAAAATTGGTTTGGTGTTGTCCGGCGAAAAATATATTTACTTCTGTGCTCAAAAAAGTAAAATTAAACACTCGCATGAGACATAAATGTCCAGTCTGTCATAAAACCGTTGATATATCACCCCGGGAAAGAGTTGAAGGGGTGAATTACTTTCCTTTCTGTTCCGAGCGATGCAAGCTTATAGATTTGGGTGTCTGGCTGGATGGTAAATACAAGATAATCTCCGAATCGGAGTCCCCAAAGAAGGAATTTGATTTGCATCAAGGCGTTTACTTTGATAAGGATAAAATATTATGAAATTTGTTGAAACCTCAGGTTAATAAGCTATATATATTTAAGGAAATGAATAGTAATTACAATTTTTTTGAAAGGGAGCAAAATGGTTGGCGAAAAAGAATCTTCTACGGTTTTTGACAACTTTCTTTTCCCGAAGATTTTTCACACTTTCCGTATTGCTATTCACTGGAAAACATTAGTGATTGCCTTTTTGGCAGTGGTTGTTATATGCTTGGCTGGTCGTATTATGGACCTTATTTTCGCTGCCGCATCGAGTTCGTGGAGTCAGGATGGTGTATTTATCCGGCTCTGGGAGGCGGCTTCTGTAAGCTTTCATAGTGCCCTGAAATCACTATTTGCATTTAATATCTTAGGTGTAGCTGAGAGTATAGCCGGCTATTTTGTAGCTGTGGGTTCGATTTTCAAAGACCATTATATTTATTGCATCATCTTTTGCGTCATAAAACTTGCCGTTATTTCCGTTTGTGGGGGAGCCATCTGCCGAATTGCGGCCTTACAATTTGCCCGGGGCGAAAAACCGGGCGTATCCGAAGCGTTGCGTTTCAGCACAAAAAAGTTCCTGAGTTTTTTCATTACACCTTTGGCGCCGGTTGCTATGATTATTTTTATAGGCCTGTTCATATTTCTGTTGGGATTGATAGGTAACATTCCGAGAGTTGGTGAGTTGCTTATGAGTGTCTTTATGTTCCTGGCTTTTTTTGCAGGGGCATTGTTAGCAGTCATTTTCATAGGGGCGATTGCGGGATTTAATCTGATGTTTCCCGCTGTGGCTTATGACGGCTCAGATAGTTTTGATGCGATAAGCCGCTCTTTTGGTTACGTATATGCGAAACCGTGGCGGATGGGCTTTTATACTTTGGTGGCTTTGGTCTATGGCGCAATTTGTTATATGTTTGTGCGGTTTTTCGCTTTTTTGATGCTCTTGTTTACATATTGGTTTTTACGGCTTGGCATACTGGGTGACAATAGTAAACTTACAGCAATTTGGCCGGGTCCAAGATTCTGGGACTTGGTTGGGCCGTCAGGTTTGCCAGCCAACTGGACTCAATCACTTTCCAGCTTTTTGATTCACTTATGTATAATGATTGTTGTCGGCTTAGTGGTGTCTTTTATAATAAGTTTTTATTTTTCAGCTAATACTATAATTTATTCACTTATGCGTAACAAAGTTGACAATACAACCCTGGAAGATATTTATGTTCCTTTCAACAAAGCCAGAACCGAACCGTCGGTAGATGAGTCTGAGCCTAAGGAAACGCAGTAGGTGTAAAAGTTATACAGACAATTGGGATCTTAAAAAGTAATTGAGGATGATTATTGGGTTATTATAAGAGGGGTGGTCCGATACAAATACAGGATAGAGGGTGACGCGTATGATATGCATGTTGTTTATTTGGTATTTTTTTGCCTCGTTTAAATGTGCGTAACCTGCCTTTGGAATTAAGCTTGTAAGTAATTATGGGGGGCAATTATGACGATAAATAGTGTATGTCTGATTCAGATGCCAATAAAAAGTTGGAGGACAGTAGCAAAAACCTGGTAGAGCCCTCATCTGTTTATCCTCCCGTCCTGCTTAAGTTTCGCAAACCGCTGATTGTTCTTGTTCATATAGTTGCTTTTTCTGTCTCTTTGATGCTTGCCTTTTTGCTGGCGAATAATATGCAATTCAGACAAGACTGGTTTGTGGAGCAGTACCCCTTTTTATTGGTATTCTTTATTATAGTTAAACTGCCAGTGTTTGGCCTTTTCAAGCAATATCGCGGCTGGTGGAGGTATGTCAGTATATCTGACCTTATCGGAATATTGAGGGCTTCGCTTGTCAGCACTCTGATAATCGTGGCCTCATGGTATGCATTTCTTGAAAGTGGTGCAATTCGTCAACAGTTACAGGAAGCAACTGAAGTCAGCCAGGGTGTATTTATGGCTGATATGTTCGCTACGGTCTTAATACTTGGTGGCTTGCGAATGGTTATACGGCTGTATTATGAGGAATTTCGCACTGTCGAAGGCGGCCGATTGAAGCGATTTCTCATAGTTGGTGCTGGCAATGCTGGCGAAGCATTACTTCGAGAAATCCATCGTATGCAAATCGCCCAATATGAGGTAATCGGTTTCATTGACGATGACCCAGTCAAACGGGGTATTGATATTCACGGGATACCGGTCCTGGGTATGGTTGAGCAGCTGTCCGGGATTTGCAAGGAACGCAACATAGATGAAATTGCCATAGCAATGCCTTCTGCAACCCATCATCAGCTAAGGCGTGTTGTTCAGGTATGCGAAGGGACTAAAATTCGGTTCCGGACAGTCCCATTGATTACCGATATTGCTTCGGGTAAGTTTCGTGTTTCTCAGATTCGTGATGTCGATATTAATGATTTGCTCGGCAGAGAAGCTGTGCAGCTGGACCTTGACCTGATAGAAGCATTTGCCAGGGATAAAACAATTCTCGTTACAGGGGCTGGTGGTTCCATCGGCTCAGAAATGTGCCGCCAACTCTGTAACTTTGCTCCAAAGCTCCTTTTACTTATTGAACAGGCCGAAAATCCCCTTTTTTATATGGAACGAGAATTACGCAAAAAGTTTCCTTCTGTTTGTATCGAGGCAATTATTTGCAATATTACTGATAAAGTCCGAGTCGAGGAAATATTTGAACGTTATCGACCCCAGATCGTTATTCACGCTGCTGCTCATAAGCATGTTCCTTTAATGGAGCTTAATCCCGGAGAGGCAGTTAAGAACAATGTTGTAGGAACACGGTCCATTGCTGATGCAGCAGATAAATACGGTGCAACTAATGTTGTAATGATTAGTACCGACAAGGCCGTGAATCCGACCAGTATGATGGGCTCATCAAAGCGAATTGCGGAAATGTATATTCAGGATCTGAACAGGACCAGCAAAACGCACTTTGTTACTGTGCGGTTTGGCAATGTGCTTGGTTCCGATGGCTCGGTTGTGCCTATCTTCAAGAAGCAAATAGCTGAGGGGGGCCCTGTTACTGTTACACATCCTGAGATGAAGCGATATTTTATGACTATACCGGAAGCAAGCCAGCTTGTTTTGCAGGCGGCGACAATGGGAAGAGGGGGGGAGATTTTTGTCCTTGATATGGGCGAGCCGGTCAAAATCGCGGATTTAGCCAGGGAACTTATTACTCTTAGCGGTTTTCGGCCCGGTGAAGATATTGAGATAACTTTCACCGGACCCAGGCCAGGTGAAAAGCTTTTTGAAGAGCTTGCAATAAAAGGCGAAGATATGCAACCCACAAGGCATCCAAAGATTGCTATATGGAAAAATATACCTATGGACAGGCAAAATCTTCGAGCAGGTATGGATGAGCTGTTAACTGTCGCCAAAACGGCGAGCTACAGTGAAATAGTGCAGAAAATAAAAGAACTTGTTCCAGAGTACATCGGAGATAAAAATAAAAACGATGAAAATTATTAGGTGTGAAAAATATCACTTGGACATGAGCATATCGGGGTTTCATAAAAAAGGCCGCTTTTCAAAGCGGCCTTTTTCATATTTGCTAATTGTTTTTGGCTTCTACAACTCACCGTTGTTGCCATCACCTTGTGTTTGAAAGTTTTCTCTTGGATGGGCATTATCATAAACTTCCTTGAGTTTCTTTGTGGTAAGATGTGTATAGATTTGGGTTGTTGATAACGACTGATGTCCGAGCAATTCCTGAACGCTTCGTAAATCTGCCCCGTTATTCAGCATATGCGTGGCAAAGCTGTGACGCAATGTGTGTGGACTAATTGAAGGGTCCAGTCCTGCCATTTTAAGATATTTATCCATCTTGCGACGGACGCTGCGGGTACTGAGACGCCGACCGTGTTTATTAACGAATAGTACCTTTGAGTCAAAATTACTGTTGCTCTGTGCCCGTTTGTTTCTGTATTCAATATAGTGCTGAATGATCTGCAAAGCGGATGAACTAATAGGTGCAATTCTTTCCTTCTTACCTTTTCCTCTGATATGTACGACCTCACCAAGGAAGTCAATATCGTCCATGTTTAATCCCACAAGTTCGCTAACCCTCATGCCGGTGCTGTATAGTGTCTCAAGAATGGCTCTGTCCCGTGCACCAAGCCAATTGTCCATCGGCGGTGTCTCGAGGAGTTTCTTTACTTGTTCATATTCGAGAAAATGCGGCAGTTTTTTGTCCTGTTTTGGTGTCCTAATTCCCGTAACCGGATTGGAGGAAAGCTGGTTCCTTTTGACAAGGAATTTATAAAAGCTGCGCAGTGTCGCCAGTTTTCGTGCTATGGTTGCCTTGGAATATTGTTTCTCATTTAGAAAAGCAAGATAACTTCTAACGGCATCTATTTCTGTTGAAAGAAGTAACTGGTCGATTTTGATGTCGGTTTCTGTTGCCAGAGCCGTAGCTGTGTCGCCATGATGGTGAGCCAATGAAGTCGGCTCGTCAGCTTGTGTGTCGTGTCTGGCCGTGCCGATTATGAACTCACTAAATTGGCTCAGGTCGGCACCATAACATTTGGCCGTGTGTTCGGAAAAACGCTTTTCATATCTTAAATAGTTTAAGAATTCTTGTATAGTTGTGCTGTCTTCCATAATTTACCTACCTGTTTAATTTTGTGGCTTATTTGTTATTATCTCGGCAAAGAATAAAGTTCTGTAATTAATAACGATTTTTAATATTTTTACCTTTATTCACTTTCATTTTCCCTGCTTGTTGCAGACAAAGGTTGCTCGTCTGTGTTTTCATGCAGGAGTTTATCTGCTTGACCAATAAGGGACTGAGCAAGTTTGAAGCTCAGTACTGCTGCATCGAACCAGTCAAAATCAGTACGCTTATCTTTTGCCTGATCAATCAAAGCATCCAGCAGTTTGTCTTCTTCACCACTTTCGTAGCGAAATATAAATTTCTCAGTTCCTTTGTTTAATATTAACTGTCGCTTTGTTTTGTTCATTCTATAGATAGTTTGGATCTATATGTGCTTCTTATTAATAAATACCTATTTTTTTATCGGCCTGAAAACAACTCACTAAAATCTAATCTTAGAAATTTTCGCCGAAGGTGATAAAATCAGCAGTTTAAAAAACGCTACAACGCTTTTATCGGCCAATAAGACTTGCGTCTTTACAAAAATGAGGCCTCATTTTGCAATAAATAGCAAAAATGGGCTTGGATTTGAGGGGGGGCAGAATGAACAAAAATGTAGAGAAATTTACTGTGAGTTTGTTGTTATAAGCGCCTTTCTTATGACAGGGCCTTGAAAAAGGTTATTCCGTCCTGCTGTTCGGAGACAATAATCCTCTTGTTCTGGAGATAGGTGGTGTATTTTAAGGCCTCATTGCGGTTGATACCGAGAGATGAGTATATATCATTTACCAAGCAAGGCCTGCGTTTTAGCATTGATAACACGTCTTCGGTATTATTTTCGATGCGCTTACTAAGACAGCTTGGTGGGAAATCAGCCACAACTTCACATTTTTGACCCAGCTGTGCAGCTATAGCGTTTTTGATTTTGGCGATTTGTTCTGCATTCGCATTTAAACCTTCTACCATAAAAACCTCAAGCCATATCTGGCCTGCAAATTCGTTTCTAAGTGTGCTTAATCCGGAAATCACCTTTTCAATACTGATATCTTCGCGTGGACGTTTTATTTTTTGAAAGGTCTGTTCGTAACCGGCGTCTAAAGAAGGTACAACCACGTCGGTCTTTGCGCAATCGGCTCGCACATCAGGTCTGTAAAACAGTGTGCCATTAGTTAGTATGGCAACAGGAATAATGGCACGATATCAATACCGAGACTTAGTCCAAGTCTCCGTGAGGGAACCTGGCCATACAGATATTTGTATTCCTTTGGAATTTTTATCTGCGTACGACCTCGAAAATTTGTTTACACTTTTTTATTAAATCTTCAAGCCATTCAATGGGCATAATACTGGCGGCATCTGATTTCGCTTTATCCGGGTGTGTGTGGACCTCGATAAAAATACCGTTTGCACCGGCTGCTATCGCTGCCTTGGCCAGTATAGGGGCGAATTCAGGCCTACCTGCGCTTGCATTGCCGAGTCCCCCTGGTTGCTGAGTGCTGTGGGTCGCATCGAAAACAACCGGATAACCGAGTTTTTTCATAGTATCAATCGCTGTCATATCGTTTACCAGCCGGTTGTAGCCGAAAAATGTGCCTCGCTCGGTGAGTATAATTTTTTCATTGCCGCAAGTGCGAACCTTTTCAGCTACATTGTTCATTTCATCAGGTGAAAGGAATTGGCCTTTTTTTATATTTACGGCTTTGTCGGTTCGTCCGCAGGCACAGAGTAAATCGGTCTGCCTGCATAGAAAAGCCGGTACCTGAAGGCAGTCAACGACTTCGCTGACTACAGAGGTCTGGGATGGCTCGTGGATATCAGTCATAACAGGCAGGCCGGTCTTTTGCCGAACCGCTTCAAGAATCTCTAAACCCTTCTCCATCCCGAGACCGCGAAAGCTGGATATGCTGGAGCGATTGGCCTTGTCGAAGCTCGCTTTGAAGATTATTCCAACGTTATTATTTGCACTAATAACGGCAAGTTTATTTGCAATATCAAGACAGAGGGCTTTACTTTCGATAACGCAAGGCCCTGCCATAACGAACAGTGGCGCATCCAGGCCAATCTCAACTTTGCCGATTTTGAAGCTCACTTTGTTTATCTCCTAATTTGATAATATACGTGGAATCATTCGCTTGTGTTCTTTTATCCTATTGCCCTGACGATTCGTGTTCTTATACCAGCCGGTTTTGCGCCTTCAGGGACCATACAGTTGATTGCCTGCGGTATGACCTTGATTTGAACCGGCAAATCCGGACCGGGGTCACCATCGATTTCAGTCTTGATATCAGCGGCATCAGAACTTACTGTAATGTCTTTGCCCTGACGATATATAACATCACTGTTATTGTAATGCTTCTTCAAAGCCGTCATAAACGAATGTTTTACAAGATGCAAATGAGATGCGCATTTATAAATACATACATCCAGTAATCCGTCACCGAAATTGGCATAGTGCAGTATCTGCAGTCCTACGGCGTATCTTGAAATATTTCCAACGAAGACCAATCCCTGTCCGTCATATATTTCTTCTCCGTCCACCTGAACTTTCATTGCATCGAATTTGTAATTCCAGAATGTTTGCCATATCGGCCGGAAATAGTCAGAGTAATCTATGTGCCCCGCTCGTTTGTTGCTGACAAGTTCGACCACTTTACCGTCAAATCCAAAACCAGCTATGGAAGTAAAGCATTTACCGTTTGCATTTCCCAAATCCAGAGGCCGAATGTAACCCCTCTCAAAAGTCCTGATTATTGTCTTTATTTTTTCATCGAAACCCAGTTCGTTTGCCAGCAGGTTTTCAGTGCCGCAGGGCACAATAAGCAATGGCTTATTACTTCCTTCCAGGCCGTGTGCGACCTCTCTTACTGTGCCGTCTCCACCGACTGAAACAACCATCGAGCAGTCATAATCGACTGCTGCGTCGGTAGCGAGTTCGCAGGCATGCTCCAAAGAGGCAGTAAAACTAACCCTGACCTTGTATCCTTTCTCGACAAGGTATTGCTCAAACCGCCGACCGATAAGCTTGCTGCTGCTGGCGCCGGATTTGGGATTTACGATATAGGCGATATAGCCATCATCTGGCTTCATAGTTATAAATTAGAGTTTGTAAGATAAAGTTCCTTTTGTTCTTTGCCAAGTTCGCTGAGCCGGTCCGTTATCAGGCCTGCATAACTTTTTTTTATGTGCGGCAGCTCGGATAGTCCCAGCTTTTTTTGTACATCTTCAATTTTCTTTTCATCAGGTCCTTCAATTTCCACGAAGCTGCCTATTAAAGGTAACTCATCCAGGGCCACTTCACAGCATCCAAGCTGCCAGGTAAGGCGTTTTTTCTCGATGACGAGCACCTTCTCATAGCCGAGAGCAGAGAACAATCTCTGTATGGATTCACTATCTGAGATTTCCGTTTCTATCTCCTGTCTTTTTTTGAATGAGCTTTTTTCTTTTGCGCCTTTGTATGTAAGAAAGAATCTTTCGTTGTTGTTGGCCAGCTGCCGACGCAATCGAAGACATCTGTCGGATTTTTGTAAGGTCATATTTGCATCGTCAAAGTGGTAATCTGTCTGTAACTGCTCCCGCAGGAACTCGGCACCCTGCTCAGCAAGCTTGTGCTTTATTTCTTCCAACGATTCGACCTTTAACTTTGCTTCGATTTCGACACACATTTTTCGTATTCGATTAATTATGTGATTATGCTGACTATTCTGGGTTTAGCGACGATAACCTTCCTGGGCGGCTTGCCGGCCATCGTGGCTTTTACCTTCTCGCAGGCCAGCGCTGTTTCTTCGATATGTTTATCATCTGCATCGGCGGCGACAGTGATTCTGTCCTTTATTTTGCCATTGACCTGCACGGCCAGCTCGATTTCCTTCTCTTTAGTTAGTTCTTCATCGTATTTAGGCCAGGGTTCATAAGCCAGCGTATTGTTGTGGCCCAATTTTTGCCAGAGTTCTTCGGCAATATGCGGTGCAAATGGAGAAAGAATCAGAACAAATTTCTCAATGACGATTCTTGGTCGTATTTTCTGCTTGCTGAGATGATTAACAAAAATCATCATTTGGCTGATAGCAGTATTGAAATCGAAGCTTTCTATGTCATTGCCTACTTTCTTGATAGTCTGGTGCAGCAGCCGAAGTGTCTGTTCATCC
>CAZBWE010000036.1:20714-22570 GCA_964495465.1 uncultured Pirellulales bacterium
CGGCTGGGCTTCTTTTACCTGCTCAGCAAGCTCGCCCGTATTCTCGCTGACGACCATTCGCCAGGATTTCTGCAGGAATCGGTGAACGCCTTCGACTCCCTGCATACTCCAGGGCTTGATTGCCTCGAGCGGCCCCATAAACATTTCGTAAAGACGCATCGAATCGGCGCCATAGTCGGAAACGACCTTATCAGGATTGATAACGTTGCCGCGGGATTTGCTCATCTTCTGGCCATCTTCGCCAAGGATCATTCCCTGATTGACGAGTTTTTTGAATGGCTCTTTGGTGCTGACATAGCCGAGGTCGTAAAGCAGCTTGTGCCAGAATCGCGCATACAAGAGGTGCAATACCGCGTGTTCGGCCCCGCCTATGTATAAATCAACAGGCATCCAGTATTTTTCCTTTTCCTTGTCCCAGCCCCGGCTATCGTTATTTGGGTCAAGGTATCTGAGATAATACCAGCAGCTGCCGGCCCATTGTGGCATTGTATTTGTTTCGCGTTTTGCTTTTGAACCGTCGGGCAAGGTGATGTTGACCCAGTTTTTCATATTGGCTAGTGGCGGCTCACCTGTTCCGGATGGTTTGTAGTCTTTAACTTCAGGCAATGTTAAGGGCAGTTTGTCTTCCGATAGTCCTAAAATGCGCCCGTCTTCAGTATGCAGAATCGGGAACGGCTCGCCCCAATAGCGCTGTCTGCTGAAGAGCCAGTCTCTCAGCTTATAATTAACAGCTTTTCTGCCAAGTCCTTTCTCATTGAGCCAGTTTGTAATCTGCTTTTTGAATTCGGCTGTTGGCAAACCGTTGAATTGGCCGCTGTTGATTGCCTTGCCATTACCGATAAAGCACAGTTCTCCCCTTTTCACCAATTCTGCCTGTTCTTTATCTTCCGGTTCAACAACCGGGATAATAGGCAGAGAAAATTTCATCGCAAACTCGAAGTCTCGCTCGTCGTGGGCAGGCACTGCCATAATCGCACCGGTACCGTAGCTAATCAGGACATAATCGCTAATCCAGATAGGTATCTTCTCATCGTTAACCGGATTTATTGCGTATGCGCCTATGAATTCTCCGGTCTTTTCTTTCGCTAAATCGGTCCTGTCCAGGTCACTCTTACGAGCGGCTTCTTCACGATATTTTTGAACAGCTTTTTTTCTGTCATCGCTTGTAAGAATATCGACAAGCGGATGCTCGGGAGCCATTACCATATATGTTGCGCCGAACAACGTATCAGGCCGGGTCGTAAAGACGCGGATGGTTTCATCAAAGCCGTCAACTTTGAAATCTACGTCGGCCCCGATGCTTTTGCCTATCCAGTCTGTCTGCAATTTTTTTATTGATTCAGGCCAATCAACCTCCTTCAAATCTTCGAGCAGCCGGTCTGCATATTTTGTTATTCGCAGCATCCACTGGCGCATCGGCTTCCTTATTACTGCGTGTCCGCCCCGCTCGCTTACCCCCCCTACCACTTCCTCGTTTGCCAGAACTGTTCCCAAGGCCGGACACCAGTTAACAGGAACCTTCGCTTCGTAGGCAAGTCGATGGTCGTCAATGTATTTTTGTTTTTCCTGCTCGCTGAGACCTTGCGGGACAGGCAGTTCTTCAATTGGTTTGGCCTTTTGCTCGGAATCATCAAAGTAGCTGTTGAAGAATTTGAGGAATATCCACTGTGTCCACTTGTAATAATTCGGGTCCGTTGTGTTGACTTCACGGTTCCAGTCATAGCTGAAGCCAAGAGATTTTGTTTGCCGGCGCATATTATCGACATTTTTTTGTGTTGTTTCTTTCGGGTCGGTCCTTGTTTTGATGGCGTGCTGTTCAGCCGGCAGGCCGAATGCGTCCCAGCCGAAAGGATGCA
>CAZBWE010000037.1:0-22436 GCA_964495465.1 uncultured Pirellulales bacterium
GCCTGTGGGAAGGCGAGGTTTGGCAATTTACTACCGAGCCCTATGCCTATCCGCTTCCGAGCGATAGAATAGATGCCAATGCCTCCAGCTACACAGCAGGTAAAGAACCTGAAAATACCATTGATGGCTCCGGACTGGACGCGAACGATATGCACTCGACAGCCACTGCAGATATGTGGCAGAGCGGTACTGAGTCGCCGGGCAGTGCCTGGCTCGAATATGAGTTTGACAAGGTCTATAAGCTGCACGAGATGTGGATATGGAACTATAATGGAGAATGGCCTCTTACCTGGTATGGCCTCAAGGAAGTTGTCATTGAGTATTCTACCGATGGCGACAGCTATACGACGTTGGGGACTACCCATATATTTAACGAGGCGACTGGAGAGCCGAATTACGTGCACAATACCACTATTGATATGGCTGGCGTTGCAGCAAAGTACGTAAGGATTACCGCTAACAGCAACCACAGCACCGGCGCATTTAGCCAGTATGGTCTCAGTGAAGTTCGCTTCTACTATATACCTATGCGTGCAAGAGAGCCGGACCCGGGTGACGAAGATACATCTGTTCCTCTTGATGTAACCCTTGAGTGGAGGGCAGGAAGAGAGGCAGCCCAGCATAAGCTGTATATAAGCACGGACGAGCAGGCGGTGATAGATGAAACTGTTGCACCAAATACTATATCAGCAGACAGCAGCTACGGCAGCTACGGCCCATTAGACCTTGAACTGGGCGCTACTTACTACTGGAAGGTCAACGAGGTCAACTCTGCTGAGACGCCCAGCGAGTGGGAAGGTGATGTCTGGCAGTTCAGCACGCCTGAGTATCTCGTTGTGGATGATATGGACGATTACGGCGACGCCAATACACCCGGCGAGCCCGGCAGCCGCATATATTACGTCTGGCGTGATGGCTGGGGCGTTACTGACCCTCCTCTGCCGGGCAACAACACCGGCTCACAGGTATATCACTGGAATGACGAGGGCACCGACTTTATGGAAAGCACCATTGTTCGCAGCGGCGTGTCGATGCCGTTTTACTATGAAAATGACGGAGACGCCAAATCCAAGCCCGTCGCCACATATAACAACTCTGACCTGGATTATTATTCCGAGGCAACGGCCTCTACATCCGATTTGCCAATTGGCTCAAACTGGAATAAAGGTAACGCCAAGTCGCTGGTTATATGGTTCTATGGCGACCCGGACAACGACGCAAATTCTACCGAGCAGATGTATGTGAAGTTAAACGGCTCAAGAATCGCATATGACGGTGATATGGATGATATAAAGGAGCCATTCTGGCACGAATGGATTATTGAACTGTCAGTATTCGGCGTTAATCTTGGCAATGTAACCAGTATTTCTCTCGGCTTCGGCGATGACGATGAGAACGCGGGCGGTGCAGGTATCGTCTATTTTGACGATATCCGGCTGTATCCAGCCAGATGTATTCCTTCGATTGCCAAGCCACAGTATGATCTGAACAGTGACTGCGTTGTGGACTACACTGACATTGCGATTCTGATCGGGCGGTGGCTCGATAACGGCCTTATCATAACGCCGGTTGACCCCGAGGACGATGGCCTGGTTGCCTACTATGCACTGGAAGGTGACGTGACAGATGGAATCGGCACTCACGATGGCAATGCGGTTGGCGACCCAGCCTATGTACAAGGGCAGGTTGGCTCGTGGGCGATGGTTTTCGACGGTACAGGCAGCCAGTATGTTGATCTGGGAACCTTCAATCCTTCTGATGCGACAGGTCATATCTCGGTCGCTCTGTGGGCCAAGTGGTATGGCCTCAGCGGTCTGTACCAGGGCTTGATCGGAAAGAGAGACACCTGGGCTGCAGCAGATATGATGTGGCAGATTGAGGCCACACAGGCAGATGGCACACTTGGGTTCTTCCGTGAAGGCAGCTATCCGGCCAGTGGTGATCCTGTGCTGCCGGTCGGTGAATGGGCACATGTGGCTGCGACGTTTGACGGGACGACTGCGAGGTTCTACTTCAATGGCCAGATGACCGGCGAGGGAGCTTTCTCGTTTGGTTCTGATCCGAATGCAGCCTTAGTGTTTGGTAGCTGCGAGGCAAATGGCGTTAATCCGTTCAACGGTGCGCTCGATGAGATTCGTCTGTACGAAAGGGCTTTGTCTGCGGGTGAGGTTGCTTACCTGGCGGGTCACACGTTACCGTTCTCGGTTGACCAAGACCTGGATCAGGATGGCACAATTGATTTTAAGGACTATGCTCTGCTGGCAATCGGTTGGCTTGAGGAGGAGCTTTGGCCGTAAAGTTAGGGTTATAGCGTGCTAATGCGTTGATACATAGATATTAAGAGATAGCTGGGCGGCTCCCAGGCGGTGAGCCGCCCAGCATAAGTCTGGTAAAAATAAGTAATTTGCGTTTTTTCAGTAAATCCAACTGGAGAATTGGATTGTTGAGTCAAGGATAAAGCTGGAGTGAGGGTGATAATTTGTATTCAAGTTATCAGCATTTCAACCGGCGGCTCAGGCGAAGCCTCCCACAAGGAGGAGGGAAAAAGGCAAGTCTTAATTAGAGACAGGCGCAGAGTTGGTGAAGAGCTTTTGTTGCTTGTTTTTTATAGTCTGGCAGGCATAAGTAACTATAGGAAGGTTAAATGCCTGTCGTGAACAGTTGTGGTTTTGGTTTAAACCAGAACGACGAGAAAGATGTTTATCTTTGTGAATAGGAGGAGTGTTATGTGTAAAAAATTGTTAGTTTTAGCATTAGTTGCAATGTTGTCTCCTGCTGTCCTGGGGAGTCTAATTGTAGCAGATGACTTTGATGATGGTGATATCGGAACCAACACCACGGGCATCGGTACGGGATTTAACGCGGCAACGTACCAAAGTGGCTGGACCGACCCCCCCATCAGCGCCTATGTTACGGAATCCGGAACAACTGTATCCCTTATAAATGAACAACTCGGCTGGTCTCGCGCGATGATTACATCCAAAGAAGGGGCCGCCCTCGGGACAGATGCCGCTGGTTATCTGTTTCATGGAGTTAGCTTTTCCCTAAGTAATAATGCTTGGGACTGGGGCGGCGGCGGCGGCAACCACGTGGACCGCATTGTCTTAGGTGTTCAGGCAGATAATATTGCCTATAATCCTGACGATGGTCTTAAGGCCGGATTCTGGATTCAGATTGAAAGCGATAGCCTCGTGACAGGTACTGGCGGGTGGAGTGGAATATCCAATCTGCACTATCGAGACACCGGCGGTGTTACTACCACGTTGGCGACCTGGACCTTTGATACGCTTAACTGGGATGATTGGGCTGATCAAGGATCATGGGACCTTACACCGGTACTGGACCTATACCTGAACCTCGGTCCCACAGGTTACTCGCTGACCATTTGTGGAGATACTATCAGCAATGTGACGGGTGACCTGTCTGCTGCATACGCGGACAAGGGGATTGATATAAGCGAATTACCTATGGGCTATGCCTTCGCTTATGAACAGATGGAATACCCCAGCATGACTACCTCGATTGATTCAATTGTTATTACCGGGAATCCGATTCCGGAGCCGGCGACGATAGCCCTGCTGGGTCTTGGCGGACTAGCTTTACTGCGTAAGAAGCGCTAATACTTGCCAAAAGGATTGGCTATAGTTAATGTTTTTGCGCAAATTCGGGGCCTATACTTATAGTATAGGCCCCGCTTTTTTTGGGACAATCATCCTGAGCCGTATCACAATTCAACAGTAGGTACGACGGACATTACGCTTAGCTACTGCTTCTTCACACCTTGATTGATGGGTAGAGTTTTTTGAGTTTAATTCGTGCATCGCAAGTCGTGAATTGCCGGTTGACCCTCGCCTCTTTGGCATTTCGGTTCTCTGCCCACGCTGTTGCCTCTGTTTCTAAACGGCTGGCATTTCCTATTCGCTCAGCTAAACACTGACGCCCCAAAACGCTTATCTCAATTTCAGCCATGTTCAGCCAGCTACCGTGTTTGGGTGTATTATGAATCTCCAGTTTATCAGCAATACGCTTTGCCTCCGCCTGTCAGTAACTTTTATGTGCCTTTTGCCTGCCAACAGCTCGAACATCATAAACAAATTGGCCACACCATTACGCTTATACTCGTAGTCGTAACGAACCAATCTACCTGGGACTACTGGAATTGGCTGGCGCATTTCTCCCACTAACTGCTTGGGCCTCTCATCAAAGCAAACAAGCGGTCGCTTTGGGTTATAAGGCCGCTTATACACATCTAAAACATCTTCCATCCGGCAAACAAATTCCGCATTAGCCTTCGGTGGAATACGCCACTGCTGGCTCAGCCAAGGCTTAAGTTCGTTTTTTTAAGCGCACGACGCACCGTCTCATATGATATCGCATCGACATAACCCAACTGTACCATCCGCCCAGATGCGTTACGATGTATTTCAAGCCAGAGGTTATGATATAGGTTCTGGAGCGGTGGAGGGCGCATGCAAACATGTGGTGGGCAAGCGATTGAAGCAATCAGGTACGATCTGGACTCGTGCAGGGTCATCAGCCACGTTGGCGTTGCGTATAACGTGGCTTAATAAGGAATGGGAGCAGTTATGGTCGAAAAAACCGTTGGCAGCCTGAAAATTCCACCTACAATCATGACGTGCACCCGAAAAACCACTAAATTTGAGGAATATTGTTGACATTGAGATGAAATCCTTGTATAATCGGACTTGTAGCAAGCCGGAATAATTTAGTGACGTGTATATGGGAAATCCTGGGTTAAAAAGAACGACGATTAAAAGGCACAGAATATGGCTGATCTCTTTGCTCATGTTAGCCACATTCATACCCACAGTATTTGCTGCTACCCAGGCGACCTATTATGTATCACCCACAGGCAACGACTCCAACCCAGGAACTGAAGACGAGCCTTTTCAGACGCTCACCGAGGCGCGGGATGTAGTGCGTACAATCAACAGTAACATGACCGGAGACATCTACGTATATCTAAGAGGCGGCACCTATGATATTACCAGCACCATTACTTTTGAACCGCAGGATTCAGGGACAAACGGATACAGGATATATTATGAGGCATATCCCGGCGAGGTGCCTGTACTGAACGGTGGCACGCTGGTAACAGGGTGGACCCAGCATAGTGGTAACATCTATAAGGCGACACTGAACCATGGCACCAAGCTGCGGAGCCTGATTGTTAATGGCAAAAGGGCTTATATGGCAAGCAAGAATGTAAACTGCCAGGGTAGTTGGGGTACGTATAATATAACTGCCGGCCAGGATGACTGGGCATGGATCAGCGGTTCAAAAGCGGATGGGGTAAGATACAATACCGGAGATGTACCGGCCCTTGCGAATGCCGACGATGTAGAAATAGTAAATAATACCACCTGGAACCAAAATACAGTATGCGTAAGGGAGATCGCTACAGAAGGCAGCTCCCGGGTTTTAAAACTCCAGCAACCAATGGGTGCTATTGCACAGAATCAGGGATGGGGTACCGCATTTGCAACAAGCGGTTCGCATAAAATACAAAATGCGTATGAATTCCTCGATAGTTCCGGAGAGTTCTATTTTGACAGGTCAACTTCTACATTGTACTACTACACAGGTTCCGAGGACATGTCCACAGCAGTAGTTTATGCACCGAAAATTAGAACTTTGATTGACATATCAGGCACTTCAAGAACAAACAGGGTCCAAAACATCACATTCAAGGGGATAACATTTGCCAACACTGAAGCTGAGTTGCCCCAGGTGAATGGATCTTACGGAAAGACAACATGTCAGGGTGCAACCTGGTGCAAAGCCTTTGCCGATACTAACTGGCACAACGACAAGTATAGGGCTTATGACGTAATGCTTGGTGCAATCAATGTAACCAGTGCCGACTCAATAAATTTTACTGAGAACACGATCATGCATATAGGGAATGAGGGGATAAGCCTTATAAATGACGTAAGCAATTGTACGATTCTTGGGAATTATATTGCTGATATCGGCGGTTCAGGCATACAAGTGGGGCATTTCCAGCATATCTATGAGGGAGACGGCGGCACAGATGAAAAATACCCTCCTTCTGTAGAGGGCGTATGCAGAAATGATACAATAATAAACAATTATATATATGATACGACGAACATGTACTATGGGCATGCGGGGATTACTGCCTATATCGTAGATTCTCTGAATATTGAGCACAATCAAATAGAAGGTACCAATTACGGAGGTATTAGTGTCGGATGGGGTTGGTGTAATTGGGACGAAGTCGCATTTCCCGACAACCCCACAACAACCTGTAGAAACAACAAGTTCAATAATAACAGGGTTTTTGACTGCATGAAGACACTCCATGATTCAGGTGCTTATTATACAATAGGGGCCCAGCCGGATTCTGAAGCAAATAATAATTATGTAAAAGCTAACACGACACATTTCCAGGGGGTGTATCATCCAGATGAGGGTACAGCATGGTATACCGGAAGTAATCTGGTTTTTGACATTGTTCCAGGGCAGGATAATTTTGAATTAAATGATTGGGGTAGAAAGCATGATAACCATTACGATAATATATATTCTACCAGCAGTTCAATGCAACTGGGTGCACCAAACTGCACTGTAACAAATCTTCATGTTTATCCCGATGCAGACTGGCCCCAGGAAGCCCTTGATATAATCGACAATGCCGGGCTGGAACCTGCATACCAGTATTTAATCCCTCCAACCCCTCCTCGCTCGGCCTATTCACAGATCGAAGCGGAAGATTACGATACTCAGTCGGGAATCGATACCGAAAGCTGCAGCGAGGGCGGGCAGAATATCGGGTGGATCGAGGATGGGGATTATCTTGTCTATGAAAACATCGATTTCGGCGGTGGCGCGGTCTCCTTTGATGCCAGGGTGGCGTCGGACACCAGCGGCGGCAACATTGAACTGTACCTGGACAGCTTGACCGGAACACAGATAGGAACCTGCGCGGTGCCGTACACCGGCGGCTGGCAAGCTTGGGAAACTCATTCCTGCCCCGTTAGCGGTGCCGACGGGATACATGACTTATATCTGAAATTTACCGGGGGCAGTGGTTACCTGCTTAATGTTAACTGGTGTCAGTTCATCCGTTATGGTGATATGAATGCAGACAAGATTGTAAATGCCGTAGACCTTTCGGAATTTATGGGTTACTGGCTGCAGGAAGACTGCAATTTTGATTTAGATGGTGACTGCGTAATTACTCTGTATGAATTCGCTGGGTTTGCCCGTAACTGGCTGGTCGATGAAAGCCATTAGCTTCATTGGTTCTCCTCCAATAAAGTTGGTGGATTTTGCTATTTGAAAAACAGAAGTATTCTGGATTTAACACTTTAAGGCAACAGCATACCGAGGTATAATAGCCCAATAATCCAAGTTTCAAAGGATCGTTATTCAATTTCAGGTTCAGCCACACACAAACAGTATGAGAAAGTATTTTGCGAATAATCCTATATCAGATATCGTTATTTATTATTGTTTAATGTCTACCTTGCGATGTGGCATCTTCAGCTTCTTTTAATAATCGTAGTCTACCAGTTGCCATATTAAAAGCTAAAAAAGCAATGAGCAGAGGGTCTTTCTGCTTTTTAAGTGCTTTTGTATACTTAATAAGGTTTACGGCGGAAAAGCCATTTTAAATTTTGTGGAGTCAGACATAATGATTAGACAAACGTCATCTATAAGTCGGTTTATCATGGTAATTCTGTGTGTGTGGTTTTTGACTGCAGCCAAAAATGTCCAGGGGCGACCTGCCGGTCTGAGCCACTGGGGATTATGGTATGATGAGGCCGCGGGCGGAGATTGGACCAGTGCATTGGCTATCGGTAACGGCCGTTTGGGCGGAATGGTTTTCGGCGAGGTCGTCACCGACCGGATCCAGCTCAACGAGGATACGCTCTGGACAGGCCAGCCGAACGATCCGTCCAGGCCCACGGCCAAGAATTATCTTGATCAGATACGCAACGAACTCTTCATCAACCGGAATACCGCCGAAAGTCTCTATAACAGTTACATGATGGGCACACATCATGGTCAGGCGTACCAGACGGTTGGCAGTTTATATCTGAATTTTGCCGGGCACAGTTCCTACTCCGATTATACACGTCAATTGGATATGGATACTGCCGTCGCCAAGACACAGTATACCTCCGGGGGCGTAACGTACACTCGTGAGTATTTCGCCAGCCCCGTCGATCAATTGGTTATCATCCGTATCACGGCTGACCAGGCAGGAAGCGTTTCTTTCACCGCTTCAATGGATACGCCCATGCCTAATTCTTCCGTGACGGCCTCAATGCCGAATGTCATAACCATGACAGGAACCAACCGTTCTCTTGAAGGGGTCGCTGCCGGAATGAATTTTGAATGTCGCGTAAAAATTCTTAATGAGGGAGGCACCTTGACGATAAACAGCAGTACGATTTCAGTCAACGCTGCGAACGCCGTAACGATCCAGGTCGCGGCGGCGACAAATTTTGTCAGCTACAATGATGTGAGTGCCGACCCTGCCGGCCGCAACGATGTAACCTTTGCGGCAGCCGCAAACCGCACTTATACACAGATGCTGGCCGACCATATCGCGGCGCATCAGGAATTGTTCCGGCGTGTATCCATTGATCTGGGACACACGGCGAATGAAACGGAAACAACAGACCTTCGTCGAAATATATTTGCCGCGGGCAATGATCCTGATTTTGCAGCGCTGTACTTCCAGTTCGGACGCTATCTGCTGATTTCAAGTTCACGTCCCGGCACCCAGCCGGCCAATCTGCAAGGCATCTGGAATGACAGTCTCTACCCTTCATGGGACAGTAAATACACGACGAACATCAATTTCGAGATGAATTATTGGCCTGCGGAGGTGACTAATCTCTCCGAGTTGGCCGAGCCGCTGATCGAACTGACCAAGGAAGTTGCTGTAACCGGTGCCCTGACGGCCCAAAATCATTACGATTGTGATGGCTGGGTAATGCATCACAATACGGATTTATGGCGTCTGACCACACCGGTTGACGGGGCCTACTGGGGTGCCTGGCCGACCGGCGGCGGTTGGCTGATACTACACTTGTGGGAACACTATCTCTATAGCGTGGATACAGCCTATCTGGCTGAAGTGTATCCGGTCATGAAGAGTTGCTCAGAATTTTTCCTGGATTATAGTTTTACGCATCCGACCTATGGTTGGCTGATAACCGGTCCAACAGTCTCGCCGGAGCATGGTTACACCGATTCCACCGGCAGCTCATCGATGTCGCCGGGCACGACTATGGACAGCCAGATTTTACGTGATGTCTGGGAGCACACGCGCCAGGCCGCAGAAATCCTCGACGTCGATGCGGCCTTCCGAACACAATTAAGCACCGCTGTTGCCCAACTGCCCCCCATGCAGATAGGCAACCGCGGTCAACTTCAGGAATGGCTCGATGATGTGGATGTAATTACCGACCATCGTCATGTTTCGCATCTTTACGGACTGTATCCCAGCAATCAGATCACGACTGAACTAACTCCGACGCTGGCGGATGCGGCTAAAGTAACGTTGATTGAACGCGGGGACCTGTCAACAGGCTGGAGCCTGGCCTGGAAGATCAACCTCTGGGCCCGGCTCAAAGACGGCAATCACGTGTATGACCTGCTCAAACTGCTGCTGCATTCGGATCGCACTTATGCGAATATGTTTGATGCGCATCCGCCGTTCCAGATCGACGGCAACTTCGGCGGGACTTCAGGTATCGCCGAAATGCTGTTGCAATCGCATCTCGATTTTGTCGAACTGCTGCCGGCCTTGCCGACAGTGGCATTTCAGACCGGCTCCGTCAGCGGATTAAAGGCACGGGGCGGCTTTGAGGTTGCTTTGGCGTGGGACAACGGCCAAGTGACTCAGGGCATGATAAAATCACTTGCAGGTCAAAACTGTAAATTGAAAGGGACCTTTTTTGTGACGTTGCTAGATGATACCCCCGTGGAGGCGACTTATGAAAATGGTTGCACGTTATTTGATACCCAGGCCGGCACGTCTTATAAAGTAACCCCTATAGCACCCGATACTCCGACGGATCTCGCCGCGGAAGTGATCAGTTGTAATCAAATCGATCTGACATGGACGGCCAGCGTGGGAGCCACGCATTACAGGGTAAAACGCGGGACTGTAAGTGGGGATTATACAACAATTGCATCGGATATTACCTCCGTCTATTATAGCGATACTAATCTGGCCAGTAATACGACCTATTATTATGTCGTCGCCGCAGGCAATGATTTGGGATTCAGTGCAGATAGTGAGGAAGTCTTTGCGACCACCCTGGACGGACCGCCGCCGGTGCCGACTGATTTATCGGCCACGCCGGACAATGCCAAAGTCTGGGTGTTGTGGTCGGAGTCAATGGGGGCCACGAGTTACAATGTGAAACGGGCAACCGCGGATACCGGGCCGTACTCGATCATTGCAAGTCCAACGACTAACAGTTTTACAGATACGGATGTGTCGAATGGAACGAGCTATTATTATCGTGTTTCATCGGTTAAACCTCCTTATGAAAGTGCCTATTCCAGCCCGGTGGTTGCCATTCCAAGCACGGCTTTGGAAAATCGCGCCACAGGGGGGATACCGTCGGCCAGTTCCGATAATTCCGGCGGGGGTGAAGGCGCCGATAAAGCCTTTGACGGCACGACTTCCACTAAATGGTTTACAGGCAGCGGGGCGGGATCGGTCGGATGGCTTCAATATGATTTTGGCGCCGGTGTCAAGTGGGTGGTAACACGTTATGATTTATCCAGCGCCAATGATGAACCGACACGTGACCCGCGCGATTGGCAATTCCAGGGCTCCAACGATGGAACCAGCTGGACGACGCTGGATACACAAACCGGACAATCGTGGGCATCGCGTTTTTTGACAAAGCAATATTCCGTAACAACTCCCGGTCCATACCAGTACTACCGGTTGAATATCACCGCCAACAATGGCGCCGGTGATATTCAGTTATCCGAAATGGCTTTATATGCTTATGGAAATACACCCCCGCTCTCGGCGTATGCACAGATCGAAGCGGAGGATTACGACGCCCAGTCGGGAATCCAGACCGAAAGCTGCAGCGAAGGCGGGCAGGACATAGGGTATATCGAGAACGGGGATTATGCCGTTTACAACAATATCGGTTTCGACAGCGGCGCGATTTCCTTTGACGCCAGAGTAGCATCGGACACCAGCGGCGGCAACATCGAGCTGTATCTTGACAGCTTAACAGGGACGCTGGTGGGAACCTGCAAGGTGCCGGGCACCAGCGGCTGGCAAAGTTGGGAAACCCATTCCTGTTCCGTGAGCGGCGCAACCGGGATACATGACTTATACCTGAAATTTACCGGCGGCGGCAGCTACCTGTTCAATGTCAACTGGTTCAAATTCCATCAACAAACACAAGCACTGCCGACCGACCTAGACGGGGACGGGGACGTGGATTTAGTGGATTTATACATGTTCGCCGGTCAGTATCTGCAAACGCCGCCCCAGCCGGCTGATTTCAACAACGATGAATCGGTCAACTTGGCTGACTACGCGGAGTTGGCGATTGACTGGCTCAAAGGCATGGAATAAAGAATCAAGGCATGCAGTAATACCAGAAAAGGATCGTAAGAATAATGATCGCGATTATTTTGTACTGCGCAGGCATGAAATCGCAGAATCGAAGGAAACAGCCTTACTATCTAAAGACATGTTCCTTTCTTATCATAGCGATGATCGTGATCAGTGCATTTACAAACCGTGCGCAGGCCTGGCAAGGAATGGCCACGCCCATGCTGCATGTCAGCGGTCGCAACCTGCAGAATCCCAGCGGCCACAACGTGTGTCTCATGGGAGGATGGATGCAGCCTACGGCGAGCTGGTTTAACGGCCAGGGGAGATGGTACAGCGATCCGACCGACTGGACCAATCCAAGCAACGTCGCCGACTTTTTGGACTTTATGAAGGAAGCGGCGGACGTCATGAGCGACACCAGCACAAGATATGGCCATACCCACGGATGGTATTGCACCTTTGTGCGTGTCAATACCGACGCGATCGGCGGTTGGACGAGCGAGTCTGGGCTGGTCAACTCAACACAGTTCAACGCCTGGATCAATAACTTTATTGTTCCTTACGCCGACCATCTCAGGTCGCGCGGCCTCTACCTGGTGCTTAGCGCGACGGGGCCGATTAACACACCCGATAACGGCACCCATAACGCGGGTGTAGTAGAACAGCAGCGCCTGATCACCTTCTGGGAGACCGTTGCCAACGCTTCGGGCGTCAAAAACGCGGACAACATCATGTTCGAGCTCATGAACGAGCCGGTCGACGTCGAATCCTCGCCGGGCAACGGCGACTGGGGCAACCACGCACCGCAATACTTTAGTGCCTTTAGAGACTGGATTCAGCCCATCATAGATACGATACGGAACACGGGCGCAGACAACGTCATCTGGGTTCCGACCCTGGAGTGGCAGGGTTCGCCCTACCAATGGGACCAATATCCCTTCTCCGGTTCGAATATCGGTGTTGCGTGCCATTTTTATCCGGCGTATGGCGGCGTGTTCGACAACACCACGGCGTTGCAGAACCTGTGGAACTCGCAATACAGGCCTGCCACGGACCATTGGCCGATGATCATCACGGAATGTTTTTGGTTTCCAATCCCTGAAGACCCCCGGAACCTGTGCAACGGGACCACGGCGGGCTTTGGCAGTGCGCTCAAGGGCTGCATTGATAGCGACGGCAACGTCTCATGGATGATCGGTTTTCTTGGAGACGTTCTTGATCTTAATAACGGACGTCCGCAAGATTGCTCACTAATGATTTCAAAGGAGGGCGCGCAAGCGGCATTCGAGTGGTGGCAAACATATACCTGGTGCGCTCCTGACGGCACCAAGCCGGGTAATCCGGCAGAACCTGTGAATGGGTTGGAGTATAAATATTATGAAGGCACGTGGGATATGCTGCCGGATTTTGACTCATTGACGCCGGTCGAAGAAGGGCTGTGCGCGAATTTTGATGTGAGCAGTCCGCCCAGTGCCGATTATTTCGGGTTTGTGTTCGAAGGCTACGTTGATATACCGGCCGATGGAACATACACGTTTTATACGACTTCGGACGAGGGCAGCAAGTTATACATCGGTCCGCCGGAAGTGGTGAACAATGACGGCCTGCACGAGATGCAGGAGGCATCAGGCCAGATTGGTTTGCAGGCCGGCATGCACGCAATCAGGGTCACCATGTTTGAGAAAGGTGGCGACCATGGCCTGGAAGTTCGTTGGGAAGGTCCTGGCACCACCAAGGAGTTGATACCAAACAGTGCGTTGTATCGTGATACAACTCCTCCGGCAGCACCGGCAGGTCTGATGGCAACGCCGGACGACGGGGAGGTCTGGCTCGATTGGAACAACAACAGCGAGCCTGATCTGGCCGGCTACAAGGTCTATCGCTCCACGACGCCCGGCTCGGACTACAGCAAGATAAATGGTCCCCTTCCCCTTGAATACCTCACCATCTCGGAATATATCGACTCGTCGGTGACTAACGGCACGACCTATTATTACGTGGTCACAGCTGTTGATTCCTCGGGCAATGAGTCATCCTATTCCAGCGAAGTCGGCGACGTCATGCCCAGCGGCGGAGGCGGCAGTGGTACTATTCTCCGCGAGTGGTGGGAAGGAATCGGCGGCACGGCGGTCAGCAACCTGACGTCGAATCAAAATTATCCCGACAATCGCACCGGTTGCAACGAGCTAACCTCGTTCGAGGCGCCGACTGACTGGGCGGATAACTATGGTACACGGGTGCGCGGTTATATTCATCCGGTGTTCACTGACGAGTACACGTTCTGGATCGCCGGCGATGACAACTGCGAACTGTGGCTGAGCACGGACGAAAATCCGGCGAACGCATCGCTGATTGCATATGTGCCGGGCTGGACGAACTCGCAGGACTGGACAAAGTACACCAACCAGCAGTCGGCGGCGATTTCGCTGACCGCAGGACAGAAGTACTACATCGAAGCCTTGCATAAAGAAGGCAACGGCGGTGACAACCTCGCGGTGGCCTGGCAGAGCACCGGTATCGGCCGGAAGGTGATACCCGGCTCCTACCTCTCGCCTTGGCCTCCGCCGGCACCGACCGGTCTGACCGCAACGTCGACGGGTGAGCAGGTGACTTTGAACTGGATGGCATCCATTACCGCTACCGGTTATAACGTCAAACGCTCCACCACCAGCGGCGGCCCCTACACAACCATTGCCGCCAATGTGACGACAACCAGTTACATCGATACGGACGTGGTTGCCGGCACGACCTACCACTATGTAGTCAGCGCCGTCGGTCCCGACGGAGAGAGTGCCGACAGTGCCGAAGCGACGCCGCTAATCCTGCATGCTTATCTGAATTATGATGAAACCAGCGGTACAACCGCCTCCGATGTCACCGGCAACGGCTGGGACGGTACACTCATCAGCGGCCCAACCTGGACCGCAGGAAAGTACCACAACGCCGTTAATTTGGATGGTTCCAATGACTACGTGAGTCTGCCTTCCGGCGTGGTTGACGGTCTGACCGACTTTACTATCTCTGCCTGGGTTTACCCGGATATTGTCAGCGACTGGTCGCGCGTGTTTGACTTTGGAACTGGTACGTCTGTAAACATGTTCCTGACACCGAGTAACGGCTGGTCGCACACAGTGCGTTTCGCCATAACCACCAGTGGAGCAGGCGCTGAACAGGTTATAAATGGCGACGACGAGCTTCCGGCGGCAGGTGCATGGACGCATGTGGCTGTAACGCTCGACGGCAATACGGGCATTCTTTACGTAAACGGTGATGAAGTCGGACGAAACAGCTCAATGAGCCTCACTCCGGATTCTCTCGGCGTCACAACGAATAATTACATAGGCAGGTCTCAATACCCAGACCCCTACCTGAATGGTCATGTGGACGATTTCCGTATATATTCAAGTGCCTTAAGCCCGTCGGAAGTGGAAGCGTTGGCTTCGAACGACCAGCCATATTTTACCAGCGATCCCGTTTTCAAGTCCGACGCAAATGAGGATGACGCATATACCGGACAGACTCTGGCTGGTGACACGATTGACCCTGATAGCAATCCTATTGTTATCAGCAAAGTCAGCGGCCCTGCCTGGCTGACGGTTGCGAGTGATGGTTTGCTTTCGGGAACTCCGTCGGATTCGGATGTTGGTGAAAATGTATTTACGGTTCGCGTGGAAGATACCGGTGGTCTTTATGATACAGCTTGTATGATTATTTATGTAACCAATATCTATTCTGGAGTTCGGGGTATAGAGGACCTGGCGGGACTTGTAGCTCAGTGGCTTGTCTTCGATTGTGCGGACATTCCTGCATGTGATGGAGCCGATCTTGACGGCGATGCGGATGTTGACTTTTTGGATTTCGCAGAATTAGCAGACAACTGGTAGATAAAGCTATAAATAAATGTAAGGTTACTCAAACTGACCGAAATTCATATAGAAAGTGATATAACTGCCGATTTTTCAGATGCAATTGTCGGGGCGAGCTCCGACCTACCTGCTTTCGCAGGTATGACAGTCCGAATCGGTCAGTTTGAGTTAGATTAGGAGAAAATCAGATGAGCTATTTAGGAGTAGACCTGCACACCGACAGCTTTACCGTGTGCTGACTAAGCTGTCAGGGCAAACAGCGGATTGCAACATTCGACATCAGAAAGATTGAGCAATTTCTCAAGACCTTGCGTAAGCAAGACAAGATTGCGGTTGAAGCTACCGGCAACACAGCATGGTTTGCTGAGCGGATTGGGGGCACTTGGTTCTTTATCCACACACGTGGCTTTTACAACCGTGCCTATGAGCCTCTCAATAGCGCCAAGAATCTCGTGCCCAGGACCAGAACCAAAGCTAATTAACCATACTGGGTTGCTAACCTTACTACGCTGCTTAACGCACTTGCAGATCTCTTCTTGTAAAACTTGAAGCCTATTTCTTGCCCCTCTTGCTGGACGGCTGCTCAGAAAGAAGCTATCGAGTAATGTCCGGGGTTTGTTTTGGTATATGATCTCTAGTGCTTTGTCTCTAATCAATTGATGGATATAGTTTTTTCAGCTTTATTCGTGCATCATCTGTTGTAAACCGCCAGTTTACCTTCACCTCTTTACAATTGCGATGCTGTTGCCAAAGCAATGTCTCTTTTGCAAGTTGTTGAATGTTATCCATCCTTTCGCGCAAGCACTGTCGTGACATAACACTCATTTCTATTTCAGCCATATTTAACCAGCTGCCGTGTTTCGGTGTATAGTGAATCTCAAGGTTATCCGCTATGCGTTTGGCCTCAGAAGGTGCGAATGCTTCATACAAAGATGCCTTCTTGTGAGTATTAAGATTATCCATCACCAAAACAATTCGCTCTGCATCCGGGTAAATGACATCTACAAGCTCACGCATACATTCGGCAAAATCCTTCTTTGTCCTTCTGTCGGTAACTTTCACCTGCCTTTGGCCCTTCAACGGCTCGAATATCATAAACAAATTTGCAACGCCGTTACGCTTGTATTCATAATCGTAACGAGCTCGCCGGTCAGGATATGCAGGTATCGGCCTTCGCACATCAGATACTATTGACCTTTTCATATTAAATGGAACGTTGCCATACAAACAAAGCAGAGATGTCATTCCCGCGAAAGCGGGAATCCAGTCGTTTTATCAGTGTTTTCTGGACTCCTGCTTGCGCAGGAGTGACAATCTGTTTTGTTCCATTAGTTTTCCAAACATCAATAATTGCTTGGGCCTCTCATCAAAGCAAACCTGTGGCCGTTTGGGCGGAATGGTTTTCGGCGAGGTCGTCACCGACCGGATCCAGCTCAACGAGGATACGCTCTGGACAGGCCAGCCGAACGATCCGTCCAGGCCCACGGCCAAGAATTATCTTGATCAGATACGCAACGAACTCTTCATCAACCGGAATACCGCCGAAAGTCTCTATAACAGTTACATGATGGGCACACATCATGGTCAGGCGTACCAGACGGTTGGCAGTTTATATCTGAATTTTGCCGGGCACAGTTCCTACTCCGATTATACACGTTGAATCCGGGCCGTTTGTAAACGAGATGTTAGGCGACCACCATCGTTTCACACAGGAAGAAATCCTTTCCGTAATGGTTCAGGAAAGCCCCTCATATACCGGACAATCCACACCTCTTAGAATAATTGACTTTTCCCTCAATTGATAATACCGTAAAGTCAACGATTAGAAAGGATTGAGCCAAAGTTACGATAAAAAGTAAGGAAACTCTTACCATAGAAAGGCGGTCTGATTTATGAAACTATCTGCTTATTTTCTTTCATTCTGGCTTATTCTGGTCGGAGTCACTAATGCTGCGGCGGATAATAAGCCGCTTGAAGAAGGATTCGTCAATCCGCCTCGAAGTACGGGCGTTCGCTGCTTCTGGTGGTGGCTCAACAGTAATGTTACCAAGGAGGCGATTACCCGTGATTTGGAAGAAATGAGAGCAAAGAACTTCAGCGGAGCGTTAATCTTCGATGCCGGAGGAGCGGAACAACGAGGCAACAGACAGGTCCCCGCAGGGCCGACCTTTGCCGGACCCGAATGGCGTGAGCTTTTCAGGCACGCCGTCAAGGAAGCCAATAGACTCGGGCTGGAGCTGGGCCTGAGTATTCAAAGCGGCTGGAATCTCGGCGGACCCCATGTAACACCTGATACGGCTGCAAAAATGCTGACCTGGTCCGAAACACAGGTTGAAGGGCCTGTATCACTTGAACGGAGATTATCCGAGCCACAAAAAAGAGACGGTTTCTACAAAGACATTGCGGTTCTGGCATTTCCCGTTAAAGGCGCACAAGACCTGCAAAAACCATCAATAAAAGCAAGCTCATATCAATCTCAATACCCGTGTGAGAATGCAATCGACGCAGATGAAAATACCTTCTGGGTCAGCTCGGGCACAGAGCAGGGCCAGGGACCTTCCAACAAAAAACCTGAGTGGCTCGAATTATCCTTCGAAGAAAACATCACAATATCAGGCATTAGTATCAAAGGTCGGCCGGGGTATGGCCCCCGCAGGTGTCGATTACAGGTTAACACTGATGACAATGTGCTTGAAAATATTCATATATTTGAAGTCAAAGATGGTGAAACATACAAGGAAACTTTCAATTCCGTTTCCGGGAGAGTATTTCGTTTGCTTTTCGAAAGCTCTTACGATGCCCGTTTCCCTGAAAATACCCGCAATGTCCAGGTAGCAGAGCTTTATTTGACTGATATCGAAGGAAACAGTTTTTCCGGTGGTGTCCTGAGAAAACCGATCCAAAACCTGCAAGCCAAAGCTGCGAGCCACGAAATCGGTATGTCGGCACCGGACTGCCGGTTCCTGCTGGAAGATATCCCGGCTATTCCAGGTGAACAGGATACTAATATCAAAGACGTCCTGAACATTACAGATAAAATGACGCCTGAGGGAGTCCTTAAGTGGCAGGTGCCTTCAGGCAAGTGGTGTATTTTGCGTTTTGGTTACACTCTAAGCGATGCCGGTGTCAGCACATACAGTGCAGACTGGAAAGGACACGTAATTGACTATATGGAAGCCGAGGCCCTGCGAACATACTGGAATGACGTGGTAGAACCATTACTTAATGACATCGGGCCGCTGGCCGGAAAATGCCTTAAGTATTTGCAAACGGACAGCTGGGAATGCGGCGGTGCGAACTGGACAGGCAACTTTCCATCCGAATTTAAGGAAAGACGCGGTTACGACCCAATTCCATATCTGCCGATTATTACCGGCAAGATTGTAGAAAGCAGAGACGTTAGCAATCGATTCCTGGCGGATTTTCGCAAGACCGTTGGCGATTGCGTTGCAGAGAACCACTATCAAATTTTTGCGGAATTGGCACATCAACATAACATAGGTATTCACCCCGAATCCGGTGGGCCCCATGCAGGGCCCTTCGACGCCATTAAATGCCTGGGACGAAATGACATTGCAATGGGCGAGTTTTGGGTGCCGTCGCCGCACCGGCCACGCCCCGAACAACGGTTCTTCGTAAAACAATCATCCTCTGCCGCTCACATCTACAACAAGAAGCTGGTGGGGGCAGAGGCGTTCACCTCAATCGGGCCGCACTGGGATGATGTATTATGGGCATCTCAAAAGCCCAGTTTTGACCACGAGGCCTGTTCCGGCCTAAACCTCGTCTTTGTCCATACATTTACCTGTTCACCCATGGAAATGGGGATACCAGGCCAAGAGTATTTTGCAGGGACTCATTTTAATCCCAATGTAACCTGGTGGGATTACGCAGATGCCTTTATTATTTATCTGAACCGCTGCCAGTATCTAATACAACAGGGCAAGTTTGTGGCCGATGTCCTTTATTATTATGGAGACCACGTTCCGAATCTTGCCCAACTAAAAGAGGCCGACCCGGCGCAGTCGCTGCCCGGCTTCGACTATGATGTTACGAATGAAGAGATATTCCTCAAGCTGACAGTAAAAGACAACTATATTGTTGTTCCCGGCGGAATCAGCTACCGGGTGCTTGTCCTGCCAAACCATAAGGTGCTTTCACTTGCAGTTCTGAAGAAAGTGCACGAGCTTGTTCACGAAGGAGCAACTGTAATCGGCCCCAAACCGGAAAAAACCGTCAGCTTAGTCGGTTATCCTGAAAGCGAAAAAGAGCTCGGAAGACTCGCGGATGAGCTTTGGGGACAATCCCCCAGCCAGGCCGGACAAAAACAATCCGGCAAAGGCAGAATCATTTGGGGCAAAAGCAGCCGGGAAGTGCTTCTGGAAAACGGCATAAAACCTGATGTCGAGTTTCAAAATAATGAGAAAGATTCGGTTTTCGATTATATTCACTACACTATCGATGAAATGCACATCTATTTTGTCTGTAACCAGAAAGAACGCGAGGAAGACGTAACTTGTGCCTTTCGAATTTCCGGTCAACAGCCGGAGCTATGGAATCCTATTACCGGCGATATCTGTAAAGCAAAAGCGTTCAGGCAAATTGACGGCCGAACCGAAGTGCCGTTGAGGTTTCCCCCTTACGGTTCGTTGTTTGTCGCATTTCGAGAGCCGATTTTAAGCACGAAACAAGGCGATGCTGAAAAAAATCATTTCGAATATAAAATCCTGCAGGAAATTCAAGGCCCCTGGGACGTATCTTTTGACCCACAATGGGGAGGCCCCGCAAAAGTGCGATTCGACCGGCTGATTAGCTGGACAGAGCGGCCGGAGCAAGAAATCCGCTTCTACTCAGGTAAAGCAACATATACAACCACCTTCAATCTTTCCGACCGGAAAACACCGGCAAGACAATATGTTTTGGACTTAGGAGAGGTTCTCGATACCGGAATTGCAAAAGTGAAGTTAAACGGAACCGATTTAAAAATCCTCTGGACAAAACCATTCCGAGTGGATGTTACAGACATAGTGCAAAACGGTGAGAATAACCTTGTAATTGAAGTCGTCAACTCCTGGCGAAACAGATTGGTCGGCGATAGAGATTTGCCGAAGGAAAAACGGTTGACACGGACAAATATAAATGTGCGTCCCGAATGGGACCTTCGCCGCAGCGGTCTTTTAGGGCCGGTGCAAATCCTGATTAATAAAGAGTAAAACAGAAAGAATACGAGCTATGGAGCCAAATCCATTCTTGGGACTTGTCCTGCACGCAATTGGCGGTCTCGCCGCGGCAAGCTTTTACTTACCATATAAACAGGTCAAGGGCTGGGCCTGGGAGAACTACTGGATTTTAGGCGGCTTCTTTAGCTGGATTGTTACGCCTTTGATTGTCTCGCTACTAATAATTCCCAATTCATTCGATATCATCAGCCAGGCACCTTTGAGCACTTTATTCTGGACATGGTTTTTCGGCGTTCTTTGGGGAATCGGCGGCCTGACCTTCGGCCTCACGATGCGCTACCTGGGAATAGCCCTCGGATACGCCATCGCTCTGGGATTATGTGCGGCCTTTGGCACATTGGTTCCTCCTTTATTCCGGGGAGAATTCGCCTCGGTCATCCAGACAGTCTCAGGCCGGGTAATTCTGTTTGGCGTGTTCGTATGCCTTTTCGGTATTACGCTTAGCGGCAAAGCCGGGATGAATAAAGAAAAAGAGCTTTCTGACGAACAAAAGAAGGAGAAAGTCCAAGAGTTCAATTTTCTTAAGGGGCTGATTGTGGCACTTTTTGCCGGTGCTATGAGCGCATCAATGTCTTACGGGCTGGCTGCGGGCAAACCAATTGCAGCGATTGCGATTGAAAACGGGGCACCGAATCTCTGGCAAACTCTCCCTGTTTTGGCGGTGGTGCTGTTAGGCGGATTTACCACAAATGTTATCTGGTGTATGTATTTGATTTTGAGAAAAGGCACGCTGAAAGATTATTTTCGCAGCACCTACGGCAGTGAAAAAATCTCCCTGGCAAAGAATTACCTTTTCTGCATTTTTGCCGGTGTTCTCTGGTATCTGCAGTTTTTCTTCTACGGCATGGGCACAACCAAAATGGGCAAATACGATTTCTCGAGCTGGACATTACATATGGCCAGTATAATAATTTTCAGCACTCTTTGGGGAATTGCCCTGAAGGAATGGAAAGGAACAAGCAGACGCACCCATTTGTGGATTGCTCTCGGACTGACAATACTAATTCTTTCGACAATCATAGTCGGATATGGAAACAAGCTCGCCCTGCTCGATTAGAACGATAGGCATCCTTAATGCCCTATCATATCAATCCCAGTTAATTAGAGCCGATTAGCTACTATTGTCATTCCCGCAAAAGCGGGAATCCAGAATCCTTATTATTTTAGTCTGCTAATCGTGATATCGGCTCTTTCTTACTGAAATTATTATTAGCTAAATCTGTGAAAAAAATTGGATACAAGGATTTTTGCTATTCAGTGATTTCTTCAATGGCTCGCGCTACAATATAATCCGGCAGCTTCTGCAGGGCCGGTTTTGCTTTGTAAGCTGATATAATGCTCCTGTCCGGAAAGGCCCCTGCTTCTTTTATCATCTCATCCGCTAACAGCCGTAATTTCCGCTCTGTCATCTCAGTCTGGGCCTTTTCGCGTGCCAATTTCACCAAATCCTCAAATTCCTCCCGGCTGTCGTACCAGTTAAGCTGCAATTCCAATTCAAAGGCATCCTTAACGCTCGTCCGGTCGAAAAGATACTGAATCCCAACCGGATTGTAGCTTTCCATCCGTTCATCCACAAATGCTAAGCTCGCATCTCTGTATGCAGCGAATTTGTCCTCGTCAAAGTCCCCGAATCCGAGTTTTGCAATCTCCTCGGCCAACAGTTCCTCTATTCTCTTTTCCAGAATAGTCTTTTTGGCCTCCAGCCGCTCATACAGGGCTTCATAATACGCC
>CAZBWE010000038.1:0-3180 GCA_964495465.1 uncultured Pirellulales bacterium
ACTTCCACCTGCGAGAAGCCCGGCTCCAGTAAGTTATAGACAAGTGTTACATCGCCATTGTGCAGTCTGATGCATCCTTGTGAGCCGGGAGTGCCAATTTCGTCGGGCTTTTTTGTACCGTGAATGGCAAAGCCGGTCCTGTCTTTGGCCTGTCCACTAATACCTTTCAGTCCTATCCATCTTGAACCCAAAGGATAGTCCGGATTTTCAGGATGATATGTTTTGCCGGTAATCGGGTCGGTCCATACCGGCTTAATCAGCTTGCCGCCCTGCTTGACAATCCAAAGCCCTGTAGGCGTCTCCATACCCGGCTTGCCCAGACCCACGGGGAAACTACGGACATAAGTATTCTGAAGATACAAATCCATCGTATAAGTCGAGCGAAATACCCTGGCGTGGAACGGGCCGTTGATGACCTTTATCGTTTCTCCCGCCTGCAGGGCTTCCGGACGCGAAATATTATTAATCTGCATTAAAATCTCATACGGCACCTTATGTTGCTTTCCGATTGCTCTAAGCTGGTCGCCCTGCTTGACCGTGTAACTGCCGCAAAGTTTGTCCTCGGGGAAAACAGACCTGCTGAACAGCCATTTATCAGCGAGTGCAGATAGCTGGTTTTTGACAAACTCCCGCTGTTGGCTGCTCATTGGCATTGGCAGCGCCTCGTTCAAAATGTTGCGGGCTTCTATAATCCTGCCCGTATTTTCGTTAATCAACGCCATAGCTTCGGCTATAAGCTCACCCACTTCGGGATTAGACTCGGCAGTTGGCTCGGGTATTGTCAGTAGATTTGGTTCCAATGGCAGCGCCGGTGGCTCAAACAGGGTTGCCTGATTTACTTCCGACACATTGACGTCATTTGGGGGGACAGGTGCCTGCTTTTTGTTTTTGCCGAACGGATTAAAACCATAGACGAAGACAATTACCGCAACGATAATAACCAAAGGTAAAATAATGTTCATTCGGTTTAGTCGCCGGCTTCTTCGCCTGCTCAGCGGATAACGCGCCATCTTATTCTCCTTTCCGATTGTTGATATATATTATTTCCTCATCCGTCACCAGAAAATCCACCGGTTCATCACCATCTGTTACTGGTAACGAGTCGAGCACCTGCTCAGAAAAAGCAAAGCCGCATCTGGATGCCTTAAGTTTCTTATTAGCGAAGAATCTGTCGTAGTATGAGCCGCCGCGACCGAGCCGGTTACCCTTTCTGTCGAATCCAAGCGCCGGCGCAATCACCAAATCAATCTCTTCGAACGGCACCGGCACGCCCGTTGTCGGATTCCTCAAGCCGTTGGCACTGGTCGAAAAACCTGTTTCCAGTGAATTTATCTGCACCGGTATCATATGTCTCTGCTGCCAGGAAATCTTCGGCACCGACACTGTTTTTCCGAGCTGCCAGGCGTGAAGTATCGGCTCGGTGGTGTCCACCTCATGCGGAAGAGACAGATACATCATTATTACTGATGCATTTTGAAATTGCTCTGTAGAGATTAAATTGCGGCAGGCCTTGCGGTTTTTTTCGCTTCTTTGCTGTTCGCTCATCTCGAGCAGACGGTTCTGCAGCTCGTGACGCAACTGACTCTTATCCATTCAGCTATCCTTTTTCCCAGTGTTCTTTTTGACCGATTTGCTATTTTGTATCAGGGATTGCAGCTTTTGTAAATAAAGCTTGATATTTTTTTCGTATCCGTTTTCTTTCGGTATATAGTATTTCTTCGCCGGCTCCGGAAGATACTCCTGCGGCACAAAACCATCTTTGAAATTGTGCGGATATTTATAATCGACACCGTAGCCGTATTTTTTCGCGGCTGGATAATGGCTGTCTTTCAGATGTTTTGGCACGGCTTTGACTGGCTCCTGTTTTACATCTGTCATCGCCTGCCAAACAGCAGAAGCAGCAGCATTTGATTTTGGTGCACAGGCAACATATATAGCTGCCTGCCCCAGCGCCAGTTGGGCTTCCGGCAATCCGATAAACTCAGATATCTGAACGGCTGCGGCAGCTAAAACCGTCGCCGTTGGGTCAGCATTTCCAACGTCTTCGGCTGCGCAAACGGCAATCCGGCGGGCTATAAAACGCGTATCCTCTCCGCCGGTGAGCATCCTCGCAAGCCAGTAAACAGTGGCATCAGGGTCGCTGCCTCGCATACTCTTTTGAAAAGCGCTGGCCAAATCGTAATGCGTATCGCCTGTGCCGTCATAGACAAACGTCTTTTGTTGTATCGACTCCTTCGCAACTTCCAGATTAAATTTTATTACGCTCGGTTTTTCTTTTCGAGCTGCCTGTGATAACACGCCTATTTCCAGAGCAGTCAGGGCTTTTCGTGCATCGCCATCACACATAAAGGCCAGATATTTTAATGCCTCTTCATCCGCCTCAATATGAAATTTACCAAGGCCCCGCTCGGTATCATCTATTGCTGTTTTGAGTAATTGCAAAACCTCTTCCTGACGGAGCAGTTCGAAGTTAAATACAGTGCTTCGGGAAATGAGCGGCGAATTGATTGAAAAGAAAGGATTTTCCGTGGTAACACCTATCAGGATTAAAACTCCTGCTTCGACATCATTCAACAGGACATCCTGCTGGGCCCGGTTAAAGCGATGAATTTCATCGATACAAAGCACAGTCCTTGCTGCGCTGGCTGCAAGTCGGTCTTGGGCGCTGTTGATTATCTGACGAATTTCTTTAACACTGGCTGCAGGCGCACTGAGATAGTAAAATTTGGCCTTTGTGTAATTTGCGATCACCGTTGCCAGTGAGGTTTTGCCGACTCCCGGTGGCCCGTAAAATATCAGACTACTGAGCTTGTCGGCCTGGAGCATTCTCGTCAGCAGCTTATCCGGCCCAAGAATGTGCTTTTGCCCGATAAACTCATCGAGTTTTTTCGGCCTCATCCGGGCTGCCAGAGGCACTGCCGATGCCATATTGGCCTCTTCGGTCTGGAAAAACAATTTATTATCGGTCTTACCCTCATTCATCAAGTATTATTATACGTAAGATATGTAAAACTGTCGAAAATTTATTTCGCAATATTTGCATATGATAAAAGGTGTGTAGCCGTTGCTCGGAGGGTTTCAATATATGGGTGGATGCTCCGATTTTCTGCATTTTCCTCCATAAAAATTCCCCGGGAGCATTTTCTTTCATTTGATTTGCTGCTTAATACCGATGAACTT
>CAZBWE010000038.1:3280-21854 GCA_964495465.1 uncultured Pirellulales bacterium
AATTCCCCGGGAGCATTTTCTTTCATTTGATTTGCTGCTTAATACCGATGAACTTGTAAGTTGCAAAAGGCGTTTTAAGCAGGGAGTTGGAAATTTTATTTCATTTTATATAGAGGTGTTCGTTAGGTTGAAATTTGTTAAGCAAGGGCGGATATGAAATTTTGATTAACGGATAAATACCGTTGTCGATTACACCGACCTTGCCTCCTCGTTTAGGTAAACGCTTAATCTGACGCAGGGCTGCAAGCGGTTTTGTATATATCAGTCTTTACTAAACAGCCCTGTTGACCATAAATTTTGCTGTTTCAATCAAAGCATCTTTAGCATCACTATCTTTCAAGTTAGATAATGCTGCAATCGCCCTTGCAATGAATTCTTGCGCCCGGCCTTGTGCATATTCTAGACTGCCGCGGGAATGAAGCATCTCTGTGAGGGTGGCCGTATTTTCTCCAGCGGCGCTTAACTTATTTTGAATTGCGTTTTTTTCATTCTCATTCGCAGCTCTTAGCAGGTGTATTAACGCCAGAGTCAATTTGTTTTTATCAGCATCACTGCCGAGTGTTTTTCCTGTTTTTCTTTCGTCGCCGATTATATCCAGTAAATCGTCTGTGATTTGAAATGCAATACCGGCATTTAAGCCGAAACGTCTGAGTGATTGAAGCTGCATTTCAGTGCCTTCTGCCAGAAGACCGCCAAGATAGCAGCAGCTGCCAAAAATGTAGGCGCTTTTTTCAGTGATTATGTCGGTGTATTGCGATTCGCCGAGCTGCCAGTTCCGGCTTTCGCTCACCTGTCTCAGTTCGCCTTCGCAGATTCGCCCGGCGGTAGCGGTAATTTCTTTTGCTATGCGCGGCTCTAAGCCGGCACACATCTTAAATACCCGACTTAGCAAAAAATCGCCGAACAACACCGCTGCTTCGTTACCCCATAGATTATTTATTGTGGGTTGTCCACGGCGTCTTTGTCCATCATCTATGACGTCATCGTGCAGGAGCGTGGCATTATGAATCATCTCAAAAATTGCTGCAATATGAAGGTGCTCATCAGTGATTTCATTGACGGCGCTGCCTGAGAGCAGGACTAATCCGGGTCGGAGCATTTTTCCGCTGCAGGTGTTCATATATTCCAGCAACTGATTAATAATCCCTGTTTTTTCTGAGATGTTCAGTTGCTCTTTGATGAGTTTTTTTACTTTGCGTAACTGTCCGTCAATAAGCTTAAAAGCAGGGACATCATTCCGTTGAATGTCGCTGGATGTGCCTGCTCTTAAGCGCAGCAAATGGTCAATATATGCCGATGACTCCATTACTTTTGTGTATAGCGCTCACAGCAGATAAGAAGTTTGATATTTGCCCGGTGATAGCCAAGAGTCGAGGTTTGTGCCTGTACGGTAAACGCTATTTCTCCTTTCCGTGGATGTATTTGAAGAATTTTTTTCTTAGCTGTTTTGTAATTGGTCCGGGACTGCCGTCACCGATAACTCTGCCGTCTATCTCGATGATGCCGATAATTTCGGCAGCCGTGCCGGTAAGGAAGAGTTCATCACAGATATATAAATCAAATCTCGTAAGGTTCTTTTCAGTCACCTCGATTTTTTCTCCCTTGGCCAGTTTGATAACAAGAGCCCGTGTTATCCCGTCCAACGTTCCAGCTTCAATCGGTGGTGTGAAAATACAGGAGTCTTTCACAATGAAAACATTATCGCCTGTCGCTTCGGCAACGTATCCCTCATGGTTATACATAATTGCCTCTGGCACATCTTTGTCCAGCGCTTCGATCTTGGCCAGAATGTTATTGAGGTAGTTTAAGCTCTTAATCTGAGGTGGAAGTGTCAGCGGATGATTGCGCACTGTGGTTGCACTGATTACCTTCATCCCTTTTTCGTAAAGCTCTTCTGGGTAAAGCTGGATGCTGTCCGCTATGATAATCAATTTGCTGTTTTCGCAAATAAAAGGATTGATACCCAGAGTTCCCACTCCACGCGTGACCACAAGCCGAATATAACCGTCAACAATGTCATTTGCTTCAATGGTTTTTTCAATCGCATCGATAAGCTTTTGTTGGTTTATCGGAATTTCAAGACGAATCGCTTTCGCAGATTCATAAAGCCGTTTGATATGGGCCTGGAGCTCAAAAGTTGTGCCGTTGTAGATACGAATACCCTCGAAAACTCCGTCGCCATAAAGAAGACCATGGTCAAAGACAGATATTTTAGCATCTGCTTTGTCAACGAGTTTGTCATCGAGCCAGATTTTCAATGCCATAAAATCTCCCGTTAATAAGTATACAATATTGCACAGGACGCAGATTTGTCGGATTCTTATGCTATTGTGCTTTTATGCTCTATTTTACCATCAGCTAACGTTATAATTCTGCCGGCCCTTTCCGCGATTCTCTCATCGTGGGTTACCATTACAATTGTTTGTCCTGCCCGGTTTAACTTTTCAAAGATGTCTAAAATACCATTTCCTGTTGCAGAGTCAAGATTTCCTGTCGGCTCATCAGCCAGAAGTAATCTCGGCTCATTCATCAACGCCCTGCCGATAGCCACTCTCTGCCTCTCGCCGCCCGATAACTGATATGGCTTGTGGTTGGCTCTTTCGCCGAGTCCGAGCTGGTCGAGCAGCTCTTTTGCCCTGTTTTTGGCCCAGTTGCGGCATGCTAACCATCCGATTGTGCTCTTCATCGCCATCGCCGGCAGATAAACATTTTCCAACACATCTAATTCGTCCAATAAATGATAAAACTGAAAAACAAATCCCACCATTTTATTGCGGAACCTGTTTAATTCGCCGCTGCTGAACCGGCTTAGCTGCCGGCCCTGGAAGCTGACGATGCCTTTATCGGGCTTATCCAGCGCACCTAATATATGCAGGAGCGTGCTTTTTCCGCTGCCTGAGGCCCCGACTATTGCCACGAACTCGCCTTGTCCGACAGCCAGTTCGATGCCTTTGAGCACCTTAACCTCAGTCGCACCCATCTGATAAGATTTATAAAGTCCTTCAGCTTTCAACATAATACTGTTCTTACTCATAGCTGGCGCACCTGTAATGTTTCAACCGGTTTTAGTTTCGCCGCCTGCCAGCTTGGAACAAGCGCACCGACCAGGCAGGAAGCTATCGCCATGAGAATTATAACCGTCAGAACGCTTAATTCTACCCGATTGGGAATGTCACCTATAGCAAAAATTGTCCTGTCCCACAACTGGAATCCGAAATGTTTGAAAAGCCAGCCCTCTATCTTGTTTATATGCACCAGGAATCTCCATCCACCCACAGCACCTATGGCAGAGCCCAAAAGTCCCACCAAAAAGGCAAACGCCAAAAATAGCTGGATGATGTTGCTGTTCGAAACACCTATGCTTTTCAAAATACCTATGTCCTTGCTTTTATGGCTGATAATCATATAAAAGACAACAATAACAATAAAAACAGTCGTAATTCCCACAAGGCCAAACATCGCAATCATCATTGTCTGTTCCTTTTCCATTGCTGCGATGTGTGCCCGTCTGTAATCTTTCCATCCCTGCACAGTTACGGAATCAAGCAATTCTGTCTGGTTTTCCCCGGCCTTTTCTTGTTTGAAATTTTGCCATAGCGAAGCTGTCTTTTCACATCCGTCCCGTGGCTGGACATTCGGCTTGAACTTTATATGGATAGCATTAGCTCTTTTGACCGGACCGGCCATACCACAAAGTAACTGCGCCTGTTCGAACGGCAGATAAATCATCGAGCTGTCCACCTGTGCCAATCCGCTCTGCAGGGTGTCGCTGTAATAGAAAATTTGCGTGTTGACCAGGTCTGTTCCCGCTTTGGCCAGCGCACCCTTTGCAGTCAATGGAAAGCAGCTGATTGAAAGGGCTGTCTGGGACGGGCTGACTTCGTGATAATACCTGCTGTTCGCATCGCGCTCTATCGCCAGGTCAATTCCCAGAACACAACCCGCAAGATTCGGGTCATATATCGGCTCAAACGCCTTCGATACATTGTTTTTTCGGTAATACAGCATCTGCGCAAAAGTGGTAACTTTGTTGTGTCTAACCGGCTCTATGCCCATAATTTCGGCGGCAATATTTCGCTCTGTAGCAACCGGGTTTATCATTGCATAGCTCTTTATCACCGGCGAAGCTCCGTCAATAAAATCTTTTTCGTCCAGCTCTTTTATAAAGTCTTCATAATAAGGAAAGCCCACCAGTGATTCGGTGCCGACAACGCAGTCACCCACAAAGTTATGATTTTTCTGTTTGTATTCGCTTACCAGGCCAGTCATCACTGTCATCACTACTACGACGATAAACACGCAAAGCGCAACTGCCGCCACGGCAAAATATGTTATCCGCCGTTTTACCAAATACCTTGTTGCAAGAATAATCTTATACATAGCTCAGAAAATAAAGTAATTGGTTAAATGATAAATTCTATTACTAATTACCGGCTTATTCATATCGCAAAATCTCAACCGGCCTTGTTCTTGCTGCGACAATCGCCGGTATCAGCGCCCCGATTGCTGCGGCTGCAACAGCCAGCAATACAATCTGTAAAGCCGAGGGCCAGTTGACATCGTTTGGTATCCTGCTGAACATATACACACTGCTTTTCCACAGCTTCAAACCAAATATCACCCGTATCCACTGTTCAATTGTATTTATATTTTTTGTGATAATGTATCCCAGAGCGGTGCCCAGGGCTGCACCAATCACTCCCACAAAAACTCCAAAACCGACAAAGACAAAAATTACTGAGCTGCTTGCTGTCCCGCAGCTCTTTATTATTGCGATGTCTTTTCGCCGTGTCATCACAATCATATAGAATATGCAAAATATCAGCACGATTACACTGCAATCCACAACGCCGAATATCAGCAGCAAAACTCCCATTTGCTTTCGCAGTTCAGCGATATACCGGCTCTGCATCTGCCTTGCTGTCTCTATATCGGTATATTTTATAAGATACGGGGCCCATTCGAGCTGCTCTTCGGCGAAAACCTGCCACACGCCCCGAATCTGTGCAAGGGCATTATCTATTTGTATGCCGTCTGCGAGTTTAATTTGAATCTGGTCAACGAGCGGCTCCTGCTCGTTCGGATACAAAGCCCTTTGTAACTCTTCGAGCGGAAGATATACGAATCTTTTGTCGAGCTCATAGACTCCGGTCTCGACGATGTCTGTAATTATAAATTTTACAGTCCTTCTCTTAACCTGTGCTGTTGTGTTTTTGGACTCCTCGGTTTGTGATATTGCCGCCGTTGTAAGAACGGCATCCTGGCCAAATATGGCTTTAACGGCATTTTTATCATACTCATCGGTTTTTTCATCCGGCTCTGTTACCACGGCGATTCCTACAAATCCTCCGAATGTGGCAGAGGCCTGCTGATTGGGAACATCAAAGTTGGGCTCACCCGGCAGGTCTCTTTGTCGATGCAGGAACTGTTTGTAATTGGTTACTTTTGCCCGTCGCCCGGGCTCAATCCCCCAGATGTTCACTGCACGCACATTACCTTTGCCAAGATGTAAAAGCCCCTGGGCCGATAGTGTAGCGGTCGCAGCATCTACCGCCCCTGTCTGTTCCAGACGTTTAATAAACAAAGGGTATTTTGCGAATTTAATCGGTGCTGAAAGAACGACGTCGCCCATTGTCTCAACAGCGCTTTGTTCAAATGCTTTGATAAAACCGGTGAACAAGCTTGCAACGACGAACAGCAGCGATACGGACAGGGCAACTGCGGCGATACTCATATATACAATCTTTTTTTTACGCAGATACCGCAGCCATAAAAATAATTTCAGCATCCTTTACCCACTCAATTTATTTTAGCCACAGAGATAAACCACATAATTTTTTAGCCACAGAGGACACAGAGCACACAGAGAAATCAAACAAATTATATTATATCAGTGATAGTCAAATCCATTCAAACTTCAAATGGTCTGTTCTCTCAAAACCTGGTATCAACCTGCAGAACTCTATTGCAGAGAGTAACTTTCTGTCTAAAGGATTAATTGGGTTGGGATGAAGTAATCCATATACCCTGGGTGGATTTAGCCCAAAGGCACAAAGTAAAACGGCCGAAATCGGGTTGCGAGCGCATTCTATGGCTCCATCAGCTCTCTTTGAAAAGCGAAGAAATGCCGAATCACTCAAAGCCGTAGTTTGATAAGGAACACCTGCCGCACGCCCTTCTTGCACATTATCCATGGTTATCTGTGTGGTACCAGTCAGAATATTTTCAACAGCGCGTTTTCTAAAACAGTGAGCCCCTGCATGAGTATGCAAAGTCGCAACTGCAACGATACATGGCAAGTCCAGCCCGGCACATTGCTTGGTTTTTTTGCGAAGCTCGCCAAGAATATGTTTGGTCAAAAATCTATAAAACTGCGCGTCAACCTTCTCAGGATATGAAGGGGACAGAGTCGTTTTCTTAGTGGCTACATCTTGAGTTATACAGGTTACTTCGACATAGAATCTTTTATCGTCTTTGGTACATAAAAAATCAGGCCCGCCATGAGATAAATCCTCGTAAGGTCGGACATCAACATTGTGGTCTGATAGAAGTTTTCCGGTCTCGGCTTCGCAAATAGCCGCTTCTGGATTATTCTTGAGTAAATCCTCCCATTCCTTCAATCGCTGCTTGTCAAACTGCTGAAGCCACACTCGATGTCCTGCGATGACATCTGCATACGCAACTATTAAATCATCTGGTGTGTCCATTCCCATTTTTATCTCTGTGTCCTCTGTGGCTAAAAAAATACTTTTGACCTCTGTGGCTATCACAGAGCCACTCGTTTGATGCCATCGATAAGTCGTTTCTCACCAAAATTTACTATCAGCCCTCGTCTGAGGTTTGTCGCCTTCAGATAAGAGAGGGTCTGAGCCAATGCAACTTCAGGCATTTTAGACAGCGATTTTATTTCTACAACTACTTCATCCTCAACAAGGAGGTCGATTTTCTGTCCTTTGATAATTTTACCCTTGTAAATGATATCCGCTGGCACTTGTCTTTTATATTTTATCTCTTGAAGTTCAAATTCATAGCACAGAGCTTCTTCATAAATCGACTCAAGAAGCCCAGGGCCAAGGTCTCGATGAACTTCGATAGTTGCACCGATAATTTTTTCTGTCAATTCGTCTTGCATTAAAATTCTTTTTTATCTCTGTGTCCTCTGTGTCCTCTGTGGCTAAATAATTTTTATTTTCTCTGTGGCTGAATAAAAAGTTTTACCCTCTGTGGCTAAAGCATCGGTTTTAGAAGTGGAAACAGCACCACATCCCGAATGCTCGCGGCACCGGTCAGCACCATTACCAGCCGGTCGATTCCGATACCCAAGCCTCCTGCCGGCGGCATACCATATTTCAATGCCGTGATATAATCAGTATCCATCTTCGTCAGTGATTCTTCCTGGCCGCGCAACTGGGTAAGAAAATTCTCGTATTGCTCAGCCGGGTCGTTCAATTCGGTGTATGCATTGGCCAGCTCCATTTTGGCGACGAACAGCTCAAACCTCTCGGCCAGTTTGGGATTATCTTTTTTACGCCTGGCTAACGGACACAGTGCCGCCGGATAATCGAGCACAAATGTCGGAGCGATGAGGTTCTCCTCAACGGTCGCCTCAAATACCTCGTTGATAACCACCGCATCGTCCATATCCGCTTCTTCTATTTCCAGATGCCTTGCCTTTGTCCTTACGGATTCTATATCATCAATATCGCAGCCGCTATATTCCTTTAGCAGCTCCGCGTAACCGGCCCGCCGCCAGGGCCGGGTATAGTCAATTGTCATATCTGCAAAGTTAATCTGCTCCGCAGAGTGTTTTTCAGCGCACCTGAAGATAATCTCCTCGGTTAGGTCCATCATCACGTCGTAGTCGGCATAGGCTTGGTATATTTCAAGCATCGTGAATTCAGGGTTATGCCGTCTGCTGAGTCCCTCGTTGCGAAAATTCCGGTTTAGCTCAAAGACTTTTTCCATTCCGCCGACAAGTAATCTCTTTAGAAACAGCTCCGGTGAAATACGCAAAAATAAATCCAGATTGAGACTGTTGTGATGCGTTGTAAACGGTTTTGCAGCGGCACCTCCGGCTATCGTCTGCATCATCGGCGTCTCAACCTCCAGAAACCCCTTCGATTCGAGAAGCTGCCGAATAGTAGCGATGATTGCACTGCGTTGTAAAAAAAGTTCCATTACTTCAGGATTAGCCCACAGGTCCACGAATCTGTGTCTGTAACGCAGGTCGATGTCTGCAAGGCCGTGAAATTTCTCCGGCGGCTGACAAAGACATTTGCTTAAGATACAAAGCATATCTGCCCATATTGTAATCTCGCCGGTTTTGGTCTTGCCTAACTGGCCGGCGGTGCCTATTATGTCACCGAGTTCGAGCAGCTTGGCAAGCGGCCATCCTGATGCTTCCTCGCCCAGCAGCTTTTTGCTCAGCCCAACTTGGATAGTTCCGCTGCGGTCTCGCAGTGTTAAAAAGATGAGCTTGCCGATATCTCTCAATAATACAATTCTGCCGGCGCATTTGGCCCGTTGTGTCTCGTCGCCGTCTTTGAATCTATCTTTGACTGTAACTGTCGGCTCGGCACCGTCGAATCTCGTCCCGTATGGGTCGATGCCCGATTCCTTAATGGACAACAGCTTTTCCTGCCTTTGCCGTTCAAACCGGCTCTGTCGTTCTAAATTCTCCGCATCGCTCGGAGATGGGCCTTGCGAAGGGGCTTTTCCTTTATCGTTTGTGTTTGTCAAATCTGCAATCCTCAAAAGTTTTAATATCTGACAAAGCCAAAAATGTGCTCAGTATTAGAAATCCGTCTCCCGTCGCACGGGTCACGAGTGACGAACGACGAACCCGCCCCACGTCAGGCGGATAAAAACCGAAAGCCGAAACCACCGAATTTAAAGCTTCACAGTTTCCCGTTCTATGGTTTCTGCATTTTCCTGAATCAATTTGCTTTTAATAACCAAAACCCCGACCGCCAACTGTGGGTCAGCCGCCAGCGTTTCTTCGGCAGTATGTTTTTTCGTGTGGTTTTTGGTTTTGTCATGGCCGGCTCTGACCAGCACGTCGTTATCCCGCTGCACGTCTATCATTTTTTTAAGCTCATTGCTTCTCAATTCAACTTCGACATCCGGCCCGACTCCCCAGTCTTTTCTGCCCTGTTTTTTCATTGCCTCCTGGCTTTCGACTTTTTGGCCGGAAGGCAAATGATAATACGCCATCGTATATTTTAACTGGGCTCCTCCACCGGGATAGTGCGTTACTCCTTGGACGCTGCCTTTACCGTGAGTCCTTTCGCCCACTAAAGTTGCCCGGTTGTACTGCGGGTCTGCCAGGGCTCCACCGACAATCTCAGAGGCGCTGGCTGAGCCGTAATTCAGCAGTATAACGAAGGGGTAATTTGGATGCGTATTTTCCTCGTGTGCTGTCTCAAAGACTAATCCTCTGCCAAAGCCGCGTTCCGTTCTGACTATCGGGCCTTCTTTAATAAATTTGTCCACTACCGCAACTGCACTATCTAAGAGTCCGCCGGTATTGAATCGCAGGTCCAGAATCAATCCCTTTAATCCATCTGCCTCAAGCTCACCTAATATTTTTTCCAGGTCTGAAGAAGTTCTCTCAGTAAAGCTTGTGATGCGGACATACCCGATTTTGTTCCGGTCATCAATCGTGTACAGCCATTTGCCCTCTTCGGTCCTTTGCCAGCCCCGAATTGTCGTAACAGTTATTTTGGCCCTTGTTATTGTAATATCTTTGGTTTTTTCCTCACCGGGGCGTTTTATTGTCAATGTCACTTTGGTCCCCTTGGGGCCTGTAATTTTCTGGACCGCGCAGGTAAGAGACATATCCTTCGTTTCAATACCATCGACTTTTTCTATCACATCACCCGCATCAAGGCCGGAGTTGTATGCCGGTGTGTCGGTCAGCAGGCTTGCTACGGTCAACCACCCTTTTTGTTTTGTAATTTCTATGCCGATGCCTGTAAACTCATTAGTCATCGTCTTTTCAAAATTTTGCACCTGCTTTGGCCAGATCATAACCGTATAAGGGTCGAGCGTTGACAATGCTGCGTCCGCGAACTGTGCAACAAGCACAGACTCCGGCAGCTGGACAGTAGCAGAATTTAGAGCCAGCACCTTCTCAAAAATATCGATAAACTTGTCATTATCGAACTCTGTTGGCGATTGTTCGACTTCATCCCAAAGAATTGCTGCCAGAGCTGCTAACCAGGCCGAAAGTTTTTTACTGTCGGGTGGGGAAAAGGATTCCCTGATAGTGTCGTCTGAAGATATACCAATAAAATCATTTGACAGCTGTGAAGATGATAATTTCAAAACCTCCCCGAGCAGCTGACAGCGCTTGACGGCCTTGATTGCTATTTGTCGATAGTCAATAATATCCACATAATTCACTTTCAGGTAATCAATCGCCCGGATAAACATATCTTTCTCGATGCCCCGGAAACGCTCAATGGAAGTCTCACAGGGGCTGTCCTGGAAAGATGCTACGATATTTGCCTTCTCAACAAGCTGGTCGGCATAATCCGAATATGCCTCATTGTCCGGTTCGATGGCCTGTAACCAGCTATAGCAGGTTATATATGCGTCAAGCCATTTGCCTTCAGATTCATATTTTGCTGCCCGGTCTATTGCTTTCTGAATAGTTTTCTTTACAAACGGATTCGACAGGAGCTCCTGCTTTTGCTGCTCATCTGCAAACTCGCATGCCTGGGCGATGGTTAAGAGCGCCTTTGGAATATCATTCGCGTCGCTCACAACGCTGATGTTATTTGCATCGTTTGCATCGCAGGATTCCAATTTGGTTTGTAACTTTTCCAGCTCGGCTAATTGCTCCTGATATGCAGCTTCACGGGCTGACTGTCTGCTTTTCTCTATCGCTTCATACTCGGAAATAATGTTTGTAAGCTGGGCGATAGCCGGGCTTTTGACCTGTCCGCTTTCTGCGAGAAATTCTCGGGCATTTGCGAACTTGCCTTTATATATTGCAGAGCAAATATTATCGATTTGTGCAACTGGTTCACCGGCAGCATCTATAGAAATGTCATTGGCTTCTACTGCTAGGGCTATCGGTGAAAAACCGAAAGCATAGAATAATAGAGCCAAACTTATAATGATATGAGTTTCGAATCTTGAAAAGCTTTTTTTCACTTGTCGCCTTAATCTTAATGCTTTATTGTGACTCCATTTTGAAATTTACTGGGAAACTCCTTATTTACAGGCACTCACCTGCCTTTCCGGCACACCCCAGGACGTGCAGCTTGTGCTTGACCATATCTTTGATAGCATCCCTGCCCGGGCCGAGATATTTGCGGGGGTCAAACTCGCTTGGTTTCTCGGCAAAGACCTGCCTGATTTTGGCCGTCAGTGCCAGCCGAAGGTCCGTATCGATATTAACCTTGCAGATTGCCATCTTTGACGCCTTGCTTACCGCTTCTTCCGGCACACCCATTGCGTTGGGCATATTGCCGCCGTATTTGTTAATAAGGTCAACGAATTCTTTTAGCACGCTGCTTGAGCCGTGCATAACCAGCGGAAATCCGGGCAGTTTATCTGCAATCTCTTGTATTACGTCGAAAGCCAGTGTCGGTTCGCTCTTGAATTTATAGGCACCGTGACTGGTTCCACAAGCCACAGCTAACGAGTCACAGCCGCTCTTTTCAACGAACTCTACCGCCTGGGCCGGATTGGTCAGATGTTTCCTGACATCATCGACCCCGACAACATCTTCTTCGATACCACCTAACTGGCCCAGTTCGGCTTCAACAACAACATCCCGCTGATGGGCATATTCGACTACCTTCCTGGTTACTGCGATATTCTCCTCAAACGGAAGATGTGAAGCGTCTATCATAACCGAAGTAAAGCCGTCGTCCACAAATTGCTTGCAGGTCTCGAAGCTATCGCCATGGTCTAAATTTGTTACTATCGGGATGTCCGGGTTTTCCTCAACGACCACATTGATAATCGCATTCAAATAGCTGATTTTCGCATATTTGCGTGCACCCCTGGACACCTGCAGAATAAGAGGTGCTTTTTCTTCCGCTGCGGCGTCTATAATGCCCTGTGTAATTTCCATATTGTTGACATTAAAAGCGCCAACCGCATAACCATTTTTATACGCCATTTCAAACATCTTTCTCGTATTAACCAATGCCATAATACTCTCCTTAAAGTTCTTAAGTTGGCTTTAGACCAAGAGCTTTTTTGCCGCCTGCGTCTGCATTGTTACTACAGTTAGGGACGAATTTTTTAAATGATAATCAATTGTTAATAGCCAGCCACACCGGCAAAGTTCGTATACCTTCTTGGTCCAAATGCCATTTCCGGCACGCCTTCGGGCCATATACTGAATATAATCGAACGGGTATCCAGCGACTCGTCGGCGCTATATGTTATGGACCAGAACATCCTGTGGTAGCGTCTTACGAGTGTTATATCGCTTCGTATATTTGCCCCGTAGTCGAAATCAAACTGCTGCGAGAAAATTAATGTGTATCTCGGGTCGAGCATATACGTAGCCGCAAAAGTAAACGCATTCGAGCCTTCTTCGTTCAAAATCTGGGTGCGTCTTAAGTATCTGCTGCCTATATAATAGCTTAAATTGGGCCAGCGCAGGTGCGAAAAACCGATATTGAATTGCTCCACCACACCGCTTTGCATGTCAAAATACATATCGGACAATACCGCAGTGGTATCGCTCATCCGCCAGATATAGTCTGCACCGAAATAATTGCGTCTTGGTCCGAACATCTCGAATCTTTGAAGCGATGGCGTAAGGTCGCCGTTAAAAATGCCGGGCGCCGAAAGCACACGCAGCGGCACAATTGGTCTATTCCAGATAAATCTGTCAGGACCGCTGGAACTGGCGCTTTCAGAGTCACCTACCCACGTAAATTCCGTGTCCAGCCGCATCCAGTCAACGGTCCGTGTTTTATCGCCCGTGCCTCTTTTGGTTTGCAGCCGCTGAGAAATACCTATGTTCAGTATATCACGCTGTTCAACTACAGAGTTGCTTTCTAAATAACCAACAGCCGTCAGGTAGGGCCTGATAACGTGCCGCAACTGGTTCAAATCCCAAAGTCGCGATTTGACGTCAGGGTAAACCTTCCAGTACGGTCGCGATGATAAACGCACCCCCGCTTCACCAATCCAGACACCATTCTCGCCGGGCCGGCCTGTGTAAGTACCGTCCACAAGCGACCTTCTGAAGCCGCTTCGGTCGTCATAGCCGAAAGTTCCTGCCAAAAACGGGACTACCTTAAAAGTATTCATCTGGAACGGCATATCAAGCTCGGTTCTATGTGATGCAAATGTGAACATACCCTCGTCTATCATTGTCGAATGTTTGCTGCCTATCCTTTGACGCAGTTGGCTGATTTGAGTATCGCTGTACAAAGTAAACCTGTCGTCGAAAAGGGACTGACCCGTCCAGTGAAATTCTGCGGTCGGTAGCTCTTCCAGCTTATCGGTAAAATCGTTGATTCTTGTCTTGCCGAGGAAAGAAAGTCCCCAGTTGTCCTCGATGCGCTTCAAATGAACAACTGCCTCCTGCCTTCTGCCTACGTTAAATTCACTGCGGTAATATTCTTCGACAAAATATTCATCGGATGCATAGTGAATCTCCGTGGTAAGCTGCCAGTTATAAGGTAGATAATGCCTGTGTAGCCATAGAAACCGGCCGCGAAGTTTTCGTGGGGGCTTGACGTTTCTTCTTGCATAATACCTGCCAAGGTCATCATCGCCGCTGTCATGTATTACATAACCTAAAATTCTGCCGAAATAATTTTCTCTTGTATAATCAATCTCAATACCGCCGCCTACACCGCGTTTGCCATAATAATCCAATGCCAGGGTGCTGTCAGTTCCTTCCGGCTCTCGTAACCCCAACAGCCGCGCCAGATACCATCTTGTCTCTATTGAGGCCCCCCAGGTACTGTCATAACCTGCATGTATGCTCTTTAGTGGTATATCGGGCCTTTGTAGGTTACTCCGCAAAAAGGGCCAGTAGAAAACCGTTTTATCATACATCTTTAAACGAACATCACGCATTTGTGCATCATAGCTTCTATCGGAGACCTTGCCTTGCTGCTCGTCAATGCTGGTCGTATCGGTAATAATTACCTCTGATGCGTTAAGTGAAATCTGTGGCAGATAAAATTCACTGCTTGTTAAAGTGATATTTTCTGCTGAAAATTTATTTTCAGCTATCTGTCGCAGCTTCTCGGCCCTGACGTAAATTGGTATTCCCCGCGATGCATCGAAGTTTCTCATCACTGCCTTTACAGCAATGGCCTTTTTCTCTTCGAAATCATAGTAAACCTCGTCTGCCCGAATCGTTCGTTGGCCTTCGGTCATTACGACGTTACCGGACATATAAATTGCTCTGACATTTGAGCCGGCCAGAATATCGTCTTGTCCGGCTGTAGCATTCTCCGCCCTAATGAGTGAATTTTGTGTGTTAGATGTCGTGCCGGATTCGTTTTCTGCTGCCGTTGGGGTTGCTGAGTCATCCGGTTTTATCTGCTTTTCTGTATCTTCCGTTGTTTCTGTTGTTAATCCTTTCGGCAGTGACGAGCTGGCGGCAGCGGGTGATGAGAATATAACGGCATTGTCGGCCTGTAGTTCCAGCAGACCGCCTTTCTCATCCTGCTTTTGCCACAGGTAGAACCTGCCTTGAACTGTCGCAACCCCTTTTTCCTCATCCATCTCCACATTCGGTGCAATTTCCTCTATAGGTGCTATATTAATTGGATACCTGAAGCGAGGTTCCTTTGCTTTCGGCTCAGCTGCGAGCTCGCCCGGCGTAATCGGCTTTTCTATGATTTTCTCTTCCGGTGGTTTGGGTGCCGGTATCTGGGCTTGAGCTACGAATCTCGAATCTATCCCGATGGCTCGGCAGGAGGCAATGGCATTCGCATAAAGCTCAAGTTCGCGAGGGTCGGATATTTCTCTTTTATCAGCGGTCGCAAAAACTTCGCCGCTGACCTCGAACTGGGAAATCATTGCCTGCCCGCCTTCAACCGTTGTCTGGCTTAAGTCGGTAGTCCCGGTTTCTTCAGTTTGTTTAACTGATACATTGCCCTGGAGATAGACGATAGCTTTATAGTCGATACTGACGCTGCCGCGAAATTCTGTTGTTACACTTTCCAGCCAGACTACTGCGCTGTCGCTGGAAAAATTGTTGACTCCTATCGACATTGAGAATCCATCTTTGAAAACGAGGGCATATTCACCGGTAGTTAGTTGATAGCTTATAAGCTCCCGCCCTGCCAGGTGCAAATCCTGCCCGACGAAGGCCTGGGCCTTCTGCTGGAGGGCGCTGTTCTCAACAGATGATGAAATTGCTGCCGGTACCATAATCGCTAATGAAAAAACACTTAAAATAGATAGCCGTTTTTTTCGCATCCTTACTTTCCGGCATTATGTACTTTATTGGTTTTTTACACGTTCCACGTTATTGGCTATAGGCGTAACCAGGTCATGCACGACACAATACTCGTTCTTGCGAAGACAGCCAGGCCGTAGCCAAGACGAGATTATAGCCCTTTGTTTTGGTAAAGCCAGTAAAAATTGTATTTAATCATTAGTATTTAATTGTCGGGCGGTTGTATCTGTTAAAGCAAGCCCAAAATTATTGTTTACTGAATAAATAAAATTTTGTCATCAGCCCATAAAAGGGCGGGAATATTACCGGAAATTGCCGTCAGGACCTGCTGTAAATTTCACTTTTGCTTTGCCCAACTTGTGCCGATATAATAACTAACGGTAAAAAAAATAAACAAGTAGCCCTGTTGGAGATGAGGTATCTGGAATTTGGCCTGTAGGTGGCGGATTTTCTGACGGGGTAAGTTGCATTTGTATCATAATCAAGCTCGTCCGGGTGCTCGTCACGGCAGAGTCGGCCGTGGCCGGATAGACCCGGATATAGTTCTGAGGGAGGCAAATATGACTGAAGAGTATCCTGCTTCGGCAAAAGTCTATTCGACCGCAGAGTTTGGAAAATTCAGCCTGATTGATATGTTGGCCTACTTTGAGGAGCACGGCGCAATGCGGGTTTCGGACCTGCATATAAAGGTCGGTGCGTCTCCTGCGTATCGCATCGATGGCAACCTGGTTAAGATTAAAGGCCTGGCCGTCACACCGGAGGTGGCAAAGCAGCTTATCTATCCGCTTTTGACCGAAGAAAATCGCCAAAAACTACAGACTCAATACAATGTTGACTGCTCTTACAGGTTCGGCTCACTGCAATTTAGAATAAATGTCTTTCAGGAAAACGATGGTATATGTGCGGCAATAAGAGCATTATCACTGGAGATTCCAAGAGTTGAGGAAATCGGATTTCCAAATAATGTCTGGGAAGATATTATTAATCTTAAGCATGGCCTTGTCCTGCTGACTGGTATCACCGGCGCCGGCAAGTCCACAACAATTGCCTCGCTAATCGACCGTATCAGCGAAAAATCCGCCTGTAGAATTATAACCGTTGAGGACCCTATTGAATATCTCTTCCAGCAGAAATACTCCGTTATTTCACAACGTGAGCTGGGAAGAGACGTCAAATCTTTTCTTCACGGTCTGCGGGCAATGCTGCGAGAGGACCCCGACGTGATATTTGTCGGCGAGATGCGAGACCCTGAGACGATAGCTATGACACTTATGGCTGCCGAGACCGGCCACTTGGTCTTCTCCACACTGCACACAAGAAATGTTGCCGGCACGGTAACACGTATAATGGACTATTTCCCATCAGGCAGGCAAAATGAAGTGCGAAATCAGCTCTCTCTCGGGCTCAGCTATATCGTCAGCCAGAAGCTTGTACCCAGGAAAGACGGCAAAGGGCGCGTTGTAGCAATGGAGATTCTTAACAACAACTACGCCTGCGCCAATCTGATACGAACCGGTAAAATAGAGCAATTGTATTCGCAGCTTCAAATCAAGACACAAAACAGGCCGGATGAAAAAATGATGACTCTGGAAAAGCACTTGGCAATACTGGTGAAACAGGACAAAATCGACCTGTTAGAAGCAAAAAAGTGGGTCAATAATATAAGAGTTTTTGTTGATGCTATGAAGCAGGATTAAAAAGGGGAAAAAACATTGCTCTTTGTATCCCGCTCCGGCGAGACGAGAGCTCAACCGGGCGAGAACCTCTCCTCTACTACCATCGGTATCGGTATCAAATTGTTAAACTTTATCTTTGCTTTGCAGCAATCGTGCTTATATAATTGTTGATATAAAAAGATCAAAATTAATAGCCAAATCACGCTTCTACAATAAGTGGAGGTAAATATGGCTGAAGGATATCGCACTTCAACAAAGGTTTATCCAACAGCGGAAGATACCAATTTCAGCATACTGGATATGTTGGCCTATTTCGAGAAACATGGTGCGATGCGCGTATCGGACCTGCATATCAAAATCGGTGAGTCGCCGGCATATCGTATTGATGGCAATTTGGTAAGACTTAAAGGTCCTGCTGTAATGCCTGAGGTAGCAAAGCAGCTTATCTATCCGCTTTTAAGCGATGAAAATCTGCAGAAATTCCGAGACAAGCACAGTGTTGATTTGTCTTATCGGTTTGGACAGTTGCAGTTTCGGATAAATGTATTTCAGGAAAACGACGGTATTTGTGCTGCAATTCGAGCGCTATCGCTAAAAATTCCAAAAGTAGAGGAAATTGGCTTTCCAAATGATATCTGGCAGGACATTGTCAATCTCAATCAGGGACTTGTCCTTTTAACAGGAATCACAGGTGCTGGCAAATCTACAACAATTGCCTCGCTAATCGACCGAATTAACGAAAAGCGTGCCTGCCGAATTATAACCCTTGAAGACCCTATAGAGTATATTTATGGCCATAAACAATCAATGATTTCGCAGCGTGAGGTTGGAAGAGATGTCAAGTCCTTCCAGGAAGGGCTAAGGGCAATGCTGCGAGAGGACCCGGACATAATATTCGTCGGAGAAATGCGTGATGCCGAGACGATATCAATGACACTTATGGCCGCTGAGACCGGCCATCTGGTTTTCTCCACATTGCACACCAGAGATACCACCGGCACAGTCACACGTATACTGGATTATTTCCCATCAGGCCGACAGCATGAAGTGCAAAATCAGCTTTCGCTCGGGCTGGCTTTTATCATCAGCCAGAAACTTATCCCAAGAAAGGATGGCAAAGGCAGGATTGTAGCAATGGAAATTCTTAATAATAACTATGCCTGCGCCAATCAGATACGCACCGGTAAAATAGAGCAGCTGTATTCTCAACTACAGACAAAAACCAAAAATAAGCCCGGTGAAAAAATGATAACCATGGAAAAGCACATGGCAAAGCTGGTAAAAGAAGACAAGGTCGACCTGCTTGAAGCCAAGAAATGGGCCAATAATCTTAACAGCTTCGTTGACGCTATGAAGCAATTTTAGCGGATTTATCCACCAGAGGCGGATTATAGTATGTCAATCCGGTTCAACTGCCCAAACTGCGATGAGCTGATTGCCTTTAACGATAAACACATCGGAAAACGTGCCCGGTGCTATACTTGTGGGCAGCTTTTTATCA
>CAZBWE010000039.1:0-19581 GCA_964495465.1 uncultured Pirellulales bacterium
ATGGGCACTGCTGAGTTAAAAAAGCATTATTGCTCAGTAGTGCTTTTTTGTAGTGGGTGTTCGGATGCGTCTACTAATCATAGAAGACTATCGGCCTTTACAGGCATCACTGACGAAGGGACTGCGCGAGGCTGGTTTTGCTGTAGATACCACACGGGATGGACAGGAGGGCTTGTGGTATGCAATGAGTAATGAGTATGACGTAATTATCCTCGACCTTATGCTGCCCGGCGTGGACGGCCTCACTATCCTAACGAAACTCAGGGCTAAGGGGCGAAAGGCCCATATCTTGATACTTACTGCTAAAGACACGTTGCAGGACCGCATAAAGGGCTTGAACCTCGGAGCCGATGACTATCTCGTAAAGCCGTTTGCATTCGAAGAACTTTTGGCAAGGGTTCGGGCGTTACTGCGTCGAAGCTATCGCGAAAAGAACCCTCAGATAAATGTCCAGGACCTGCGGATTGACCTGACAACACAAAGAGTTTGGCGAGGTCGCGAGGAAATTCAGCTTACGCCAAGAGAGTATGTTCTTTTGGAGTACTTAGCCCTGCGTGTGGGCCAAACAGTTACTCGTACTGATATATGGGAGCACATCTACGAGTTCAACTCCTGCGCCGCCAGTAATGTTGTGGATGTGTATATTGGTTATCTCCGCGGAAAAGTCGAACGGCAGGGCAAACCTCCTTTGATTCACACTATCAGAGGGCGGGGCTATGCTTTAGGAGCGCAATCATGACGCGTTCACTACGAACTCGTTTACTCGTTGGCATAATAGGCGGAATGACCCTGCTGTTGATTATCTTCAGCATCATAATTCATACGGTGATTAGTCGCGCATTACTCCGCCAATTCGATACATCACTGGTATCTACAGCCCAGATGTTAGCGGCATCGGTGGAACAGGATGACGGCAAGATTGAGATGGAGTTTGAGGACCAACAGATGCCGGAGTTCCAGAGTAATAAGCACGCAATTTACTACCAGCTATGGTCTCTCGACGGCATCATAATAGCTAAGTCGCCTTCGTTGGATACGGATGTTCTCCCGCTCTTTGGAGGTTCACTCGGCGAGCCGGTTATTCAGCCATTAGAATTGAAAAATGGTCAACCCGGGCGGGCCGTAGGTCTCAAGTTCAGACCAAGGATAGCAGACAGTGATGATAAGGATTATCGTCAACGAAAAAAAGGGCAGGCACTTACTTTAGTGGTGGCTAAGGATGCCGGCGATTTGCAGTACCAATTGCGGTTCCTGTCCTCGCTTCTCCTGATTGCGTCAGTTGCCACAATTACTTTATCTTTTCTTGTTGCAGCCCTTGTGGTTCGACAAGGTCTTCGCCCGCTGAATTCCATTGCCGTAGAGATTGCAGCCATCAGGGAAGATAATCTCACTGCTCGAATTGGTGCCGAGCACGTACCAACAGAGATAGCGCCAATCAAGAACCGCCTGAACGAGTTGTTATCTCGGCTGGAAGCTTCCTTCGATAGAGAACGACGTTTTAGTGCTGATGTCGCCCACGAATTACGTACGCCCCTGGCAGGGATACGTTCTACGATTGAGGTAACTCTGGCGCACGTCCGCGACGCAAATCAATATAAGACAGCCCTTTCAGATTGTCTGGCAATCGTTGAAGTTATGCAGACAATGGTGAACAACTTGCTGATGATTGCCCGCTTTGATGCTTGCCAGGCGACCTCCCGCCAGGAGGAGATACGCCTCGCGGAAATGGTGAATTTCTGCTGGCGCTCGTTTTCAGAAAGAGCACTCCAGCGCAGTATCTTATTTGAGAATCGCGTCCCTGCCGGAATCACCTGCGAATCAGATTCTGATAACCTCTCTATTGTTTTGTCAAATCTTCTGCACAACGCCGTCGAATACGCCGACAAAGCGGGCCGAATCTGGACAACAGCTCAAAAAGTCCCTGCCTCTGCGTCTCTCGACGTAAGTCGAGGCAGCAGGGATGACTCCGTAGAAATCACTGTTGCCAACACCGGCTGTAAGCTCACCAGAAAGGAAGTCTCACAGGTATTCGACTGCTTCTGGCGGGGTGATTCCTCGCGTGAGGACGCGGGTGTTCACTGTGGTTTGGGCCTGGCTTTGGTTCAAAGAATAATTAGAACGTTGGGTGGTTCCGTCATTGCTGAGCTTCAAGCTGGCGGAGTATTCCTCGTTCGGATAACCCTTCCAGTTAGGCGAGAGTAACACATCATCGAGATGAAACAGCGAGATGTGTTTTGCATTGTTGAGATTGCTTTCCGCCACGGGCAACATTAACTTCAACCTCGCAGATTATCCCTTCAATTCCTACAAGAGTAACGCTATGCAGTCTGGTCAACATATTTTGCCCTTTATAGATTTGGTTCATCCTTCGTAGTATTATTACGGAGAATGGAAAGGGGTATTTTAAGACGGCATTTTCAAAACCGCAAGGAAATTTAATGCCTTATGGTTAGTCGGTTGCACGTCGAGTTAGCAGGTAGATTTTTTGCTTTGCTGCGGTTTTTCCTTAATTTCTGGTGCTTCTGTGTTATTACTTCCTGTCATTGTCAATCCCCCTTTTTTGTTATTCCCGTTTTTTTGTCATTCCTGCGCAAGCTGGAATCCAGAATTTGCTTGCGGTTGCCGGCGACAATAGTCGTCCGCCCACCGTCCTCTGTCATCTGTTTTCCGTCATCTATCTTCCATCGTTTCTGGCTCAAGGCCGGAATGACATCGCCTATAGATAAATTTTTCTAAAAACGAGGGCTTGCCTACAAAGATAACGCGCACTCTGGTGAAGGTGTTTTGCGGGAAAATTCTTGATTTCAGTTTCTAATTTTTAAAAAGTCACTACTGCCCGCATGCCAAGTACCAGTGCGTCACCGGCTGTTTCGGTGCCGCCCGGGTTGGTAATATATTGAATGCTCGGACTGATATTCAGCCAGGGTGTAATCTGAGCATTATAGTAAACCTCGACAGCGCTTTCATAATCGTCTTTGTAGGTCGTAGATGCCCTGTCACTGAAAAATCCCTGGGCGAAGCCGGCGCCGAGCACATCATCGTCACGGCCTTCTATAAGACCCTGGTATTGAAATCCAAAGCTCCAGAAATTAGTAATATCGTTCCTCTTATCAGAGGCATAGCCATATCTAAAAAATGCTCCGAGTCCCTGGCTGTCATCGGGCTCAGCGTTTTCCTTAATCAGCATCTGGCCGCAGCTAAGATAAAAGCCGACATCGTCTCGATAATTTTTACTGCTGTCCGAATGTGCCTTTGGCTGAGGGTCGTTCCACACACCTATTCGATAAACACCCTTCAGGGGTCCTTTCGAAGAGTTTATTTGCGGTACTATGCCGGTCTCGAAAACATAAAAGAAATAATCTTCATTGCCAAATGTAGTGCTGAAACCGGTTTCTCTTACATCATTCTGTGCATCCACAGCAGCAGCGGAGGCATACCACCACCTTACAGGATTGTAGAAGGCGGCTATGCCGAGGGCGTAGTCCGGGAACGGTATTGTTGGATTGTTGACAAGGGCACTATTTAGGAACTGAGTGTTTTCGTCATTGGCAAACAAGCTGCAGTCGAATGCTACCGGGCAGCCGTGGCACTCGAAGCCGCCAGTAATGTCCATCTTGCCGACTCTTAAAAGGAATGTGCCGTCAAACATTTCTTGTTCATACCAAAATTCTGTAACAACCATTGAATTTCTTGGCATAGCATCCCCATTTACCCCGAATGCACTGCCTACTGAATGCCCGTCAATGCCCTCGGACTTCGGCCACCAGCCCTCCGTGTGCACATAGAGAGTTCCGCCTTCGATACCTAACAGCTTTTGCAAGTCTGCCGTCAATTCCAAATCGTAGCTGCCTGAGTATCGACCAGTCCTGCGGTGCGTGCTCATGCCGCCGTGAACGTTTTGCTGGTAAATATTTGTGACGCGGATGCCCAGCTCTATACCACTGTCGGAGAGGTTGTCGCCGAGGCCGAAGAAGCCGTTTGTTAGTGTTTCCTGCTGCCGGATACTACTATGGCTGGCCGACTCTTCCGATTTTGTGCCTTCAGCCCTTAAAGGATTCACAACACTTAACAAAAAAACAACACTCATGACAATTCTTGTTTTGCCCATAATTCACTCCTTATATTCACATAAAAAAGCATCTTTTGCAAAATACATAAGTTCCTATCTAATAATGGCTTATAACCGCAAAGCGTTTTCGGCTTTATGTTGGGAATGGCTAATATAGTTAGTTGCAGCTAACTTTGCAAGCGGTTTATTGTAATTTTTTTAATTTCTCCCAAATAGTGGGACTTTTGAGGGTAAAAGCATGGACTGGCTGGGAAATTATGGCCCTGATGGCTGGAAAATTGCACTTATTAACTCTTGCCTATAGCCCACCTGAATGCAACTGCAAGGACAAAAATTACCGTACTGGTAATAACAATACAAGCCCCTGTAGGCAAATTGGAATAGAAAGAAATAAGAAAGCCGCCGACCGCGCTCAGTGCCCCCAGAGAAGTTGAGACGATAACTACCGATTTGTGTCCGCGACATATTTGGTAAGCCGCTGCCGCAGGATTGGTAATAAGTGCGAAAATTAGCAATCCGCCTATGATTGACAAATTAACCGACAGCACTATACCGCACAGGGCCAGAAACAAACAATAAACAAATCTCTCGTGCACACCGGTTGCAGCCGCGATGGACCGGCTGAATAACAGCACTTTTAGTTCCTTGTTAAAAGTGATGGTAAAAACCGCTAACAGCAAACTCATAATTGTGATAACAACGACGGTTTTTTTATGAACGAAAAGAATACTGCCCCAGAGTAAGCCGAGGACTTCAGAGCGGCTGCCTTGCATAAGTCCTATTCCCAGAAAAGTAAGTCCGAGCATTAACGAAAAAACTATTGCCAGACCTACGTTTGTGTCCAGTCTCGATTTTTCAGGTTGAATCGCTGCCAGACTCATCGAAGTTATTATTGAAGCTGTTATAGCTCCTAATGCCGGGTTAAAACCCAGGAGACAGAAAAAAATAGTTCCGGCCATTGCTGCGTGAGAAATTGTGATGCCGATAAAGGGCATTCGCATGCCGACTATGTAAACACCCAATAGGCCGGTGCTGGCCCCTGCAATGGCGCCTGCAAATATTACTAAGTGGAAAAATGAGTCCATACTTCCGCAAAAAATTTATACTTGTTTTTTGCTTATAATATACTTTCGTCCACTAATATTGAATGTCTCAATTCGGCATTCATAAGCTCTCTCGAGTGCGTCGGATGCAAAGACCTTCTCCGCAGTGTCATCGGCGAGGATTTGTCCTTCGTGCATAAGAACAATCCTGTTGCAGCACGGGGGAAGCAGGTCTGTTTCGTGAGAAACCATTAAAACGGTGATATGAGTCTGCTGGTATAATCGGTCTATAATGCTTGAAATCTGATATTTCCAGTTGAAGTCAAGGTTTGAGCCCGGCTCATCGAGCATTAGTATTGCAGGGTCCTGCACCATTGCTCTAACAATGAGGGCTTTTTGCTGTTCTCCACCTGAGAGACTTCTGAATGTCTGATTTCTCCGGCTGGTTAAGCCGAGTTTGTCAATCCAGTAATCGATCCGCTCGTAATCTTCCCTGTTCAGCCGGGAAAGCAGGGGCTTCACACTTATACGGCCCATTGCTGCTACTTCCTGCAAAGTAAACGGCAATTCAGCATTATATTCTGTTGCCTGCGGGATGTAGCCGATTTGCTTGCGTAAATTGCTTTTCTTCCAGCTCATAAGGAGGGATAAATCGGTATTGTTAAACTTGATGAAACCGCGGCGGGGACTTATCAGGCCGCAACAGACGTTCAGCAGCGTTGTTTTGCCTGCTCCGTTCGGTCCTATTAGTCCAACGAATTGGCCGGAAGGTATTTTTAAATTGTCGATATTAAGAATGGTCCTTCTGGAACGTCTGACTTCAATGCCCGAAAGCTCTAAGGTGCTGCCCTTCATTGCCCTGCCGCCTCGATTAATGCCTGAGTATTTTCCTTTATGAGTCTGTCAAAACAGGAAATTTGAGGTTGTTCATAATCCGGGAAATTGCTGAAAACTACGACCCTGGCTCTTATGCGTTCTGCCAAAGCTCCCGCGAGCGCTGTGCCCTCCTGCTTATTGGCTATTACAAAACTGATGTTGTATTCTTTTGCTTTTTCAAGACATTTTTGGATATTTGAAGCTGTTTCAGTATCGCTTCCTGTGAATGTGGCTATCGTTTCCAAGCCAAGCCAGTTACAAAACTGCGCCTGATGGTTTGAGGCAATAACTTGAGATGCTCCTGAACCGAGCTGTCTTATCTTTTCGTGAAGCTCGCCGCTTAGATTCTCCAGGCGTCTTTCAATCAGCTTTAATTTTTGTTGATACCGGTTTGCTTTTTCAGGGTATTGCTCTGAAAGGATATTGCAGACATCCTGACAGGCGGCGAGGTAAGTTTCGGGAATGCACAAGCCCGGTAAGGCCCGGATAGAGCTTATTTTCAGCCCTTTTTCTTTCATTTGCAACAGGGACTCATCGATATCTTCTTGGAAGTCAAAACGCAGCAGTATTTTGCACTTGCAGAGCTTGTTTACCTGGCCCGGCGAAATATCAAAATGGCCCGGGCACATACCCGGCGGCGCCAGACAGAAGACTTCTTTTTGGTCCTCGCAGAGGTCTTTTACCACGCACTGCAAATATGAATTGGTGACGGCGATTTCCGGCTGATTTTGGTCGCCGGCTGTGTTTTTACAGCCGGCTAAAATACAAACAACCACTAATAAGGGAGCTGATATGTATTGTAGGTTTATGTTTTGCATTTACTTTTCAGTTTTCAAACGAACCTATATGTTGGCCTTTTTTCAATCGTATCCGAGTGATTATACCTTTGCGTTTCTTGGGGCTGTACCAGGTTTTTTTGGGGATAGGGTAATGCAATTTCCTCATCTCTTTTAGGTTAAATTCAGGTCCTAAACTGTAAATAACCCATGTAACCGGTGATGTTAAGGGGTTTCTGTATATATGGTCTTTGTTTGGGTCATCCTCACGATCAGGAAATCCTTCAGGGATTCTTAACCAAGCCTCGTTTGATGTTACTTTTCCTTCATTTGCAATCAGGTCACCAACAGCTCGATATTTGTATGTGTAGTTCCGATTGAATCTATCTTCCATACCCGTAGACATCCATGTGCCCGAAGGTGGGCTCGGCAAATATCCACCCCACATCAGCTCCCAGGGGAGTTGATGTAGGTTTTCTAGGTCCCAGCAATCCTCTCGCACAGGCGGATGTTTATTGTTGTTGTCCATCATATACATTTCGAGAGCCAGGCCAATCTGATTTAACTCAGCATTAACCACAACGACTTTTGCTTGAAGGCGAGCCCGTCTCATTACAGGAAGTAAAATCCCACCCAGCAAAGTGATAATGCCGATAATCACCAATAATTCGATTAGAGTGAAGGCGCGTTTCACTAATTAGGTCCGGTTTGAAAATTTTTCCCGCGTTAGTACATCACTTGAGCCAGTCTTCGGCCAATTTGGCAAAATCAGTCAGGTTAACCATACCATTCATATTAGTATCGCCAGGTTTACTTGCCTGTCGGTGCTCACGACTGGCCAAAACAGAGCCATTGCCGTCATAATCCATTACCCAGATTCGGTAGCCTGCCTTGGGATCAGGCGGATAAGGCGGAGCGAGCGGTTCCTGGTCAAAAATCCCAATCACATCAAAAGTCTCACTCAAGTTATTTGAACCGGCATAGATGCCTGTACCTAAACCAAGCTTTAATGGGAAGGTCAGGTTGTTTGAATCGATGATCGTTGCTGTTTGGACCTCCGTTTGGTCCTGAGGACCCCATTCGTTTGCATCTACAAGACCGACATTGTTGATTCTAACCAAGCGACCTTGGTAATACTCGCAGCCCGTAAGTCTCGTGTGGTCGAAGATGTAGTTGTCGTTGGCATCTTTTACTTGGTCAAGAGTTATAATCTCAGGTCGAGGTAACCCAACACCGCGCTCCAACAACTCAATAGTAAAGTTGTTTTCCTCACTGATGTAATGGCGTTCATTAATGTTTAATTTTCCTTTGTAAAACAGATAACGCCCTATAACTCTAACCCTATCTCCCTGACTGAATTTAGCTGAATTCAAACTCTTCAATTCTGCTATCCAATTTGCATCCGTGTAGTTTTCCTCAGGCGGTCGCATATCTCCCAGAGAACTATAATTTTGCCCCATCCAGATGGCAGTAGCGGCGTGGTCGTCGCCTTCGCCTTGAATGAATATCTGCCACTCTCCGCCCATGTCATCAGCAGGCTCTCCTTGATAATCCGGCGTTGGGTCCACCATATCTCCGGGATTGTTCAAGACAATCCCCTCTAAGCTTACAATGTCAGGACCAGCGTCATCGAACGAACTGGTTCCGTCTTCGAATACCGCCTGGAACTCCCAGTGAGTCACTGCACAAGGATCTTGGGCAAACGTAGCTGAGCCGATCACCAATGATATAATCAGTGCTAAACTTTTTCTTTTCATAACTAAATCCTCCAAAAGCTAGTAGTATTGACGTTAACTTTGCGCATAAAAAAATTTAAATCGTGCTACCATGCATAAAAATATAAAATTCGTGCTACCGAGTCAAGTAAATAGTTGACAAAAAAATAAATTCTTTTAATATGTCTGTTTTGGAGCAGAGTTTCCGGTTTCAAGGAGAGTATATGGCATCGTCTCAAGAGGTTCTTGTTGTGGTTTTGAATGATTTGCCCGAGTATCAAAGACTTCTGGCCGGCAGGCCGCAAACCTGCGGAATGCGCTCGGGCAGGGTATATTTAAACCCTTCGGAAAACTGCGGTCAGCACAGCACCGAGCAAAATGAAGAAATGCTCGTTTTCCTTTCCGGGCAGGGCGAATTGCTAATTGGAGGAAAAGAATCCTTTCAGGTCGGGCAAGGCAGGATTTCATATATTCCCCCAAATACCGTCCACGATGTAAAGAACACCGGCTCCGAGCTGCTTATTTACATTTATTGTGTTGCACCTGTAAGTGGCAATTGAGCTGGGGACAATCGAGAAAACTAACGAAATATGCGTTTTCAGGGCTGATATGCCGGATTTCCACGTCCTGACCTACAAAAACCGGTATAGCTATTTTTGAGGTCTGATATAGGCAAATTAGCAGGATTTGGGCGAAAACTCGGGGAAAATAAAAATTTTCGTAAAAATGGGAAAATTTTTGAAAAAATGCTTGCAAAACCGGCATAGGGTGTTATAATTATAATTGAAAAGAGTTGTTCTTTTCTTCTTTTTATATCTTGGTTGGTGTGAGTCAGTAACTGATAACTTTGGAATTGATATTTATGCTGTCTCACAGTGACTGGGGTTCGTTATGAACCCCAGTTTTTTTATGCGCTTTGAATCTAATCTAAATAGCTCTTTTAGCCGGAACGGCGAAGAGGTTTTAACGATGCGGCTTGGTGTTGATTAACGCCGCTAAAAGGATGTGTCTTAATCTGTCAGCACTGAGGTTATTGAGGTAATCTTCGGTAAAATCCAGCTTGAATCGGCCTTTGAAATTTTTAATGCGTTTTTTAAGCTCGTTTTTGCCCAATGCTGTGATTGATGTTGCCGCTTCTTCAAAAATTTCACCCGATGCCATTGCCTGACCTTCGAAAAATCATTATCAAAAGTTGGAACTGCATAATCGGTATCGTCCATCAAGCCAGGCCACTTCTGTTGGAATTTTTTAGTAAAATAAAAACCATTAAATTAGCTTATTGTCGGCCAAAAATTTTTTTGTCTTTTTGTCGACCGTCTGATAACTTTTTGTTATGAGAACTGGCAAGTTGGATTACTATCTTCCACCGGAATTGGTTGCCCAGCAGCCGGCCGCTGTTCGCAGTGACTCACGGCTTTTGGTCTTTAACCGTTTTAGCGGTGAGATTGTTGACGGCAGTTTTAGTCGCCTTGGTGATTTTCTATCAGCCAGCGATTGCCTTATCCTTAATGATACGAAGGTTTTACCGGCCCGTTTCTTTGCCTGCCGCCGAAGCGGAGCCAAACTCGAAGGTTTGTTTCTGTCTGAAGGCGCAGCTGGCGTCTGGGAAGTAATGTTAAAAGGCAGCCGAAGGGTCAGGACCGGCGAGACTCTGCTTCTTAAAGACAAGAAGAAGCAGGATTTTTGCACCGCAGAAGTGCTCGGAAAAGCCGGCGGCAGATACCTGCTAAAGGTACAGACACAGGAAAACGTCGAAGCCCTTCTGAACCGGATTGGTTTTCCGCCCCTGCCGCCATATATTAAGCGTGATGATGACCTCGCTGTGGCTGCGGAAGATGAAATGCGGTATCAAACGGTTTATGCCGAGAATCCCGGCGCTGTCGCGGCCCCAACGGCAGGACTGCATTTTACAAAGCAGCTAATCGAACAGTTAAAGAATACTGGAATCAGCTTTGCATACTTAACACTGCACGTGGGAGCGGGCACGTTCAAGCCGATAACATCTGAAAATCTCGAAGACCACCAGATGCACTATGAATGGTTTAGCATTGACGAAGAAAATGCCCGGTTGATAAATGCGGCTAAAAGCAGAGGGGGACGCATAATATCCGTCGGTACAACCTCAGCACGAACCCTCGAAACTGTCGCTGCCGATTCGCAGATTAAGGCGACAAGCGGAACAACGAATCTGTTCATAAAGCCCGGCTATAAATTCAAGTTCATCGACGCAATGATAACGAATTTTCACCTGCCCAAATCCACCCTGCTGGCTTTGGTCGCTGCCTTTGCAGGATTAGAGAACATATTGAAAGTATATCGATACGCCATCGAGCAGCGATACCGCTTTTACTCTTACGGCGATGCAATGCTCATAACCTAAAGCGGAATTATTTGGACATTTCGTCGAAATACTTTTGAGCGGTAACAACTGCATGCCGCATCACATCCTCGGCTTTGGCGGTTTCTCGTTTGGCAAGCAAGTTCATTAACTTTTTAGTATCCAGTTCCTCTGCGGCCTTCGCACAGGCCTCCCAGCTCAGCACACTCCTTACCACTCTGTCGATTCCCTGCTCTGCATCGTCGTAGGCCCGTGTTTGCATATCGTGGCCTTTCCAGCGATTATAGCCCGCTTGCTGGATAAGCCCTGCGATTGCGATGTTCATACCGTTTATTCTGGTCCCGTGGTCTATATCGTATTTGCCCGGCCCGCCGAGAATTATGCCGTCGTTGTAACCCTGGCTGTTCAGGTGCATATGGACCATCATATCGTTGTCCAGCTCTTCGACCGAATCATATACGTGGTCCAGCCCAATCATTTCTGAGTGCCCGAACTCCTTGTTCACGCCTTTTTTGTCTCTGGAAATGCCGAATTCTTCTTCGATTTTTCTCCAGAACAAAAGTGCACTTGCAACTGTCGGAATTAACATCGCCGGGTGTCCTTCATTCGGCTTGGGCTCAAACGCAATATATAAGCTGCCGCCTTTTTGCTGTTCGTATTTGCACAAACCGGCAATACTTTCTTTAAGATTTTGATACATCTGCTTAATCCCGACGGTGGCGATATCATATCCGAATGAGCCGTTCCAGATAACGAGCGAGGGCGCCTTTTCCGGGTGCCACGCCTTTTTCAAAGGCCCATAAGCCAAATCAACTGTTCTGGTACCCAGCTCCTCAGCGTTTTTTCTCTCCTGCGGGTCCAGCGATGCTATCCCGCCGTATGCAAAGTGGCAGTGGGCGCCGGGTGTTATCATCGCCAGATACAATTTGTTGTCCACCAGCGCATCGGCAACAGCCGCGGCGTTTTTATCATCTACTTCCGCATCGTAGTGCATCTCTATTCCCAGCTCGATATTGCCGGGCAGCCGGGGAGCAATCTTGTCTTTTACCAGCTTAATCATTTCCGGCGTGCCGAATTTTCCGCCCCATTCAGGTCTCTGGTCGCCGGGCACAAATCCGCCCTTGCCCGGATTGAATGTCCATCTGCATATACTGTGTAATGATTTCTCAGCCATTTTGTTAACTCCTATTCAATTCATAATTCAATATTTTTTCCCATCTTTCATACGCTTCTTTGTAATCTGTTGTTAATTTCCTATTTGGTTCGATTGTCTTGACCGGCTGCAGGCCTGCGAAGGCATCTTCCGGTCCCTTGTAAATACCCGCACCGATTCCAGCCCCTCTTGCAGCGCCTTGCGAGCCGTCCGTATTATACAATTCGACCGTGGATTCTGTAACCGTCGCAAACGCCTCGGCGAACAATGGGCTAAGGAACATATTTGCATTGCCTGCCCGAACGGTTTTCGCCCGGACCCCTGTCTGCCGCATTATTTGCAGTCCATAATTCAATGCGAAGACAATGCCCTCCTGTGCCGCCCGCAACAGGTGTGCCCTGTTGTGGATATTGAAATTCAAGCCGTGGATAGATGCGCCAAGATTCTTATTTTCGAGCGTCCTTTCAGCCCCGTTCCCGTAGGGCAGAATCACAAGTCCGTCACTTCCCACCTTGACACTGCCGGCTAATTCATTCATCCGTTCGTAATCCAGCCCATCGGTGGCATTGTGTTTCAGCCAGCTATTGAGAATTCCCGTGCTGTTCAGGCACAGCAGCACTCCGTATCTCGGTATTTGCTGTGTGTGATTGACGTGAACGAACGTATTGACCCTTGATTTACTGTCGTAGTCGTTTTTTTCAGTGATGCCGTAAACCACACCCGATGTCCCTGCCGTAGCTGCTATCTCGCCGGGGTTTAAGACGTTGAGCGACAGCGCATTATTGGGCTGGTCTCCCGCCCTGTATGATATTTTTGTCCCCGGCTTTAGCCCCAGTTCCTCGGCCGCTGCCCGGGTTAGTTCGCCCTGAACCGAAAATGTCGGGACAACGTCGGCAATCAGCTCTTCGGAAATTCCGTAATGGTCGAGTAAGAGCTTGGCGATACGCTGCTGCCGGAAATTCCATATTATCCCTTCGGATAGACCTGAAGGGGTTGTCTTTATCTCGCCGGTCATCTGCATAGCGATATAATCGCCCGGCAGCATCATCTTATGGATTTTGGAATAAATCTCCGGCTCATTATCCATAACCCACTTTAACTTCGAGGCGGTGAAGTTACCCGGCAGATTCAGCAGGTTCTCCAGGCATTTTTTTTCGCCGATTTGTTTTGCGGCCTTTTCTCCGATTTCGACCGCACGACTGTCACACCAGATTATCGAGGGCCTGAGCACCTCTTTGTTTTTATCCACCAGAACCAGCCCGTGCATCTGGTAGGAAATCCCGATTGCCTGAACGTTTTGAATTCCGGGGATTTTCGAGCCCAGCTTATCTGTTGCCTTGATGACGTGCTCCCACCATGTATGAGGATGTTGTTCAGCCCAGCCGGACTTTTTGGCGATAATCTCCAGTTCTTTTTCAGGTGAAGTCGCCATTGCCAGCACATTACCTGTTTCAGCTTCCATCAGCGTCGCTTTTATCGACGAGCTTCCGACATCGTATCCCAATAATAGCGCCATTCGGACATCCTTTTGCTTCAACAGTTAATATTCAGCTACACTACTCGTGTTTTTCATCAGCAGGTGCAGCTTTGATGAACCACTGATTTCTTACGTTATTGGCAAGTATATCAGTTATCCCGACTATGTCAACAATATCCCCCATAGGGGCAATACAGTGGAGTTTTTGAAATTTCAATCGATTATTTTATTTGGTAATTTTGGCAAATCTTTTTTGACAGGATGCTATGCGTCGGTGTATATTGTGGTAGCGAAAATGGATGTCGAATAAAATTTATAAGGTGCTGAATTAAAAGTAAGGGAGTTAAAAAAATGGGAAGAATAATGTGGGTCAGTTGTATTTTAGTAGTAACGGCAATATTTGTGTTCGGCTGTGAAAAGCAGCCATCAGGCGAACCACCGGCAGAGCCGCAAAGTAAGGAGGTTAATGTTATGAGTGCAAATACGGAGATTTTTGGCCAAATGCCCGACGGCACACAAATTGATTTATTTACCTTGACCAATCCCAACGGCATTCGAGCAAGGATTATGACCTACGGAGCGACTCTGGTATCACTGGAGACGCCGGACCGCGATGGAAATCTGACTGATATAATGCTCGGCTTTGATACACTTGAAGGATACCTTACGGACCACCCCTATTTCGGGGTGATTGTCGGAAGATATGCCAATCGTATCGGCAAAGGGAAATTTACGCTCGATGGCGTCGAATATACACTGGCGACCAACAACGGCGAGAATCATCTGCACGGCGGCATAAAAGGTTTTGATAAGGTGGTATGGAAGCTCGATGAAATAAAAGCCGGGGGCGACGAGGCATTCGTTACGTTGAGCTATGTGAGTAAAGACGGAGAAGAAGGGTATCCCGGAAATCTATCCTGCAGGGTTACCTACACGCTGACAAAAGATGACGAATTAAAGATAAGCTACGAGGCCGAGACAGATAAGACAACCATCATCAATCTGACCAATCACGCCTACTGGAACCTGGCTGGCCAGGGCACCGGTGATATCCTCGGTCATGAGCTTATGCTCAACGCCGATAAATATACGCCCGTTGATGAAGGCCTGATACCGACCGGCGAAATCAAAGCCGTAAAAGATACGCCGATGGATTTTACCGAGCCGATGACGATTGGCTCTCGAATCGACCAGGTTACCGGCGGCTATGACCATAATTACGTGCTCAATAGTGGTGGCGGCTCTATGGCTTTGGCTGCCAGGGTTTATGAGCCGACAACAGGACGCGTTTTGGAAATACAAACGCTCCAGCCGGGTATCCAGTTTTATTCCGGGAACTTCCTGGATGGTTCAATAACCGGTAAATCAGCAAAGGTGTATAATAAGCACTACGGATTCTGCCTTGAGACCCAGCACTACCCGGATTCGCCGAATAAGCTGGACTTTCCGTCGGTCGTTCTAAAGCCGGGCCAGAAGTATTCCACCGAGACGATTCACAAATTTTATACCGAGTAAACGTGAAATTGGGTGAACTTTGAGATTGTCTCGAAATGGCTTAGGCCAGATAGATTTTGTCTTTCGGCTTGATTGCGGGTATCTCGTTTAGCTTTGCCTTGACATCGTCTTTTTCCAGCGCAAAGCTGGGGGCGATTTCGAGCAGGCAGTCGATAGAGCCATCAGATTTTCTGGGGATATTCACGCCTGCCGATTCAAGCCAGCCGGCAGCGCGGGCAATCATCATTTGCCTTGTTGACTCTGCGCTGTCAACGCCGGTGGCATTTTTTGCAGGTGCAAATTCCTCACTTCGGATAGTTTGCAGTATTATTGACTTAGAGGCCAGCGGCAGGGCATCGAAAATAAAGCTCTCCAGCTTTACGCCGTTTGGTTCAGGCGGTTCGACAAAATTTCCCTGCCGGTCGATGTGTGCGATTTTCTTGACGGCCCTGTGCATAGGCAGGGCAAAGCCGTCTTCATTCAGATGTTTGACGAAACTTGTGCTTATAATATGAATGCCGATACTGCCAAGCTCGAAAACGAGCGAGCCGTCGGGATTTCGTTTCTCGGCCAGCTCGTCAGGCAAATCGCTGTATTCGATGACGGTTACCTTGCCATTGACCAGACAGAAATTACCGACTTTTTCATAAGGGCCTGTTTTAATAAGTGCTTTTGAGGACATCTCAGCCCCATCGAGAAAATGCAGGCCGATGAACAGCGGGTCGAAGATATTTATTAGTGGATTATCGACCTGCCAGTAGCTGATAAGCTCCACGCCACGTCTTTTCATATCTTCCAAAGCCCCGCTTTGGTATAGTGCCTTCAAGGTTCCGCCATGACCGTCAGGTGAGCAGGCAATCCGGTCCTTGTCAGCCAAAAGGATTTTTCCATCGAAGCCGAAGTTGGGCAATGTGCCCTGCCGGAATATAAAGACGTCTTTATCCCTCAAGCCGTAATAATTATTCGAGCGGAAAATCTTCACGGTCTCGTCGTAATTCAGGGGGCTGGTCATAATATACCAGGGGCAGACGGTTTGGTATTTTCGTGTAACTTCTGCGATGGTTTCGGCGAATATTTGAAACAGCGTCTTGTTTTTGACTGGGCTGATTGGGAAATCTCCTTTTGGCCCGTCGAATCCGAGCCGGGTCCCTTGTCCGCCTGCCACGACCAGTGCTGCGACCTTACCCTCGCCCGTTAGTTTTTTGCCTAACTCTTTGGCTTGGCTGTAGTTACGCTGTTGGTCCGTATTGGTCGGCTCAGGTTTATAGGACAAAGCAGGGGCAAAATCGCCCATTATTTTGGCGGAAGGGGATTTTTTGACAAAATTGGTCACCCAATCGTCTATTTTTTCAAAGTCTAATTGTTCTATTTGCGAGAGAAAATTCTGCTTTTGAGCCGCGTTTAATTGCTCCCAGAAAACTAAAAGATGGTTTTGGTTCTGTTTTTTCAGCAGTTTTTTTATGTTTTCAAGGCGATTTTTTGTTTCCACACCCGAGTTCCCAAGCTAAAAATAGACATTTTGAGCAGATAGAAAAATTTTTCAAAATTTTTTGTCAATTTGTCGATATTTTATTTGACATTAAATACCGTTTTGTGTTAGCATTTATATCAGAGACAGGTAGGTTTGCAAAGTCTTAATATTATAATTTAGAAATGCCATCATATTTAGTTCTTAATTTCATACCTTAAACCTTCCTGCCTGACAAAATGGCTTTTTTGTGATTTAGCTTATATGTCCGGCTACGGCAGCGTTAACCTTAAAAAATAGCTGATTTCTTTGGATTAAATGATAAAAACCGGTTTTGCGAAGCTGTTTTTGACCAGCCGTTTTTAATCGATAACTGTAATGAGTAGAGATTTGCAGGCGAAAAAATGTTTAGTGATTGATGTTTTTGAGGTGGTAAGCATTTATTTATCAAAACGTAAACCGTAGTGTGTTTAAAAATGTGCTGGGCTTGTGAATCTCGATAAAAGATTAAGTAAAGGAGAAAAAAATGAAAAAAACAAAAGGTTTTACATTAGTTGAGCTGCTGGTGGTTATTGCCATCATAGCGCTGCTTATGGGCATTTTGATGCCTGCTCTGGCGCGGGTCAGGGCGATTGCCTTCAGGATGGTCTGTGGGACGAACCTGTCCGGTATCGGCAAGGCAATGCTCATTTATGCCAACGATTACGACGACGAGCTCCCACGGGCAGGCATTGGAGCTGCTCCTTCATTGGTCAGGCAGCTCCCAGCGTGGAATGCCCCCGATCGATCGACCGCCTTTGGTGTTACCTCGCCAGGCCGGGCAACCCTTACTTCGAGTTTCTATCTTTTGGTTAAGTATGCCGAAGTAACGCCTAAGTCGTTTGTCTGCAAAAGTGATTCCAGCACAAGGGAGTTTAAGCTTTCTTTTTTTGGTATTACTGATAAAGAGCTGGTTGATTTATGGGATTTCGGCACAACTAACAACGATGCTGGTGCTGATGGATATTGCAGCTATTCGTATCATCACCCCTACAACGTTTATGCTCTGACCACATCAAGCGACCCGGGTATGGCAGTGGCGGCCGACCGCAATCCATGGGTAGCTCTTGTTCCAGCTGCAACAACTGTCACGCCCGGTACCGACACGGACTGGACCGACTATTGCAATGGAATTGGCTCTGGTGATTCAACTTTAATAAAGGGTGGCAACGCAATTGCTCACCAGAGGGATGGACAGAATGTATTGTTTGTGGATAGTCACGTGAGTTTTGAAAAGTCGCCTGCTGGTGGTGTTAACGACGACAACATCTATACTTGTGTGGCCGGAGCAGATGACGATAGACGTATAGGCCTACGACCAAAAGATGGTGGGCTGCTGCCCGTTGACAGACTGGATTCGTTCCTGATAGGTAACGGAATGGGAGGAGGTGGCGCGCCTAGATAAACCTCCTGCTTTTTAGTTTGGATTTCAGTGCGGCCTTGCGCCCCGTGGCGTAAGGCCGCATTACGGGAAGTTTGACGGAGGTTATTTGGAAGATGGCTGGTTTGTGTTAAAAAATTAGGTAGGTTTGGAATAGCTTTTATAATTTAAGTTGCTATCATATTTTACTTGGCTTCATTTCAAAACCTGAACCTGCCTGAGAAAATCAATCGGTCGTCTTTCTGAAAGAAAGTGAATTAACAGCAATTTTGGCGGAAAACCGGATTCCATTGATATGGAAAAAACGATTAGGCAGGTTTAGAGAATTTATTATAATCTAAGTTGTCATCATAACTTTAGTCAGCTTCATTTCATATCCTGAACCTGCCTTATTAGAGCCAAGGCAATTAGTAGTTTTCCTGTGACGCCTGGTTCGACAGCGCTCTTAAATGCAAAAGAAATGATTATGCGAATTTTATTGGCAAAACCGGTTTTGTAAATTTGTTTTGGCCTGCCGTTTTTAGGCGAAAAATTAAAAACCAGGGAGATTCGCGCAGAAGAAAGGTGTTTGAGAACTATTTTTTGGCAGATGTTGGTTCGTTGCATTTATTTATGAAAATTTAATCAAAGTGGGCCTAAGAACGGCCGGGCCTGCGAATCTCCGAAAAAGTTAAGGAGAAAGAAAATGGAACGGAAAGGTTTCACATTAGTTGAATTGCTGGTGGTTATTGCCATCATAGCGCTGCTGATGGGCATCCTGATGCCTGCCCTGTCGCGGGTTCGGGCGATTGCCTTTCGTTTGATATGCGGGACGAACCTGTCCGGTATCGGCAAGGCGATGCTTGTTTATGCCAACGATTACGATGATGAATTCCCACGGGCGGGCTATGGGGCGAATCCCGAATTGGCCGCGGTGCTTCCTGACTGGAGTGCTGGGACTCGAACGGCTGCTTTTGGAACAGCGAACAAGGCAACTATTACTTCGAGTTTCTATCTTTTGGTTAAGTTCGCCGAGGTAACGCCAAAATCGTTTGTCTGCAAGAGCGATTCCGGCACGAAAGAGTTCAAGCTTTCTTATTTTGATGTTACGGGTAAAGAGCTGGTTGATGTATGGGATTTCGGCAATACGCCAAGCGAATATTGCAGCTATGCGTATCATCACCCCTACAACGTTTATGCTCTGACCACATCGAGTGACCCGGGTATGGCAGTGGCTGCCGACCGTAATCCCTGGATGAAACCACCCGGCGCAGGAGCGAAAACCGATTCTGACTGGGCGACATATTGCGATGGCATTAACAAAAATGATTCAACCAAGATAAAAATGGGAAATGCAGTTGCTCACCAGGAGGACGGACAAAATGTATTGTTTGTGGACAGCCACGTTGATTTTGAAAAGCGGCCTTACTGTGGAGTTGATGACGATAATATTTATACACGCCTGGATAATACAAGTGAGGACAGACGACTTGGCAATAGACCGCCATCGACGGAGATGGGGAATGTGGGGTGTCCCCTTGATAGACTGGATTCTTACTTGCTGAATAATATAAAAATAACAATACGATAACTATGTGGTTTGGATTCGGTCATTTGCGGACGGCCTTGCGCTTAATTGCGCAAGGCCGTTTTTTATTTGGGGCTGATGATTTATGATTGGCTGTTCTTTTAACCGAACATAAGATTTGTCTTTTACTGTTGTTTGTGTTAAACTATGCGTTCTGATTTTCAGGGAGTATAAAATTGGCACAA
>CAZBWE010000039.1:19681-21668 GCA_964495465.1 uncultured Pirellulales bacterium
GTTGTTTGTGTTAAACTATGCGTTCTGATTTTCAGGGAGTATAAAATTGGCACAAACACTTGTTCATAAGATACTTGCCGGGCATCTGGTCGATGGCGAAATAACTGCCGGCCGGCCAATCGCTATTCGTATTGACCAGACGCTTACCCAGGATGCCACCGGGACGACGGCGTTTTTGCTGTATGAATCGATGGGCGCACCTAAAGTTAAAACCGATTTGTCGGTCAGTTATATCGACCATAACATAGCCGGATTCGGGCCGGAGAATCACAACGACCATTTGTATCTGCAAACCATAGCTGCGAAGTGCGGTGTTTATCATTCACGCGCAGGCAACGGCATCTGCCATCAGGTCCATCTGGAGCGGTTTGGTAAACCGGGTGCGACTTTATTGGGCAGCGATTCGCATACCCCGACCGCTGGCGGTATCGGTATGCTGGCTATCGGGGCAGGCGGATTAGATGTAGCAGTAGCTATGGCAGGCGGCCCATTCTATCTTACCTGCCCGAAGGTCCTCGGCGTAAGATTAACAGGCCGATTGGGTAACTGGGTTGCCGCAAAGGATGTAATCCTGAAAATTCTCGGTATTCTTACCACAAAGGGCAATGTCGGCTGGGCAGTCGAATATTTCGGCGAAGGCGCCTCGACACTTTCCGTGCCCCAGCGGGCGACCATAGCAAATATGGGTGCGGAATTGGGCGTAACTACGAGTATCTTCGGCAGCGATGAGCAGACAGGAAGATTTCTCGCCGCACAGAAACGGGAAAAAGACTATAAGCCGTTGGTGGCCGATGAAGATGCCAGATATGACCGTGTAATAGGAATAGACCTGGCCCGTCTTGAGCCGATGGCTGCCTGTCCATCCTCGCCGGATAATGTCAAAACAGTCGCCGAAATTGCCGGTGCTCGAACCGGCCAGGTTGTGATAGGCAGCTGCACTAACTCCAGCTTTGCTGATTTGATGATGGTGGCGAAGGTGCTGAAGGGCAGGCGAATAAATAATATGGTAGAGTTTGCAATTGCCCCGGGCAGCAGGGATGTTTTGAATATGCTCGCAGAAAACGGCGCACTTGCGGATATGGTTTCAGCCGGCGCTCGCATCCTCGAAACCGGCTGCGGGCCGTGTATCGGCCAGGGTTTTTCGCCGGCTGATGGTGTCGTAAGTCTGCGCACATTTAACAGGAACTTTTCCGGCCGAAGCGGCACTACCGGCGATAAGGTTTATCTCGTCAGCCCTGAGACAGCCGCTGCTTCGGTTCTAACTGGCCGAATAACAGACCCGCGTGATTTACCGGAATTATTCGGTATAGAATACCCGAAGATAGAATCGCCTGACGAATTTATCGTAAACGACAATATGATAGAGCCGCCTTTGGATGAGCAGCAGGCAGCTAAAGTGAAAATCTTACGCGGCCCGACAATCGTAGTTCCCGAAATGCCAAATCCTTTGCCGGAGAAATTAACAGGCAGGATTTTGATTAAGTGCAGCGACAAAATAACCACCGACCATATTATGCCGGCCGGAACTTACCTGAAACTGCGCTCGAATGTGCCCGAGTATTCAAAAGTGGTTTTCAACTGCTTCAACGAGTCGACAAAGCCGACATTTGCAGAAAGGGCGCTGCAGCTAAAGAAAAAAGGTATAGCAGGTATCATTGTAGCGGGAGAGAGTTACGGCCAGGGCTCTTCAAGAGAGCATGCAGCCCTTTGCCCGATGTATCTGGGCGTGCGGATTGTGCTTGCTAAAAGCATTGAACGGATTCATAAGGCCAATTTGATAAATTTCTGTATCGTGCCGATAGAATTTGCAGAACCTGCTGATTATGAAAAAATCAAGACAGATGATGAATTGGTGATTGATAATCTTCTCGAAGCCATAGCCGGCGGAGATGAGGTTAAGATTATCGACAAGACCGGCTCAATTGAAATTACCGGAAAGCTCCGGCTTAGCGACAGGGACAGACAAATTCTGCTCTCGGTTGGGCTG
>CAZBWE010000040.1:0-21230 GCA_964495465.1 uncultured Pirellulales bacterium
CCTGTTGCGAATCATCTGGTTCTGCAGCATTATTAATACATCGGCACTGACCGTCATAACACGTAAATCGCTGAAAATTACTCTATACCTGCCATCCGGCAGCTTCCAGTGCATAATTACCGAAAATCTATCCTCCGGGTCAAACCTGACACCGTAATATACGACCTTCTTGCCCTGGTCAAGCAGGCCCTCATATATTTTAGACATATCCGCTGATATATCGCTCCTGCAGGCCTTCTCACCCACCAGAGAATATTCTACCGCCTGAACTATGTCTGTGCCTGTCGAATCCCGAAGACCAAAGAAATTTGCGAACAACAATACTGATACAATTATCACCGCTGCCGCTGCCAGCCTGCTTATTCTCAAGTTAATTACAATATTGATAGTATTCCTTCCGCTTCTATGCAAATCAAACCGCTGTGGAATCTGCTGTTTTATATCGTCGGCAAGGCCGGGTCGAACCGGCTCCGTCATCCGCCCCGCCATTTCGCCCAGCAATTCTTTAAGTTTCTCATCTTTCATCACAATACCCTTTTTATTTTGACTTAATACCGCTTAAACAAATTCCTTTCTCAAAATTTTTAACGCCCTGTTGAGCCGGCTTTTGCAGGTTCCCTGCCTTATACCTGCTGCCTGTGCGGCTTCGGCAATAGTGAGGTCCTGCATATAATGCAAGACAACCACCTGCTTCAATTTCATCGGCAGCCGTGCAACAACACTTTCCAGTCTCTCAAGCTGTTCGCTATGCCCGGCTTCGTCAGAAGCAACGACGCCGGTATGCTGCACATTAAATCCCTCAATACTTACTTCTTTTCTGCCGCCTTGCGTTCGCCAGTGGAGTCTCGAAACATTGCTTGCAATCCGATACAGCCAGCCATTTAACGCCTTGCCATCCCGCAACTGCCCTATATGACGCCAGGCATTAAGGAAGCTCTCCTGGGTCAGGTCTTCACTGAGCTGGTGATTATGGCCAAGCCGCCTCATATACAAATATATCTGCCAATAATATAAATCAACAAGCTCCTCTACCGCTGTACGGTCGCCGGTTCTTAGCCGAGCAGCAAGTGAATCCCTGTTCTTTTGCTGATACTCACGTTCGCTATCGGGACTTCTCTGCACTTTTATAAGATGCGCAAGTTCAAATTCCTGTTCCGCAGATTTTGCATTTTTTGCCATTATTTTCACCCGGCTTAGCTAATGTATAGTATATCAAAAAATACCGATTTTTTACAGCATTAACCGCCTGATGACAGACCGGCACAACGGTGAATAATTGGCAAGGCCGGTAATTATGCTATAATAATCACACACATTCTACTGACAGAGAGGTTAAAAGATGAAACTATATCTTGTCCAGCACGCAAAAGCAGCTTCGAAAGAAGCTGACCCGGAAAGGCCGTTAACCGAAGAAGGCCTCCAGGAGGTACAGAAGGTCGCCGCATTCATTAAACCTTTGAAACTGTGCGTTGATTACCTCTGGCACAGTGGTAAAAAACGGGCTGAACAGACTGCCGAGATTTTGGCCGAAGTTATCAGGATAAATAAACAGCAAACTGCCCGCTCCGGCCTTGCCCCTAACGACGATGTTGCCGCACTAAAAGATGAGCTTAGCACAAGCCTGAATGATATTATGATTGTCGGACACCTGCCTTTGCTGGCCAAGCTGGCATCTTTGCTTGTAGCAGGCTCAGAATCCGCCAATACAATGGCCTTCAGAAACGCCGGCATCGTCTGCCTTAACCGCCTGGATGATAACACCTGGCAGCTCGAATGGTCTATAATACCGGAGCTTCTCGCATAAATACGCTATGCCATCGCCAAACATAAATTCATTCAGTGAAAAGGTTCAAAAGTTATGGAATATGATGAGCCATTGCGTGCTTTGTCCGCGCAAGTGCCAGGTCAACAGAAATGAGGGACAGACCGGATTCTGCGGTATTGCTTGTCTTCCGGTCGTCAGCTCCGTGGGTCCTCACTTCGGTGAGGAAAGCATCCTTGTCGGCGCAGGCGGCTCAGGGACCATCTTCTTTGCCGGCTGCAACCTCGGCTGTATCTTCTGTCAGAATTTCGAAATCAGCCATCTCCGCCACGGCCATCAGGTTACAATTGACCAATTAGCTCAATCTATGCTCGACTTGCAGAATCAAGGATGCAGCAACATCAATTTCGTCACACCAACACATATTATACCGGCTGTCACAGCAGCCATTGAATTGGCAAGGGGAAAAGGGCTTACCCTGCCGACCGTTTACAATACCGGCGGGTATGACTCGGTTGAAACCCTGAAACTGCTCGATGGCTTTATAGATATTTATATGCCTGATATGAAATATGCAGACTCAAATGTTGCCAGGGAACTATCTTCTGCCCCGGATTATCCGAAGGTAAACTTTTCCGCTGTAAAAGAGATGCACAGACAGGTTGGTGATTTACAGGTGGAAAATGGATTAGCTACACGCGGACTTTTAATAAGACATCTGGTCCTACCGGAGAATTTAGCAGGAAGCTTCGAGATAATAGATTTTTTAGTAAAAGAGATTAGCCCAAGGACAACAATCAACGTAATGGACCAGTACCGCCCCTGCTACAAAGCCAGCTCACACCCCAACATAAACCGCCGACCCACCTCTGAAGAATTTACCTCCGCCCGCCGATATGCCCTCCAAAAAGGCCTCAATGCCCTTTCCTAAAAAAGTTTCATATAAAGGAAGCAGCAAATAAGGTTATATTTGCCGCTTCCTGTTTTCTCAGTTTCGCGATATCAAGCAAAAAAGCAGGTGAAAAACCAAAGTCGTATTTACATTGGCTCCTCAATATCTCCTTCGTTTGGCTCTTCAGGTATTTCTTCAGTCGGCTGTTGTTCTATTATCTCGGCATGGTCGTAAAATTTTTCGAGGGCCTTCTGCAACTGCTCATTTTCCTGCTGGAGCTGCTGAACTTCCTGTTTGCTCTCTCTCAACTCGTCTCTGATTCTCTCTGCCTCTGTCTGTGCGTCTCTGGCCTGCTCAAGGGTGGCACTTAACTGCCCTTTAAGTCCGTCAACCCTTGTCTGTAACAGCTCCTGCCCCCTGGGAGCATCAGCGAACTGAGCTTTCACATCTTCCAGCTCCTGTAAAACTTCGGCCATGCGCTCATTCAGCCGGTCTCTTTCACTTTTTGTTTGCTCTAATAGTTCTTGTGTCTTTGTCAGTTGAGCTTTTGCCCTTTCAAGTTCGACGCGGGCCTCATCTCTTTCTTTGGCTGACCCGTCACAACCCGCAAATACCACCAGACAAATCGACAGAAGAACCAATCCGAGGACTACCCTGGCTTTTTTCATCCTTCCGGCCCTTTCATTATACAGAAAAAAATGTTATTCATAAATATTACTCCATTCCCTCTGGGCCCTTTTCTCCCAGTCTTTGCCGTGATAAACAAAGCTCACTATCAACGGCAGCACGCTCGTCGCCTCTGCAAAAACCATCTGTTCATATATATTGTCCACCTTACCCCAGGAGCCGGCCTCTCTGAATGTGGAACTCGAACAGCCGCCGTCTCTGACATCAGCAACAGTAATCTGCACGCCGTATTTGTGCATTTCTACCGGCTTACCAAGCATTTCAGCACAAATGACCGTGTCCTGTGCAAAATTTTTGGGAACGCCGCCGCCAATAATAAATAATCCTGAAACCGGAGATTTAATTTTAATATCTGTCAACTCCCTGAAGTCTTTCACCGAGTCAATGCTGACATAGCCATCCCGCTTTTCCGCCTGATGTTTTACCAAACCAAAACCGGCACTGGAATCCGAAAAAGCAGGACAAAATATCGGAACATTATTTTCATAAGCTAATTGCACCAGAGAATCCGGCCTTTTTGCATTTTTAACAAGATATTTACCCATTTCCCCGATGAACTTTCTCGAAGAATAACAGCCCGGTTCAAGCGAGTTCGCAATTTCAGTGATTGTGTTGTCGCAAATCTGCAACTGTTCTTCGTCGATAAAAGTATCATATATCCTGTCGATATAAAGCTCTCTTAACTTTTTATCATCAACAATAGTGCTGCCTTTGTAATGGCGAAAGCCCAGCGCCTCAAAAAAGTCCATATCGACGATAGCCGCCCCCGTTGCAACAATAACATCAACCATATTGTATTTGACCATATCCGCATAGACCTGCATACATCCCGCTGCACCGGCGCTGCCGGCTATACATAAAATAATCGTGCATTGACTATCGTTGAGCATCATATTAAAAATCTCAGCGGCCCGGGCGATATCGCCCGCTGTAAATGACATTCCTTTCATTGATTCAATTATTGGCGTCGAATCGAAAGATTTAATATCAATATGCTCTACGGGGTTATTAAGAAAATCCCTTTTCTGCATTTCAACCTCTCTTGCCTACGGCAGGGCCTTCGCCCTGACGAGTGAATTTGTAGCTCAATAATTTGTAGATAAGCTTCGCTGCCATAAAATCAGGCGCTTTATTTGCCTCATCCGGGCACAGCTCAACAACATCAAATCCCACAACGTCTCTCTGCTCAAAAACAAGCTTCAAAAATTCCAGCACGTCATACCACAATAACCCGCCCGGCTCCGGTGTACCGGTCGAAGGCATTACAGACGGGTCAAAGACATCAACATCGAAGGTTACATAAACCTTGTCGGACAATTTCGAAACTGCTTTTGAAAACCAGTCTTTGTTGTTATAAATATCCTTTGCAAAAAAGATTTTCTCGGGATTTATATACGCTTTTTCAGAAGAATCCATACTCCTTATGCCCACCTGGACAACAGGGCAAATCTCGGCAACCCTGGCCATAACGCAGGCATGATTATATTCTGAGCCGTTATACTGCTGTCTTAAATCAGAGTGTGCGTCAAGCTGCAAAACAGTAAGCCCCTGATAAAAACGACTGTGTGCCTTAACCGCACCTATGCTGATTGAGTGCTCCCCTCCAATAACGACGACAAATTTGCCTTGCTCAATGTAACCTTGAACCTCCTGATTAATTGCTTCAACCATTCCACCAGCAGATACATCCGCTTCTATAATACTATCGGTAAATATGCCTTTTTTATAAACCTCTGAATCGGTCTCAATGTCGTAGAGCTCCATATTCGCCGAGGCCTCGATTATGGCATCAGGGCCTTTGTCAGCACCTTTTCTCCACGTGCTTGTCCCATCATACGCTACTGGAAGAATAACTATCCGGGCGGTCTCGATATTAGAAAATTCGCCCGGCAGCTGTCCGAAATTGAATACCTCTTTCATCTTCGATGACCCCAAAAATTACTCAATCAAACAAGAATACCGCTAATGCCACCGTTGTTGTCCAAAGCCCCCTCAGGCCCCTGCCAGTTTGCGTGACATTAGAGGTCCTGATGATTAAGCCGCTGGCTCTATACTCCTGCTCCTTTTCCGACCAGGCCTGATTTGGGTCGACCTCCAAGCCCAATGTCGTACCGAGCATTTCCGCAGCAAGGTCTTCAGCCATATCAGCGGCTTCCTGATGGTTCATCCCATAGCTGTTCACTTCACTCAGGTAACCCCAGTTATTCTTGTCCGTAGGGATCGCAATACCAACAGACGAAGCAATCAATCTGCCGTGCTCATTGGTATCAGCTCTGGCCATCACAGAGTAACAAATCTGGCCCGGAATTAGTCCCTTCAATCCATTTTCACAGCTAACAATTTTGCACTTGGGCGGCAAAATTGACGAAACCTGAACGAGGTTTTGCTGTGCAATTCCTGCTTTACGCAGCGCCTCTTCAAAAGATTTCAGCCGGTATGGATGCTGCCCCACCCCCTTAGTCAGAAATGCCTTTGTCGGAACAAGACTGTCCATTTCAAACTCCTGTATATTAAATTTCACTGTTATAGTGCCGTCCAATAGACAGGCATATCCTGCGCAAAGCAAATAAAGCAATTCGCCCAAAAAGTCAAATCTTTTTTATCCGCTATTTTTCACTTTCTACAAAGACAGCCGAATATATAATGACCAAAATCCAAAAATCCATAACATACATAAATCAAGAATCCTGCAACTGTTCTTTCAATGTTTTTGCATTGCCGATGGCATAGGCATTGTAATCATTATTAAAGTAGGCGAAGACGGCCTTTTTGCCTTTCATATTTTGCCCTATCCACTTTGCCCAATCCTGTAAAGCGGATTTGGAATAATTCCCCTGGTATCGTCCCGTTGGGCCATGAAAACGAACGTAAATTACATCGGATGTTACGATACGAGGGACTTCCATACCCGGCATATCATGAATACAAAAGCCGGCATTAAACTCACGGAGCAAATCATAAACATCTTGCGAAAACCAGCTTTTATGCCTGAATTCAAAAACCGCAATTAACTTTTTAGGTAAAACTTCCAGGAAGCTCTCTAATCGGTCAAGGTCTTTATGAAAACCAGGCGGCAGTTGATAAAGAACAGGCCCGAGATTCTCCTTTAACAGCAACGCCCCTTTGAAAAATCTCTCAAGCGGCTCTTTGGCGTCTTTAAGCCGTTTGATGTGAGTAATAAAACGGTTGGCCTTTACTGTAAAAAGAAAATTCTTTGGTGCCTGTTTACGCCAGTTTTGGAAGGTCTGCTCCTTCGGCTGATGGTAAAAAGTATTATTAACTTCGACGGTGTCGAAGTCTTTCGCATAGCACTCGAACCATTTATTCTTAGGGAGTTTTTCAGGATAGAACCGGCCCTGCCAGTCAGCGTAATGCCAGCCGGAAGTACCTACTCGAATGTCGCATTTAGACCTGCTCATAACTGATATTTTAACCGCTCAGTTGAACTTTTCTGAGAATTACTATAGTCTATCATTATGGAACCAGGTCCGCAACAATTCGGCAAGTGGTTAATTCTGACGGGACTCATAATCGCCCTGCTTGGCGGCCTCGTAATGTTATTAGGCCGAGTAGGACTATTTAAACTGCCGGGCGACTTGCAGCTTGGCGCGAAAAACTGGCGGTTCTATTTTCCCATAGCAAGCTGTGTAATCCTCTCAATTATCCTCACTCTCATTCTATGGCTCATCCATTACTTTCGACGTTGATACGCCGGCCATATTATCTTCCGAATATATCGCAAGCTTATATTCACTTCGTCTTCTTACTCGATTAGAAAAATGTTTCCAAAATTCAGACTTAATTGCAAACCGGCACTTCGGACAAGGTCGTCAAAGAATTGAAAAAAAATTTCCGGCCAGAGCAAATTTTTCTTGACGGTTCGGTCAAATCCGACTAAATGGTCGGAATATGGGCGTAAAGGTATTAATAATTGAAAAGACGAGCATAGGCGCGCTCCTTGGAAAATAATTGTCGGCCAAAGTAGTTCGTATAGGCCTGCAGAATATTTATGATAAAGAAAAATATCAACAAAGATAACCTGACCCCTGCTGATATAAAAAAATTTAAGGAATCACTGCTGGAAAAACAGTGCGAAATCCTTCGTAATATGCTCTGTATGGAAAACGAAACACTCCATAGAACAAGGACCGACCTCTCAACTACGCCGATTCATTTGGCTGATGCCGGAAGTGATAATTTCGAGATGGAGAATACCTTATACCTGATGGATAGCGAAAGAAAACTTCTTCTGGAGATAGAGGATGCACTCGACCGTATTGAACAGGGCACGTACGGTATTTGTGAAAAGGGCAATAAACCGATTCCAAAAGCCAGGCTAAAAGCAATTCCATGGACAAGATACTGCCTGACCTGTGCAAGTCTTTTGGAAAAAGGAGTCTCTGCCAGAGAGAAGCGACTCGAAGAACCAAATTACAACAAAGCACTCGAGGCAAAAAATGTCAATTTTGACAATATCTTCGAAGAATAAAATAACAAATAAAAAAATAACCAAAGGATTCATATTCCCAAGCTCAGCCCTCACAATCAGGCCAAGCCAAGTCAAATATTATCGTTTTGTTGACAAGTCTCCCCTGCCCGGAGACCTCGTTTATGGAAAAGTCAATCGCATCGGACAACACTCATCTCTTGAAAATGCATCAGGGCGAATACATATGATACACGACGGCACGAAAGCAATTTTTGTGTATGGAAACAGGTATGCGCCGGATTATTACGAGGGAGTAGTGCCTGAGAAGATGATGGATGAAGTGGACCTTATCGCCCGTTCCGGAGTAATCGGCATTGTTAGAACGAAGAACTCACTGATAAAAGATCCAACTAAAGTGCAAGTATTAGGGTATGTCTGCAATGAAAACGGCAACGTCATAAATACGAGAGATTTTCCCCTGCTAAAGGCCCGCCAATCGGTGAAAAAGCTGCCGAGGGCTCGCATGATTTTAGTCTGTGGAACATCAATGAACTCCGGCAAAAGTATGGCAGCTGCGGCGTGCTGCTGGGCCCTGACATCAATGGGCTATAACGTCAGGGCATCCAAAATCACGGGGACTGCATCACTAAAAGATATCCTGCATATGAATGATGCCGGCGCTAATCCTTATGCCGATTTTTCATACCTCGGTTATCCGTCAACTTATTTGCTGCCCCAAGAAAAACTTCTGGACATCTTTAATCAACTCGACTTAAAGCATGCCAACAATCCAAGGAATTTCTGGATAGCAGAACTGGCCGATGGGATTATCCAGCGGGAAACCGCTATTTTACTTAATGCTCTTGAAGTTACATCCAGAATTTATAAATTAATTTTCTGTGCTAATGATGCCTTCGGCGCCATTGGTGGATTAAGAACGCTGAGGGAAAAATTCAATTTAATACCGGATGCCATATCCGGCATATGCTCAAGCTCTCCTTTACACATAAGGGAGCTTTCTTCTTTTACCAACATTCCGGTATTTAATAGCGCTGAGCCGAGCACAAACCAATTAGGAGATATTTTGCTTCGCGCCAGTAAAAAATTGCATAAGGTCGCAGCAAGTTGTTAGAGAAATCCGAAAATTTTGTATATAATCAGGTAGATATAGCTTTGTAGAAGCAGGTCGGATGTCCTGCTTGTTAATGTTACCTTAATCACAAGGAGGTTTTAAAATGGCAAAAAAAACTGCCAAGAAAGCAGTTAAAAAAACTGCTAAGAAAAAAAAGAAATGAGGATGAAACTTCGTTAAGCATCCAAAAAGCCATCAATGCATCTGCATTGATGGCTTTTTTCGTATTCTGTTTTATGGATTATCAATTTTTTAAGAGATGAAAACAGGCAGTCGTGCTTAATCTCCCATCACCAATACCACCTTCTATAATTACTCGAGTTTTTTATAGAATTCGGCCTCTCTATCTGAAAGCCGTTTCTGCTCAATCATCGTGCGAATCCGCTGAATATCAACATCTCTCGGCTGACCACCCGACGCAATCGAAACCGCTGGCCGGCCGATACCGGTACCTGTAACCTTCAAAAACTTGTCCACAGAAACCGCTGATACGAAAATTCCAACCAAAATAACAATCACCAAAAAATAACGAGACAAGAAAGACTCGGTTTCCAAGTCTTCGGTCCTCGGTCTTTTGCCTTCAGGCAGATAACGGCATCGGTCACAATATATACAATCCAGATGGTCTTTTGCCGTAAGGCCAAACTCGCACCTGCCAAACCTCTTGGCCGGCAGAAAACGTTTAAGAATTATCACATTGTTGAATAACGATAAATATGCCCCTACGGGGCACAGATACCGGCACCAAAAGCGGGGATAAAAAATTGAGCCGATTAAGGCCGCTACCGCTACCAAAAACATTACCGATCGCCAATTGATGAGTGCCGATCGAAAATTAAAAACTGAAATCAAAGGATCCGCTGCAAGAGTTGTTCGATTCCTCGAAAAAAAGAAGACAATTACCAGAACAAAAAGGATAACGTATTTAATAAATCTCGCCTTTTGCATCTTCTCTATTGACATCGGCTGTCTTAATCTATCCGGGAAAATATAGCCGAGCAATTCCTGCACAATACCAAACGGGCATATATAGCCGCAATATATGTTACCAAAAATTATCACTAAAGCCGGGACACCGACAACAAGCAGAAATGCCCCTGTTAATCCTGGTGAAAGAACCTGAAAGGATAATAAAGTCGCTATCTGTTCTGTTGAATACTGGGCGTTTAGCCAGATGCCGCCGACTGCAAGATTAAACATAAGTATCCCTAATCTGCTCCAGAAACCGCCATAAAAGATTACAATCAAAGTAAGTATCACGGAACCAATCAGATACATTACGGATATATCCGGCAGGTATTTAAAATGCTCAATTTTTTCCCAGCCCGGCCCTTCGACAGATACGCCAAGAATCTCTGCAGCAAATCTACTGCCCGATGTTTGCAGCGCCGAAAGAACGGCCTCGGAGCTTATCGTAGCACCGGTGACTGAATCAATATCAACAAATGGTTCAGAAGCAAAAAGCTTCCGTCCATTGAGACCTTCCCGCCACTGCATTAGAAGTTCAAGATAGGAAGGCGTTTCATTTGAGCGTATTATATGGAAGTCAACAAGATTGCCGGTAGTATCCACATAAACAACCAAATTCATCTTTCCTCCAAATCCGCTAACATCCGGCGCCAAGTCTTGCGAACTAAAGATATAACCATTTAGTTTATCATTGGTCTCGGTAACCCTAAAATAATTAATTTTTCGACCGCTTTCTGAAAGAACTACCGATTTCTTTTCGACTTTCAATTCGCCAGCCAGTGACTGAACCGCGTATTCCGGCAGCGAAGGCATTAAACGTGCGGCAGCATTAGCGAGCAGATTCGAACACAAAATGACAGTTAGCCCAATACCAAACAACGCAAAACCAACCCTGCGTAATCTAAAAGGCGTTGTGGTTGAAAAGCAGAATCTTTCCGGTTTATATATCCTTAATGCCGCAAGCGGCAAATTGACACAAATAAGCAGGACAAACATAAACAGCGTTACCCTCGACCCGAGCACGGGAACAAGCACAAGAGATGTAACTACCCCACCTGCCGCCGCTCCGAGATGGTCAGCGGTTTCAAGCTTACTGCCGGCCTGCCCCACCTCAAAACCGCAATCCGCAAGCTGCTTGGCAGCTAATGGAAAATAACAGCCAGAACACAAACCACACAGAATAAATGCAGCCGCAAAAATCAAATGCGTCCACTGTTCAGCCGGCCAATAAGCAACTGTAGCAAGAATTAGCAGATGTATGGACACTACTGCGAATAATAGGCCCTCAGACCTCAACCCCGCCCCTCCGAGGGGCGGGGTCAATGCTCGGTTAGTCAGCGACGAAATAAGAATCGCACCAATGGTCAAACCCACCATAAACAGAGATGAAATAATCCCGATGTGCAGATAAAGCGAGCCAAAACTTGTCTGGTAAAGATACATCAGCACAATTACAACGCCAATCCCAATCCACCCGGCTGAAAAAACCAAAAACGCACTATCAAAACCAGAAGAGCCGCCCTGCTGTGCAGTTTTCAACCCCGTCCCTCGAAGGGGTGGGGGCAAAACATATACAATTCGTAAAAGTATTAAAACCAAAATTGGGATAACAAATGCCAATGGGCCAGCTAATGTTAGGTTCTTAACAAGTATGGTAACCGGAGCCCCTGATTGCTTGGCTGCAAGCAACACACTATACAGATGTGTCAAAGGCCTTGAATCGAGATTAACAAGTAAGTTTTCAGGCAAATCCGCATGCGAATAGTTCTCTAAAGCGGCTGAAGCACGACTTGGTAAATAAACAGAAAATAGCCCATCCGGCGGATATATACTGCTTGCTCCTTCTATCGACGCAAAACGGTCACGGCAAACAGCAGGGTCTTCGGTGAGCTTTCCGCTGTCAGAGACAATAAACCACGTATCGTCGCCGGGTGTCAGAACAAGCTGTGAGAATGGCGCCTTTTCCAGTGTCAATTTTGTCGAGGCGCCAAGATTAATCAACTCGGTGCCCATAATATTCATCCCCCCTGCTATACGAACCTGTAGCAGGCCTTTTGGTTTCAGGGACTCTTTAACCTGCCGATAGAATTCAAGTGTAAAAAAACGGTTCAAAACAGAGCTTGTCGCATCCGGTAAGTTAAGAACTACTATATCATAATATCGTTTTTTATCTGCAAGCGACAAACGAACATCGCCGCCGAGCTTATGCAACCGCTTATCATCGACTCTGTATTTTGCCGGTATAAAATCTTCTACGCGTTGAACATATTCACTGTCATAATGCGCCCACGTTACCTCTTCGATTTGCTGCAGACGCAGATATTCATAACACAGCCCCAACCCCGAACCAACCACCAAAATTCTTTTCGCACCAGGATTTTGACAAAGACCGATAGCGGCAATTTGCCCTGCGGACTCATGGTCCGGCAGCATCTCACTGGTGCTGCCCTGGCAAACGACCACCCACTGGTCGTTGTAAACTCCATATAAATACTCTCCCTGGGCAGTCTGGAAAGAACCTTTCAGGGAATCCTTTGGAAGCAGCTTTTCCCATTTTGTAACTCGTAACTGCTGCGACAGGTATTTGTCGGCGCCGGCAATCAAACAGACAAAAATACATACCGGCATAAAAATCCACACCCACTTTTTCGCTTCGCTAAGCTGCACATAAAAAAAAGAAAAAGATACAATAAAGGCAAGTATAAAGAAAATCGTTGCTGAGCTTATGCCAAATCCAAGAAGAATCGTAACGCCCAGTCCTCCGACGAAACTTCCCGCCGCCTCAAGAATATAGACACGCGATACCGGCTGTATCCGGTCTTTTCGAAACCACCGGCAGGCAATGGGAAAGAGCATTCCCGTAATGATGCTTACAGGAGCATTAATAATTACAGACAACAGCAAAATTGCTCTTATAGATATAAGCTCATAGGACTCTATGCCGGCAAGCTCACGGGCCTGAACGATTAATATCAATTGTAAAATAAAGGCAGGAACATAAAACAAAAATAAAAACTCTATATTATCAAGCAGCTTCTGGGCAAAGTTTTTGGCTCGAAAAACAACTACCGCCCCCAGGCCGACCCACAAAAACCAGCAGCCGAAAAAGATTCCGACGCTTATGTCATTGCCTTCGAAAGTAGTGATAAATTCGCGAAACAGAAGGGTCTGGGCCATGATGGTAAACAGGCCGTAGTTGAATATCAGAAAGCTTCGAGAAAATCTCATTCCTCTTCACCAAAAACATCCGCCTGAAAAACCAGAAAGCTCGCGCCTTCTTTCCAAGCGTCGCCGGGCAATCCCGCCTTGACAGACAAATGTGTGAGCATTTCGCTAACATCCCAGCCCTGCTCGGGTGCAACCTGAGGCAAAAATACCGCAGAATGGTCGTCTTTATTCAACACGACACCATCTATACCTATTCTAACCTCCTGGTAACTTTTAATCGGCTCGGGGACCGTAAGCGCAGAAATCTCGATTGTAATATCGCTGACTTCCGTGTCATTCAAGGGAGAAAAACGCCTGTCGCCAAAAGCCGCGTTAATGGCATTTCTAATAACCGATTTATACAAAGGCCTTTGTGGAAAGATGTCGCCTATACAGCCCCTGAGCTGGTGGTTTTTTTCAAGTGTTACGAATGCCGCTCGCGGACTTTTCATCGCCTCGCTGACGGAGACATCGAGCTCGGATTCCTGCGGGACACGCAAATTTTTCAGACCATACATTATTGTCTTACGCGCCAGAGTTAGAAGCTGCTTTTTATCTTCAGCGGTCAGCTCGGGGCAATTTTCTTTCTGCCCTACCGCCGGATGCTCCGCCCACCTGCCGGTAAAGGCGACACAAAGATAGCTGACGGAATTGCTAAAATCACCCATAAGCTCACCGGATGTTGCGTATTTAACCAGCTCAGCTTTGGACGATTTATCCAGCATTGAAAGTAAAATTGCAATTGGAACATAGCCGCAAATTGTCGTACCGGTCTTGCTCTTATATTCCAAAAACGCCCCGCTATCCAGCTTAGCTATACAGTCATACGCCCCCATATCGAGCTTTTTTAACTGCTCAGGTATATCCTCCTTAAAAGGCACATATCCGTAATTCGGGCCATAATGGGTAAAATCAGAACTTGCGATAACAAGAGTATCCTGGTCAATGAGGCCTTTCAGGATGTTACTGACTTTATCAATTGTCTCCGGCGAACACCTCCCGGCCACAATCGGCACAAGCTTAAAATCCTTCTGGCGATATTGCAAAAGCGGCAGCTCTATCTGAACGCTATGCTCATATTTATGAGCTTGTGGAACATTCTGAAACATCGGAAATTTAAGCAGCTCATTTATAAATTCCACATCGAGGGGTATATTTCCCAGAGGCGTTTGGTAATGCGTTGCTCTCGGAACACTCAATATCTCCTCCATATCCAGATAATGACTCGGACCAATAATCACGATTCGTTTGTATGTTTTGTCAGCGGCCTTGACCCCGCAAACCGCCGTCTGGCCGGAGAAGCGATATCCCGCATGCGGCAAAATCAAAGCTATTACATCTTCAATCGGCTTGACATCAGCTTTTGTGTAAAAATCTTCGATTTGCTTGCGAAGCGAATTGGCATCAGCCGGGTACCAGCCCCTGTCGGCAAGTTCCGAACGAAAAACTACGTTGGCCGTTTTCGCCGGCGCCGTTGATACGGGCGATTCCGAGAAAACACTGACAACAATGATGGTAAAGACAATTCCCAAAACCAGTAGAAATCCGCTAATATATCGTTTTGTAGATTGATCAGCCATTTAACCGCTCCATTCACTTTGGTTGTAAGTATCCGGTCCGGTTTTTATTGGACCCGGGTATTTTTTCAAACGAGCCGCCCGCACAAACCTTTGCGGCGTCACTTTTCTACCCAGCCAGCAAAAGCCGGCGATAATCGCTAAACCAATACCTGCTATTTTTTGAATGAATTTTCTTCGCGTCATCTCCACACTCCGTAAATTTCTTTGCCGCAATCCGGGCAACAGCCGTCTTTGAGCACATTTTGCCTGATTATATAGCGAACACGCTCAATAAGTAACTTCCTGCAATTCGGACAATACGTATTCTCGCCCTCCTCACTCTGGACATTTCCGATATAAACAAAGTCAAGTCCTTCTTCCATAGCAATCTCACGAGCCATTTCCAACGTCTTCAGTGAAGTTGATGGAAGATGTCTCATTTTGTACTGTGGATAAAAGCCCGAAAAATGTAATGGCGTCTCTCTGCCAAGGTTCGCTTTTAACCATCGGCAAAGCTGGCGAATCTGCTTAGGTTCATCGTTCAATGTAGGAATAACCAAATTTGTAACCTCAAGATGTATGCCGCTTGCCTTTGCTATAACCAGAGCATCCAGCACCGGCTTTAAGGTAGCAGAGCACATTTCTCTGTAAAACTTTTCCGTTATCCCCTTCAAATCAATGTTAGCCGCATCGACCACCTCAAGCAATCTTTTCCACGGCTCTTCATTTATATAACCGGCCGTCACGAGGACGTTTCGTATGCTCTCTTCCCGGGCAAGTTTTGATGTATCGTATGTATATTCGTAATAGATAATCGGTTCTGTATAGGTATATGCTATCGACTGGTAATTATTTTCTTTTGCGATTTTGACAAGCTTTTCAGGCGGACAAATATATGCAGGCGTATCTTCGGGATTGGCCTGAGATATCTCCCAGTTCTGGCAGTTAAGACAATGCAGGTTGCAGCCGGCAGTAGCGATGGAAAGGATTTGGCTTGCCGGCAGGAAATGAAAAAGCGGCTTTTTCTCTATCGGGTCATCGTGCATTGAGCAGGGATAGCCATAAACGACGGTTCGCAGGACTCCGTCAATATTAATTCTAACCCGGCACTCGCCGCTTTGGCCCGGCTCAATCATACACATCTTCGGACATAATTCGCACTGAACCGTCAACTTTAGCCCCACTTTTCACGACATCCAGGTAAATTAAATTTCAGATAATTATAATACATTTCTACAATTTATATAACCGGAAAGCCATTACATATATACGAAAAAATAATTGCTTTGATTTTATCACCGCCGGTTTATAATCTAATCTATGAAAAACGGTATTCTAAGCGGGCTTTTTGAGCAGATGGCGGATATTATGGAAATCCTCGGCGAGGACCAATTCCGCATTAATACCTACCGCAAAGTAGGTCGCATCATCGGTGATATGCCAACCGATGTCGAAACACAACTTGCAACAGGCGAGCTTGCGAAAATACCCGGTATCGGAAAATCAAGTATTGCCAAGATTGAAGAATTTGTCCGAACCGGCTCCATAACCGCTCACAAAGAACTTCTTAAAAAAATCCCTCAAACATTGTTAGAGCTGCTTACAATACCCGGCATAGGTCCCAAAAGCGTCCGGGCAGTCTATGAGAACCTGAATGTTAAAACCATCGCCGAGCTGAAAGAGGCAATTACCTCCGGCTCTCTGGCAGAGCTGCCCGGCTTCGGCGATAAAAAAGCTGAGGTTATCGCACGAGGCATTGAATTTCTCGAAAAGTCAACCGGCAGAATACGGCTCGACCAGGCAATGCAGGCGGCTTATATTGTCGCCACATTTCTTAAGCAGCTACCCGGCATTGAAAAAATCCAGAATGCCGGCTCGCTCCGACGTCGTGTCGAAACCATCGGCGATGTCGATATCCTCGTCGCAGCCAAAAACGGCAAAAAAATCATCGATGCATTTACCAACGCAGGATTCGTCCAAGAGGTCCTCGCTGCCGGACCAACAAAGGGCTCTGTCATCATCCAAACCGAAACCGTTCCCGTCCACGTTGATGTACGCGTTGTGCCCAAAAAGAGCTTCGGCGCAGCTTCTCAATACTTCACTGGCTCAAAGCAGCACAATGTCCGGCTCAGAGAAATCGCCGTAAAGGCAAAACTGAAACTGAACGAATACGGCCTGTTCAAAAAAGATAAAATGATTGCAGGTGCAAATGAAGAAGAAATCTATCAAACGCTCGGCCTGGATTTCACCAACCCTTTTTTACGCGAAGACCGCGGTGAAATTGAAGCAGCAATGAAACACACCCTGCCCGAACTAATCAAATTTGAAGATATCAAAGGCGACTTTCACGTCCATACAAAAGAATCCGACGGCAATGCAACCATACCCGAACTTGCGCAGGTCGCAAAAGATATGGGCTATAAATATATCTGCATTACGGACCACTCGAAATCGTCGGCAATTGCCAACGGCTTATCAGCCAAACAACTTACCAACCAAATCAAGCAAATCAGAAAAATGAACGAAAAACTCAAAGGCATCACCATCTTCGCTGGAACAGAGGTTGATATCCTTGCCGACGGCTCTTTGGATTTTGATAATAAATTATTAGCTGACCTTGACTTTGTAATAGCCGCGATACATTCCGGCCTGACCGGTCCGCGAGAAAAGGTAACTATGCGGACACTCAAAGCTATGGACAATCCATACATCAACTGCATCGCCCACCCGACGGGTCGGCTGATTGGCCAGCGAGAGCCGATGGATATCGATATGGCCGCAGTAATCAAACAAGCCGCTCAAACACACACCGCTCTGGAGGTAAACGCAAATCCCTGGCGTCTGGACCTGAAAGACGCACACTGCAAAATGGCAATAGAGGCGAAAGTTATGCTGGCTATCGGTTCCGATGCTCACAGCACCGCCGGCCTTGGCCTGATGGGCTACGGTGTTGCAACCGCCGCCCGCGGCTGGGCAACTAAAAACGATATACTCAACACTCTCTCGCCGGCAAAACTAAAAAACTTCGTTAAAACCAAAAGGCCATAGCTTGCACTTATGAAATCCAACTCTGCCAAAATCTTACTGACCGGCCTGCCGGGCTGCGGTAAAACGACCGCAGTTATGAAAATAATTTCCGGTCTCGACTCCAAAAGAACCGCCGGTTTTTATACGCAGGAAATTCGCGAAGGAAATACCCGTAAAGGTTTTAGCTGGAGCCGTCTTGACGGCCCTACCGGCATACTCGCTCACGTAAATACCAAATCTCCCTGTAAAGTTGGCAAATACGGCGTAGATGTTGCCGGCTTTGAAAAATCTGTTGTTCCAATTATAGACATCGACCGCAGCGATGCAGAATTATTTGTCATTGATGAGATTGGCAAAATGGAGTGCTTTTCCAAAAAGTTCGTAACCGCTATCCGCCTGCTCTTTTCATCTGACAAATCCGTCTTAGCTACTGTAGCCCAAAAAGGTAAAGGCCTAATCTCCGAGATAAAAAATTATCCCGGCGCAAAACTATTTAATTTGACGCATCCGAATTATGATAAGACAATAACTGAAATTTTGCAAGTCCTGTCATTTTTGAAAAACGCTTCATGCTAATAGAACTTTTGACAGATGAATACCATTATTACCTTTTTTTGATAGCGATAAACATGAGAAAGGAGAGTTTAGTAATGCTAATGCGTAATTACCCGCGATACGGAACAATCATTGTGTTCATCCTATTTGCGTTATTTGCAGCCAGTGCAACTCCGAGACAACAACCAGTTACTGTTCTTGGAAAGGTAACAGATGAAACAGGAAAACCTTTAGCCGGAGTCGAATGGTATATCAGCGCAATCGAGGAATGGCATGAGGGAAATTGGCAATTGGTTTTCCATAGCGGTTTATCTCGTAAATGTACCACCGATGAGCAGGGTCGGTTTGAAATTACGTTTCATGAAAAACACAGATATGACTTGGTATTTGACAAATGGGAGTACGGCCCAGCATTCTTATATCAGATTTCCGCAGACTCTCCAGAGATACATGTAGTGATGAGAAAAGGTTTACCTCTTCGAGGGGTTGTTACACGCTTGGGTTCAGGGAAGCCCTGTTTTCGTGCCACAATAGTAGAATTGCTTTTGCCGACCAGAGACTTCTGGTTTAAGAAAAGCGCATCTGTGGGTCCTGATGGGAAATTCCAATTTTTCGTGTGTACTCCGCCTTGCCCGCCCAATTGGTATGGGCTGCCACCCAAGTGGCAGCTTGTCTGTGCCAGCGAAGTAGTGGAAATCGATGTGCTTGAAGGAGAACCTGTAGAGGAAATCCTCTTTCAAATAGACGTTAAAGTAAGTCGGCAACCCCCTCAAAACGCTGATAAAAAATGATCTCTGAAATTTCACATATTCTGAAAAATACTAAACCAGCAGATACGGGCATTAAAAGTGAGTGAGATAATAAATCTACCCCTGCCGAATCAGGATGGCGAAATGCCTCTGGAAAAAGCGATCGCTATTCGGCGTTCCCGGCGCAAATTTCTGCCACAGCCGCTTACGCTCGAGCAAATCAGCCAGCTATGCTGGGCAGCGCAGGGCCAGGAGCACGGCAGCAGGTATCGCACCACACCCTCAGCGGGAGCCACATATCCTCTGGAGCTTTTCATTGTAACTATCGATGGGCTCTTTCATTATTTACCTGCCGGCCATACACTTAAAAAAAATTCCGACCAAGACCTGCGAACAGAACTTTCAACCGCCGCCTGGGGGCAGGGATTTGTCGAAGCTGCCCCTGTAACGCTTGTCTTCGCTGCCGAATTCAGCAGAACTACAAATCACTATGGCAAGCGAGGTGTCCGTTACGTATATATGGAGGCCGGCCACGCCGCACAGAACGTCCATCTGCAGGCCGAATCTTTAGGACTTGGCTCTGTCGCCATTGGTGCCTTTGACGATAACTCTGTCAGTGAAGTTCTGACTCTGCCGGAGAACCTTGAACCTGTATATATGGTCTCAGTGGGCTATTACAAATAATCTGAGAAAAAACCAATATCACCAGATTGGGCCACATTCGAAATCTTTTAAGCAAAAACCTGATTCAAGCTCACCCCGGATACAACACAAAAAAATACCAAAAGCTTTGTGACGGCTCAAGTCAATTCACCGAAGAGTGTTAAAGGTGATGTTTTTGTTATTTTGACTTTAGCAAAATCACCTGCCAAAGATTCAGGGCCGTTAAAGACCACTATGTAATCAGTCGCAGTTCTCCCAACCAGTTGCGGTTCACCGTCAAATCGTATCACGGGCTTCCAGCCCGTGATACCACGGCCAGGATGGCCGTGGTACGTGAGATGCGGCTTTTTACTTAATCCTTCGACCATTACCTTTAATTCCTTACCCAGAAAGTCCCGGCTCAGCTCATCGCTTATCTTTTCCTGCACGCTGAGTAATTCCATATTCCGCTTTTTCTTTTCTTCCATAGGGATATTATCTTCCATCCTTTTATCTGCTATCGTATCCGGCCGAGGCGAGTATTTGAAAATAAAGCAATTTTTGTATCGCGCTTTCTTAACAAGTTCTACAGTATCTCTGAAATCTTTTTCGGTTTCGCCTGGAAAGCCGACTATAAAATCGCCTGAAAGCGCTATACCCGGCACAACCTCTTTCGCTCTTTGAAGCAGCCCAAGATACTCAGCGGACGTATAGTGCCGATTCATTGCACGAAGGATTTTATCTGAGCCGCTCTGAGCCGGCAAATGCAGATAATTACACACCTTCGGCAAACCAGCCATAGCCCGTAAAATCTCGTCAAAAAATTCCTCTGCTGGATAGCTGGTAACAAATCTGAGCCATTCAATCCCTCCAACATCGCTCACCATCTCAAGTAAATCAGCCAGACAATATGTTTTGTCGCCGCTTGTGTATTTGTATGCATTTACTCTTTGTCCAAGAAGCGTTACTTGCTTTACTCCTGTATCAGCTAATTTTCTTATCTGCTCGATTATTGCTTCAGGCGGCCGGGAAATCTCCGGCCCGCGCACGTAAGGAACAATACAATAGCTGCAGAACTTATCACAGCCGCGCATCACCCGCACATAGGCCTGAGCCGGTATTTGCTTATCCTCAATCCCATAGGCAGACTCGAACCCATCGAGTGCTTGATTTTGACTCTCTGATTTTTCACGTATCTTTTCTGTTACCGCCAGGCATTTTTGCTTTTTTTGTAGGGCTTGCATCACCAGCTCGATTATTTGCGGTATCTGTGCTGGGCCGCAGACTATATCGACTACATCGTGTTCGAGCATTCTATCACCGAGCCGCTGGGCCATACAGCCGATTACACCGACCACTATATCTGGCCGGCTCTCCTTAATGTGTTTTAGATGTCCCAGATGCGAGAGCGCCCTCTGCTCCGCATGCTCGCGGACAGAGCACGTATTTATCAAAACTACATCAGATTCCTTGACCTTGGTTGTTATATCGAATCCCGCCTGATTGAGTGCAGAACTCACCAGCGCTGTATCCAGCTTGTTCATCTGGCACCCAAAGGTTTGGATAAATGCTTTCATAGTATTGCTCTTAAGTACTTAGCGCCATAACCCTTATTATGCA
>CAZBWE010000041.1:0-20867 GCA_964495465.1 uncultured Pirellulales bacterium
TGTTGTCCTGCTCCGAGCGAAGACTGGAGGCGGGGAGATTCCGGCCTTCGGCCTAGAATCCAAATTTGCTTCGCAAATTTCCATAGGGGCTCTGCCCCTCTGGCGTCCCCTTCGACTACGCTCAGGGTCCTGTCACCCCGACGACCTGGGGAAATTCTTTCCCCAGACCCTTTTAGGGTTCGAATCCCCCCACCGGGGAAGCCAACCCAATGGAGGCGGGGGGATTCGAACCCCCGTCCCGAGATGTTTCAAGGCAAGCTACTACATGCTTAGTCGCTTTATTATTTTTTCGCCTCACCAAAAGCCAAACGACAGGCCTTTAGCTCGGCTATTTCGGGATTAAATCTTGCCTTGCCGGCCCGAACAACCGACTTGGCCAGCCTGCTGTTTGACGCCCTTACCGAACCCACAGGCAAGGTCCGGCAGGACGGGCTGTTAAATTAAGCAGCCATTTGCAACTGGTAGTTGCCATTTAAATTTGTTGCCGGATGATTAGCCAGGCCAACCGGCGTCCTGGGCATGCAGCTTGACCATCCGCCATCCGGTCGAAGCCGTTCGCCCCCGTATTAACTTTTCAAATTTCCCTTCTACAGCACTACAAAACATTTGTAAGCACGCAGTATTATATCATTTATTACGTAAAAACACAACAAAAGTTTATTCACAGCTTGAGTATTGGGGCGTCATCATTTCGCTGGAGGAGGTATTTTCGGCTTTTCTGAACGATGAATAGGCCTTATAATTTTCAAAACCGTTTTTATAATCGGACAAAAATGGATATATCTATCGTTATACCGGCGCTTAACGAAGGCAAGAAGATTGCCCGCGATGTCGAATCGGCGGCGTCATTTTTAAAAGACAATTATTTGTCCGGAGAAATCATAGTCATCGATGATGGCAGCGGCGACAATACCGCTGAAGCTGCGAAAAAGGCCCAAATCCCATCAGAGATAAAACTCAATGTTATCCGTTTACAGCAGCATCGGGGCAAAGGTTATGCCGTTCGCGCAGGTATAAAACAGGCACAGGGTGAGTATGTAATGTTTGCAGACAGCGGCTGCTGTGTGCCCTGTGAGAACGCTTTGCGGGGGCTTGATTTGTTAAAAAGCGGGGCGTGTGATATGGCGCACGGGTCGAGAAAAATGCGGGCAAGTCATATCACAAGAGCGCAAAGTTTGTATAGGCAGATTTGTGCCGGGATTTTTCACTGGTTTGTGATTCGCTATATGAAAGTCCCTGCCGAATTAACTGATACGCAATGTGGTTTCAAAATATACAAAGGTGATGCAGGACGGAAATTGTATGGTGAATGCATCACTGACGGATTTGCCTTCGATATAGAAGTCATACTGCGGGCCCGGAAAGAAGGTTATAGGATAAAGGAATTTCCCGTAGATTGGGCCTGCGACCCCGACAGCCGGCTGTCGCCGAGCCGGAGTTTCTGGAGGATTCTTGGTGAGCTGAGAACCATTAAGCGGACTTTATACTAAAGGCTTAAAACGTATGGAAAATAAGAACAGGATACGTCTCGAACATATAGCGCTTAACGTCGAAGACCCTGTAGGTATGGTAAAGTGGTATTGTGAAAATCTGCAGATGGTGGTTGATAGAAAAGGTCCGCCGCCTGTCAATGCCCATTTTATTTGTGACAGCGGGCGGAATATAATGCTGGAGGTTTATAATAATCCTCCCGATGCCGTTCCTGATTATGCTTCGATGGACCCGCTTTTATTTCATATCGCCTTTATGGTTGATAATGTCGAGCAAATCCGCAGCAGGCTGATTGCCGCCGGTGCAACGCCTATCGGAGATGTACTCACAACAGAAACCGGAGATGTAATAGCTACGCTGCGTGACCCCTGGGGTGTCCCCATCCAGTTTGTCAAACGTGCCAAGCCGATGTTTTAAAAAATAGACCTTAATATCAGCACTTAGATTTGCTCAAGATTTTTCCATCGGCCGAAGTATAAAACCTTCTCCTGTTTTTGTTCCTGCATTATGACCAATGCCTGCACCTGCGAATGGTGCTTGCAGTATTGCTCTATTTCCTCGGGACTCATAACCATAAAAGCGGTGGAAAGCGCATCGGCAGTTGCTGCATCGCCGACATAAGCCCAGGCAGCGATTTTGTCCTGAGCCGGATGCCCTGTGCGGGAGTCGATGATATGCCCGCCTTTCTGAATTCCCGATGCGCCCAGTGCTCGGTTTTGCAGATTAAGGCGGGCTAAGATTTGTTTACGATGATTAGGATTTTTTAACGTCACGGGCCAGCCATTTGTACTGTCCGGTGCATCAAGGGCAACGATAGAACTATAGCCGCCGGAAATCAGGGCAGTATTAATACTCCATTCCCGCAGCAGCTCTGCCATCCGATCAACGGCATAGCCCTTTCCGATACCACCAAGGTCAATCTGCACTGGACTGGTCGATAGCTCCACTGTATGTTGCGTCTCATTCAATTTTATAGTGTTCTCAACTCCCGGCTTCGAATAACGAGTCCCAATAGTAACATCAAAAACGCCGTTGGTCTCGGCATTGATTCTGATACTGAGCTGCAAACATTCGAACGCAGACGGACCGATTATTAATGGCTGATTTGCAGGAAGATTATTTATGCGGGAGATATCGCTGTTTTCGATGAATCGGCTCAGTTCTGTTTCGAGTCGGTCGAGTTCCTCAAAGGCGGCATGGGCCGCTTGCTGGGCGTAGATAGCATCCTCATGTACAATGATTATTTCGAAAGTAGTCGCCATTGCCTCGTGAGAAAAACGCTTTATATTCGGGATTGAAAGGCGGTCGCTCTTGAGGTAACAGGTTTCATCCTGTGGCTGGGTCATTTTTCACCCATTGTTTGTGATTGAACCGGCAGGGGCTGACTCTGCTGAAGGCGGTCCCACATCTCTTTCCTGACATAACCCCGCAGCTCCTTTCCGGGGCGCAATTCCATATACGTATCAAATAAAGGCACATACAGGTTCTTTTTTCCGGGTGGCGGTAATTCATACAGCTTTGTTAAAATTTCCTGCTCCAGACTTGCAGCGGCGATAACAACAGATGCATAGGGCACACTGTCATCTACCCTGTCCCACCAGCCGACATTTGTAAAAGAGCGCATATACCAGGGAAGAGGCCAATAATCATTCTCAGGGCAGATGACCTGGATGTGTGTGTCATAACCGTCTTCGTTAGCGAGAGCTATCTCCTGCACTTTTTGCACCATAGTAAAAACATCCGTGGTTGGGTGTGCATAGACGTAAGGATTGCGATTATCAGCGTAATACTTGTAACTGCCCTGATATGCCTGCCGGAGGAGGTGACAAGAACCTGCAAACAACAGGCAAATAATAATCAGGCGTGACAGAGCGTTCGGCATTAGTCTGACGAGCGTAACCGCGCCCACACCGGCCAGCAGAATCATCCCATTGAAAAAACCTAACATACACCAGGGCGTTTTATATGGGATTGCGGAATACAAAACGGTCATAATCACCGTGTAAAACGCAATAAACCGCAGCAGATTGGAATTGGTCTCATATTGACCTTTTCGTCTTATCGCAGCTATGAAACCAACTACAGCCAATAAGACAATAAGGGCCTCGCTCCAGACAGGACCGTCTCCATATTTAGACCACAGCAGCATTTTCAGATAAAAATACCAGGGATGAATATGCAGATTGTTGTGTCCTGCCCTGCTGAAATAGGCTGAATAAGCTCGCACAGAATCCAAAATTCCTCCGGGATTTTTTAAAAATGACGAGTAGAAAAGGGCTGAAACCGCCATAGCGACGGCCAGGCCTGCTATGATGTGTGATGTCTTTATTTTCTTAACAGGATTGAAAGAAATATCTTTTTTGTGCTGTAACAGGAGAACAATAAGCAGGGCAAGAAACATTGAGCCGAAAGATATGATACAGGTTTCTTTCGTTGCGTGCATAAGGCCGAGGCAGACGCCTGTCAATAAGGCCCACCCGATTTTTTTGCTCCGGGCGTATCGATAACCGCTGGCAATTGCCCCAAAGGTAAAGCAGACCAGCAGCATTTCCTGGATGTAATACCGGCTGTAGAAGACCGTAGCCGGTGATATGGCCGTCAATATGGCGGCATAAACAGCGGCACGCGGGCCAAGGCCGCCAGCAATCAGCAGAAGCAGCAGCACCAAAAGCACGCCGAAAAAAACCGGCACAATACGCAGGGTGCGCTCGCTGATATCGGTGAGCTTCTCAGCGGAGCTGAGCCGGGCAGGGATTAAAGTTAGATAATTGAGCGTCGGTCCGTGGTATTCGTTGGGGTCGTATGTATAGACACCTTCAGCCAGTAATTCGCCGAACTTTATACCGTGGACGGCCTCGTCGCCGTGCATTGGTCGCTGCTCTAATTTCGGCAGACGCAGCCCGAGCGCAAGGATGACAGCGGCCAAAATAAGGAAGCAACATTTTTTGAATGATTTCACAGAAAAGCCGGAATCTGCCGGTTTCATTCTACGGGTTTACCGTAAACAGCCACCTCAATATAGTGGTTCAATTCGTCGCTGGTGCTGCCGTTGCTGTAGAGGCGGACATACCGGGCTCGCTTACCCCTGGCGTCGATAAGCTTGCCTTCGGCAGTTTCAACGTAATGCATATCTTTCCCAACGCCTAATCCTGCAGAGTTATCTATGTCGTTGTTGAACAGCGTCCTGACATTCGTAATAAAATCAGGGTCATCGGCGACCTGCACTATCACATCATAATAAACCCGGGCCTGCTTGTGGTAGTGCCAGAAGACAATGGCATATATCTCATGCATAGCCTCAAGGTCAATCGTAACATTCTGCAGGAAAGGGCCCAGCTCGACGTAACTACCGTCGATTGCTTCTTTATCATCGTCGGTTATCAACTCAAGCTCACCAATGATTGGTTCTTTGTCGCTGCTTGAGACCGGTTTTCCGAGCGCTACATTTTTCGTTCCAGCCGGAGCTAAAAAAGGCGGACGCGGTTTGCCAAGAGGTTTCTCGATGTTGGGAACCCGGTTATCCTGTGGTGTGCCTTCGAACATCGGCCTGGGCAGCTCAAGCTTAATCGGCGCCATCCTGGCGGCGTTTGTATTTATGGAAGCATTTACATCCTCGCCGGTGGCGGTTGGCTCTTCGAGTGAAGGTAATGGTGGGATATCAGGCGTTTCGGCTTCCATATCGTTGGCTTCGACAACAGCCGCTTCAGCCGGCTCGGCCTGCTGTTGACCACCGGAAGGGGGCTCGATTGCAGGTTTCTTGCAGGAAATGATAAGGCACATAGACAAAGTCAATAAAAACAGCCAAAAAAACTTCGCATTTGAACCAAAACTTCTTTTCATTATTCTTTTTAACCTTAACATTCTATATGACTTATGCGGCTATTAACCTGCCGGCAAATATGGGTATTATTGCTCGATAGTTATCTTCATCCTATTCTATTTCTATGGCATTGTCAAGCCATTACAGGCGATTTTTACTTCAACTTCTCAATTAAAAAAGAGATTAAGGGTCTTCGAATCCTTCATAACCGATTGATTGGAATACCTAATAAAACTGTATAATCGGGGATTCTCACCTTTTCTTTTCTGCACCGGTTTTCTCTTATGATATTCCCTCGGCTTTGTTCATCTCAACAACCGGAGGTTCAAGTCCTACTTTAGCAAGGATAACATACAGGACAAAGCCAATCACAAAGGCAATGACCGGGGCCGGTGAGATAAAGCTAAACTTTTCGCCGCCGACCATTGGAAGTATTGCAACAATAAATCCTACGGCCCAGGCAATATATCCCGCAAGATTAATACCCTTGCGTGGACCCGACCATTTGCAGCCGCTCAGCAAGTAGTCGGCTACCATAGAGCCGCATATTGGCCCGAAGGAGGCGCCAATAATCGAGAACACTCCCACCAGGTTGAGGGCCTTGCCTGTTGCTGCCAAGATAATCGCAACGACAGCTCCTATTGTAACCATAACTGACTTGTTGGCTTTGGGGAACATTGTGCCGATGCTGTTGCCTGCGATAAATGAGCAAAAACATGCCGGTGCGAAACTTGCTATTGCGAACAGAGCAAACATTGACTTAGCGAGAAAACCCCCCTGTGCACGAATAACAGCATCGAAGATATAGCTTTTCATATCAGGATTGGCAGCATGTGCTCCGGCAACAGCAATCAGTGGCAAGCCACCGGCGATAATTACAGCCAGAGTTATACCAAAAAGGCCACCAAGCTGGACGTCTTTTGCATTGCGGTTACCCATACCGAAGTCCACGCCTGCTGCACCTGCCGTTGCGAAAAAGCCAACAACGATTGCTATTATTGCCAGGAAGCCAACGAGAGGTTTAGCATCCTCAGCGGTCTTAAAGTCGCCTGCGGAGCCGACATTAGCCAGGAAAACAATGAGAATCATTATTAGTGGAACTATCGGCAGAAAGGTTGATACTTTCCCAACGTATTGAATCCCCTTAAGAGCAACAACAACTGCCAGAGCAGCCCAGATGATTGCCACAATCGTAAAAGCAGCGCCGCCATGGAATTGCCCGGTAGCCGGGTCAAGGGCTGATGGCTTGCCAAACGCCTGAAGGATAAAATTGGAAGAGACAGCAACATTTACAGCGAGCCAGCCAAACTGAAGCAGTCCCATCAGCAATCCCGGCATCAAAAAACCTCCCAATGTTCCATACGTTGATGAGCCAACAACATACAAAGGATATCCAGTCTTCATACCATATAAACCAGGTACCAGGTAAAACAGGAAATGACAAATTAAGGCTGCAAGGACAAGTCCCAGCAGACTCAATCCCAAACCCGCCTGAGAGAGAGTACCATTGGCAATTTCCATATAGAAAACGACCCAGAGGAAGATACCTGCGTATGCCGGTGCTGTGCTTTTGTACCAGGGGGCCCGATTTTCCGTCGGATTTGGCTTTGCCATACTCAAATAATTCGGCAGTACTCCGTTATTCATAATCTGTTCTCCTGAATAAAATTTTGTATCTTATCTCTTGTCGGTGTCTCGCCAGATACTTATCGACTATAAATCCCCCAAAGGCACTACCTTGCTTTTTTAAAACCATAACAAAAAGGCAGAAGTAGCTCACGTTACAATCATTCTTGCATTTTAGCTCGGATTATTATGTAAATATGTATAATTGCAACCAGCGCGAAAGACAATGCGGTCCAGCGGTGAATATCCAAAAGAAGCTCCTGCCAATCGGTTCCGAAAAATGTGAACATACTCAGAATAATCGACAGGATTAGGGGAAGCGTCAGTATGGCGAGCAGCCAGAAGGTTGTTTTTTGCCCGAGTCCGGCACTTTCCGCAACGGCATCTTCGCCGCTGCTTTTTACTAAAGTAACACGTTCAACGATGTGCATTAGCCAGGGCCAGTCATTTTTATTGAAGCGGTGGTTTCCGGCATACATCACAGCTAAAACCGCCAGACATATTGCAAAAACCGGCGAAAAAGTTGCATGCAGCATTAGCCAGTAACCGTGAATGCTCTCGCCTAAAATCAATACAGGGTAGAAACTCGTAATCGCCAATATCAAAAAGCAAAGCAGCGCTAAAAGAGACACGAGCTTGCGAAGGGCACCTACGGGGCTCAATTTCTGCTCCAGCAACAGCATCGTAAATATGCGAATAATCCTTTGGATAATTGCAAGAGGTGTCCACCGACATTCTTTACAGCAAGGCCGGACTATGCAGCATATGCCAATGCCTACAAAGGCAACTATAAAAGAGATTATTGATACTATACGAAACATTTTATTTACATATTTTTAGACAAATCTTTTCTAATTCCTGCCGCTTAATGTCTTCGCCACACAAGCCAGGGCCCTGAGGGCATATAACAATATAACGCCTGCAATAATTCCACAGCACCCAAGGGCAATAACTTTCAGCCAGGGTCGAAATACAAACGAGAAGGCGAACACCCGCGCATAAGTGCGATTGATGCCCTGATATGCAATCATTTCCTTGGATGAACCTTTTTCCGTGGCCAGAGGTGAATCGACAGCTACAGCGCCAAAAAAGAAAGGAGCATCCGTCGAATGGCAATCCTCGCATCTGCGAACGCCCAGCGATTGCGCAGCCGGCCTGACATTATGTGCAATAGGCCAGCGATAAGGGGCAGCCGCATTATGTTCGCAAGCAATCAGTTTGCCTTCGCCATCAAGACGATGGAGTTTGCCGCCGCTTATGTAAACGGCTGCGCCTTCGGCTGTCTCCTGTAACGCCTTCAGGCTTTCGATGATAAGCTCATCGTTTAATTCCCGCCAATCACCGGAACGCGAACGTTTTGCTTTCGAGAGAATTTTACTTGCGGTTTTCCTGACGACCTCGAGGTGTATCGGTGTTACTTTATCATCTTTTATGCTGCCCCAAAATGCAGGCCATATCAGCTTATGAGGCCCAATTTTCCCCTTGCTGTTTACGGCAAGCAATCCGCCTGCATATGCAGCGCCGATGCCGCCTTGCATGGCGAAAACAGGATAATGAATATGTGGCAGAGCTTCCGGTGCTTTATTTGTGCTGAGAGTGCCTAAACGATGTGCCATCGATGTTTTTGTAAGAATGGTTTGTTGTTCGGGCCAGGGACCTGAATGGCAGGCCGTGCAGCTTAGCTTATCGAAATGTATCGGAGGGATACCCGGATGTTCCGGAATAGGGGCTCCCAAACGCCCCTCTGTATGGCAGCCCTCGCAGGACGTAACGGCTGCTAACGGATTTTGTGATGCCGTATCTTCACCTTCGTATCCCCGAATTATGTTATGGCTGACGTCATTGCGGTGACAGTCAACACATTTTAATCCTGCCGTTAAATGAACGTCTTCGTCCGCTGCCCATCTTTTCAAATTGTTGCTGCCTGCGTCGCCGCGAGGCGTGCCTGCGTCAAGATTGGAATGGCAGTAATAGCATCGCTCGTCGGAGATTTTCCTGACGATGTCAAACAGTACCCTGTTTTTATGGTCAAACGCATCTTTTCGATAAGTTACAGTCGGTGCGTCTTCGCTTTCAATGGGCATTAAATAGTCATAAGTTTCATCCATCTTTTTTGCAGAGCCGCTGACCGAGGCAAATTCGCAGGCAGCAGTTGCCGCCCAGCGGAAGTTCTGTTGACTTATCTGGAAGGCATATTCAATCTGGTCCTGGCCTGGGTGAGCGTTATGGCAGGTCAGGCAGTTGATTTCCAGCTTGCCTGAAATACCCTGGCGCATAATGTCATCCATATCATCACTTTCAAGCTCTCCGGGACCGCCGCCGGGCATATGTCCGCCGAAAAGACAGGTGAACTGAAACGGTGTTATTCCGAGCTGCTCTGGATTGTAAGCACCCTGCCACGGGCGATATGACAGAGGAATTTGTGTGCCGATAGCGGTATCAACGAGTATCCATGGCTCTCCCGGCCGGCCGGGAACAACGTTTGCATCAACAGCATTAAAATGCCACCCATTACTTATAGTTTGGTAGCTGTGACACATACCGCAGGTCTGGCGTGTAGAAAATGGAAGAAGCGGTTTGTCATCAGGAAGGATTTTATAGCTTATCTTATCGAGTTCGGCAATTTCCTCATCATAAAGATTGATAAGATGAGCCGGGATGGCCCGGCTGCCGTCACTTTCATCACCAAGCAGCTTCTCATCATCAGCAGCATAGACCGGCCTGATAAATGTCAGCCAAAGCAAAATGCCTGTTACTATCAATCCCTTTTTCAACGTATGAGCAATCCTTTTCGGAATTATATTTACTAAGCCTTAAATTCGTCCGGCTTAAATTCCAGCTTTTGCCCGGCTTGAATCGCCTCGTTGACTTTCAACACAGCTACAGCCGTCTCATAACCAATCTCAGCGGGACAATTCAGTTTCGCCTTGCCGCGAATTGCATCGAAGAAGTTCTCAAGGTGAGGTTTATGGTAGGGGTCATTGAATTCGACCGCCATTTCATACCTGGGCGGGGGCGGTGACTCGCGAGAATCCATAACAGCACCTGTATCAGGCACTTGCTGCTCAACTGTCCCCTTTAAATAGCCCGCTTTCACCCATTTTTCCCATTTTTCCGGCTGAACCCAGGGCTCACGATAAACGCCATCCCAGGATGTAGCGGCTTCGGAGATATTGAGCATACCCTCATCGCCCATAAAGGCCTCGTAGTAGCCGGCCCTGCTGTTGGTCGTTATTGTTTGATAAAAAGCCCTGACGGTTCCCTGGTTAGTCTGGTATTCGTAAATGGCCATAACGTTGTCATACCACTGGCGACCTTCCCAGTAGTCCGTTCCGCCGCTGGCTATGACGGATTTAGGATTTGTTTCGAGGAACCAGCTATAGACGTCTATCTGGTGTGAGCCCAAATCCACAATTGGTCCTCCGCCTAATCCCTTATACCATCGCCAGTTTTTGAATTGTTTCATCGACTCAAAGCCATATTTATTGAGCGTCGCCTCGTCAATTTCGCTTCCTTTTGGCCAGCCCGCTTCTTCGCATGCCGCCTTGCTGCGGTTCCATTGGCCGTTTATTGTTGTGATGCGGTTGAGCAGTTTCGCCTCTTTAATTATCTTCTCATAGCAGTAGATGTAACGCGGATTGCTGCGTCGCTGATGCCCTATCTGCAGCAGCTTGCCCGTTTGCCTTGCAGTTTCGAGCATCCGGTGGGCGCCTTCAAGTGTGTTGGACATCTCTTTTTCGCAATAGACATGCAAACCGGCTTTTAAGCACGCAACAGCGTGCTCGGCGTGCCAGAAATCAGGCGTGGCGACTATCACTGCATCGAGGTCCTTTTCGTTGGCGAGCATTTCCTGGTAGTCGATATAGGTATTGTGCTCGTGGTGATATTTTTTGAGAAGCCCCGACACCCGCCTTTGATTATATGCTGTCCAGATATCGCAGACCGCCTTAAATCGGATTCCGGGAATCTTCAGGCAGGCGTTCATCAGGACCTGTCCCTGAGCGCCTGCGCCGATAAGGGCCATGTTTAAGTCATCCGCTTTTTTGCCGGCTGTTTGTCCGAAAATAGCCGGTGATAAGACCAGCCCCGCTCCTGCCGCCGCTGTAGAACGAAGGAAGCTGCGTCTGTTTATTCCTTTTTTAATTTTTTGCTCATTCATTGTGCATTCGTAAAATTTAATAACTTCAGCAAAATAATCATCAAATTCACCGGCGTGTATTATCACCCTGCTGCCAACGGCTGTCAAGCATACGTTCGGCATTTTTTGCCGTAGATATGACAAAGCTCACGGTGATATATAATGAGCGTGCAGGTGCGGAAAAAACAATTATTTATTGGCAGCGGCACTATGCAGGAGCTAATAACCTTTTTGCTTTACAGCCGGAGCCGGCTCTGTTACAATTCAGGCAGAAAAAATTAACCGCTGAGAACGCAAAGGGCGCAGAGAAAATTGGTTAAATGGTAAGTAGTTAATTGGCTAAATACTTGCGACTTATCAATTACTATGTTATCTCTGCGTGCTCGGCGGACTCTGCGGTAAAAAGGAATATGTGATGGCCGGCAAAATAAAAATTGATACCGAAAGATGTAAAGGATGTGGGCTGTGTGTAGTCGTATGCCCAAAGAACAGCATCGTAATTTCCAAAAAATCCAACAAAAAAGGCTACTTCCCAGCTGAGGTAGCTAATACCGACTGTACCGGCTGCTGTTTCTGTGCGCTTATCTGTCCCGATGCTGCCATCGAGGTATTTCGCGAAAACGATGTAGTATCTGCCAAAACTAATAAGAAAGGAAAACCCAATCTCATCAGAGAAAAAGCGTAAATGAATTAGAATGAGTGCTTTAAATTGTCCGATTTTTTCCCTATTAGGAACAAAAGGAAATATAGAGATACGGCCTCTTTCGGAAGACGCCAGGAGTACTCAGTAATTGCAGAAAAGCATCCAGGTTCAATAAATATAAGAATGAAAGGGGCTTTGCTGCTTTAAGAGAATGAAGAAAAATGATGAATCGGAAAGAAATTTTTGAAAAGATTGCTCAGGCCCTTAAAGACCAAGGGGCCAGAAAAATATCTGTGTTCGGTTCTTATGTGAGAGATGAGGAAAAACCGGGCAGTGATATAGATATTCTCGTGGAATTTTCAGAAAGAAAAAGCCTCCTTGAACTTGTAAGAATAGAAAGAGAGTTGTCCGAGTTTTTAGGAATAAAAGTGGATTTGTTGACGGAAAAATCTATAAGTCCGTATTTGATTGATACAATAAGGGGGCAGATGGAGGTAATCTACGGATGAAAAAAGACGACTCCATATATTTGAAGCATATTTTAGATGCCATATCACGAATAGAGGAATATATCCAGGCCATAAGATACGAAGACTTTATGGATAATCATCTTATACAGGATGGAGTGATAAGGCAGATCGAGATAATAGGCGAAGCCGCGAAGCGGTTATCTAAAGAGATTAGGAAAGGACATCCTGATATACCCTGGAAAGATATAGCGGGAATGAGAGACAAGCTGATACACGATTATTTAGGTGTGGATTTAGCTGCCGTCTGGGATACGGTTAAAAAGGATATCCCTGCTTTGAAAAACAGACTGGGAAGTATTGTTTAAAAAGGAAAAAATGAGCGAACCTGCCAATTTGTCTGGCTGTGTTTAATAGATGAAGAAAAATGAATGAAAGAGTACTAATGTGCGGTAATGAGGCCCTTGGTGAAGCTGCGATTCTTGCGGGCTGCGATGCCTATTTCGGCTATCCAATCACCCCGCAGAATGAAGTTACTGCATATATGTCTCGAAGAATGCCTGAGGAAGGCCATGTCTTTTTGCAGTGTGAAAGCGAATTAGCTGCAATCAATATGGTCTTTGGTGCCTCGGCGACAGGCAAAAGGGCAATGACAAGCTCGTCCAGTCCCGGCATCAGCTTGATGCAGGAGGGGATAAGTTATCTGGCCGGTGCGGAGCTGCCGGCTGTAGTAGTAAATATAATGCGAGGTGGGCCAGGTCTGGGCAATATTGCGCCGTCGCAGGGTGATTATTTCCAGGCCACCCGCGGCGGCGGACACGGCGATTATCGAACTATCGTCCTTGGGCCATCGAGCGTCCAGGAATTGGTCGATTGTATGCCGCTGGCATTTGACTTGGCTGACCAGTATCGAATGACCGTCGTAGTGCTTGCAGACGGCATTTTAGGCCAGATGATGGAGCCGGTGGTATTTGAGAGAAAACAAGGAAGAAAATTACCCTCAAAAGACTGGGCCTTGACCGGAGCCAAAGACAGGCCGCAAAACATCGTCCGCTCGCTATGGCTCGGTGAAGGAGTGCTGGAAGAATTAAACTGTAAACTACAAAAAAAATATGAGCAGGTGCAGAAAAATGAGGTGCTATGCGAACAATTTGCCGTTGATGATGCAGATATAGTCGTTGTTGCCTATGGTGTTGCTGCGAGAATTGTCCGCGGAGCGGTAAGCAAAGCAAGGCAGGAAGGCATTAAGGTCGGCTGGATACGCCCTATTACACTCTGGCCTTTTCCAACGGAGCAAATCAGTAAAGCTGCCGATGAGTTCCGGCTATTTTTAACAGTCGAAATGAGTCTTGGCCAAATGGTCGAAGATGTAAAATTAGCTGTAGCAGGCAAATCCCCGGTACTATTCTATGGCCGACCGGGCGGCGGAGTGCCGACCGTCGATGAAATTCTTGAAAAAATCAAGCAATTAACAATACCAGAAAAGAATAGAAAATAGTGGAAACAGTATTTACACGAACGCCAACTTTTAAAGAATGCCCGACTCATTATTGCCCGGGATGCGGCCATGGAATAGCTCATCGCTTGGTAGCAGAGACGGTCGATGAATTAGGGATACGCGGCCGGACTATCGGCATCGCACCTGTCGGCTGTGCGGTATTAGCGTATAATTATCTTGACGTCGATATGGTCGAGGTAGCACACGGCAGGGCGCCGGCGGTAGCGACAGGGATGAAAAGAACAAATCCCGACAAAATAATCTTTTCCTATCAGGGTGACGGCGACCTGGCGGCGATTGGGACAGGTGAAATCATCCACGCTGCACATCGGGGCGAACAAATAACCGTAATTTTTATTAACAACGCGGTCTTTGGAATGACCGGCGGCCAGATGGCGCCGACGACAGTCCTGGGCCAGATTACGGCGACAACACAAAAAGGCCGGGATGCTGTCAGCGAGGGCTATCCGCTGCAAATATCAGAATTACTGGCTGTTTTGCCTGGCACAATCTATGTTGAGCGATGCTCAGTTTATAATCCGGCACAGGTGCTAAAGGCCAAAAAGGCCATCAGGCACGCTTTTGAACTGCAGGTCGATGGCGCCCAGGGCCTATCGCTTGTGGAGCTTCTTAGTCCCTGCCCGACTTATTGGCGAATGAAACCAGCCAAGGCAATGGAATGGATAGAAAAAGAAATGACAAAAGTATTCCCACTCGGAAAGTTAAAAGGGTAAGTTCAAAAATACGAAGTACGAAATTTGAAATACTAAACAATTTCAAATGACCAAAATACAAAATTCAAAACACGAGCTTTATGAAGAGGTTATCATTGCCGGCTTTGGCGGCCAGGGGATTATACTGGCCGGTAAGCTATTGGCCCAGACGGCGATGGAGGCCGGCAAAGAAGTAACTTATATGCCCAGCTACGGTGCAGAAGTCCGCGGCGGGACAGCCAACTGTATGGTCGTTATTGCAGCCGAAGAAATCGCCTGCCCCGTCATCGGAAAACCCAGCTCGCTGATTGTAATGAATAAGGCATCGCTCGAAAAATTTGCCCCTCGCCTGCAAAAAGGCGGATTGCTGGTGATGAACAGCTCCCTTATAGATACTGAGCCGCAAGTGGATGATTCAATCCGGATTCTGACAGTACCGGCCGATGAGATAGCTGTCGAATTAGGCAATCCCAAAGCCGCAAATATGGTGGTTTTGGGTGCATATCTGCAAAAAAGGGATTTACTTAGTGTAGATGCAGCGGCTAAATGCCTGCCGAAGACGATAGCCAAGCGTTATCATCAAACGTTAGCAGTTAATGCTGACGCTCTGCAAAAAGGGGCTGAAGTTGCCAGAGTATCTGCAAGATAATAAAGTTGTCTTTTATAGAAAGCACACTTAGGGATTCTTCATAAATGGTAATATTTTTCGTGAGTTGATTTAATATGACTTCACGTGAGCGTCTGCAGGCGGTTTTGGAGCACAAATCACCCGACCGTCTGTGCGTAGATTTCGGTGCCGGCGGACAGACGGGTATCGGTGTATGCGCTGTGCATCGGCTTCGCCAGGCAGTGCTGGGGGAAAAATATCATCGTGTAAAAGTAATTGAGCCATATCAGATGCTGGGCGAGATTGATGAATCACTTCGCCAGGCCCTTCAACTGGATGTCGTGGGCATTAATCCTCCCGGCAATATGTTTGGTTTTAAAAATGAGGGATGGAAACCGTTTACTATGCCGGTTGATGGGACGAAAGTTCTGGTGCCGGAAAAGTTCAATTATACGAAAGATGAAAATGGCGACCTCTTTATGTATCCGGAAGGGGATACATCCGCGCCGCCGTGCGCCAAGATGCCGAAGAACGGATATTTCTGGGATTCGCTGCAAAGACAGGAGCCCATCGATGAAGGCAAGCTTGACCCGACGGACAATTGCGAGGAATTTGGATTGTTTTCGGATGAAGATATCGGGTACTTCAGGCGGGAGGTGGATTATTATTACGATAACACGGATTACGGCATTTATTTGACTATTCCCGGTGTTGCATTTGGCGATATTGCTCTTGTTCCTGCGCCCTGGCTCAAAGAACCCAAAGGTATCAGGGACGTCGAGGAGTGGTATATCTCCACGGCGCTGCGGAAGGATTATGTGTATAAGGTTTTTGAGAAGCAGTGCGAGATTGGCCTGGCAAACATCGAGAAGCTCGCAGATGCTCTCGGCGACAAAGTGCAGGTGGTGTTTGTCAGCGGGACTGATTTTGGAACACAAAGGGCGCTGTTTATCTCGTTGCAGGCATATCGTGAGCTGTATAAGCCCTTCCAGAAGGCAATTAATGATAAGATTCATAAGCTCACCAACTGGAAGATATTTATTCATTCCTGTGGCTCAATTTACCAGCTTATCCCTGATTTGATTGATGCGGGTTTTGACATCCTGAATCCTGTTCAGTGTTCGGCGGCGGAAATGGACCCCGTCAGGTTGAAAAGCCAGTTCGGCGACGAGCTGGTCTTCTGGGGCGGCGGCGCCGATACGCAAAAGACCCTGCCGTTCGGAACGCCTGACCAGGTGTATAAGGAGGTTCGTGAACTAATTGAAATCTTTAATAACAATGGTGGGTATGTGTTTAACAGCGTACATAATATACAAAGCAATGTGCCGTTGGAGAATATATTAGCTATGTTTAAGGCCGTCGAAGATGCGCGCAATGGTTGAGATACATAACGCGATGCTGATTTGTTTGTGATGACTATGAAAGAGCAGGAAGCAAATTTAACAGACAATCAGGCCCGTTACAATATGGCCTTTATATGGCTGGTTTGTTTCGTTGCGGCGATGGGGGGATTATTATTCGGTTATGACTGGGTAGTTATTGGCGGAGCCAAGCCGTTTTATGAGCCATATTTTGGAATCACCGACGAGACGCCTTTTCGGCGGGGCCTGGCGCAGAGCAGCGCTTTGATTGGATGTCTTTTAGGCGCTATCTTGTCCGGAGTCTTCAGTGATAAATCCGGCCGTAAACGGCTGCTTATCCTGGCAGGTCTGCTTTTTACTGTATCTGCCGTTGGCACCGCCTTTGCCCGGAATTTTCTTTCTTTCAATGTCTTTCGTGTTATTGGAGGCGTAGGAATCGGGCTGGCTTCGAATCTTTCTCCGATGTATATTGCTGAAATTTCTCCTGCCGGGATGCGGGGAAAACTTGTTTCTATAAATCAGCTTACTATTGTTATAGGCATTCTTGCTGCCCAGATTATCAACTTGCTGATAGCCAGGCCGGTGCCGAAAGGGGCAGGCACGGAATTCATCCTGGACTCTTGGAACGGTCAATATGGCTGGAGGTGGATGTTTGGAGTGGAAACAGTCCCGGCATTTTTATTTTTTCTGTTGATGTTCTTTGTGCCGGAAAGCCCGCGCTGGCTGGTAAAGTATGGCAGGGATAAGCGGGCTGCGAAGATTCTAAGCCGATTAGGCGGCAAAGAATATGCTGATTTTGAAATCAGGGACATCAAAAATACGCTTGCAAGCGAAGAGATTGCCAGTGTGAACTTTCGGGATTTACTTGAGCCGAAGCTGTTCAGGATTGTTGGGCTGGGAGTTTTCCTGGCGGTTTTTCAGCAGTGGTGCGGTATCAACGTGATTTTCAACTATGCCCAGGAAGTTTTTGCGTCGGCGGGTTACGGTGTCAGTGACATTTTGCTCAATATCGTTGTTACAGGCGTTGTGAACCTGCTGTTTACGTTCGTGGCAATCTATACAGTGGACAGGTTTGGTCGGCGCATTCTGATGCTGATTGGTGCAAGCGGACTGGCGGGTATCTATGCAATACTGGGAACAGGTTACTATTTCCACAGCACCGGTGTGCATATGTTGATACTGGTGGTTTCAGCTATCGCCTGTTATGCGATGTCCCTGGCGCCGATTACCTGGGTGGTTATATCAGAAATATTCCCGAACCGGATACGAGGCGCGGCAATGTCGGTGGCAGTGTTTAGCTTGTGGGTCGGCTGCACAGCTCTGACTTTGACGTTTCCATACCTCATAGGCGGCCTCGGTGCCCACGGGGCATTCTGGCTGTATGGCGTTATCTGTGTGGTTGGATTCGTTGTGATTTTTAAGAAGCTTCCTGAGACTAAAGGTAAGTCGCTGGAAGACATTGAACGTGAGCTGGTGGATTGAAAAATACTGCTTAATCGGTCTTTTTTGAGAGCGCTGACAATCATTGTTTTTTCCTGCGAGATTCTCGCACTTTTACAATATTACCCTTAGATTCGTCTTATACCAATTGTATTTAATACTTGCGCTACTGTCATTTCGACCGAAGTGCTGCAGAGCAGTCCGAAGCGGAGAAATCTTTTTTAATAGATTTCTCGACTCGCCTTTGGCTCGCTCGAAATGACAAATATGCGCATTAACTTCCTACAATTGGTATGAAAGGGGAATAAGCGTAGTGGTTGAAAGCAGGTTAGTAGTTGCTTCTGATTAATTACTGCCGTATTTTGTAAAATATTCAGAAACCAGAAGTGTATTTGCCACTAATGTATTCTGCTCAGGAAGGAGGCCTTTTCAGCTCTTCGATTTTTGGCAGGTCTTTGAGGGAGTTCAGGCTGAAGACCTCGAGAAACTTCTTTGTCGTGCCATAGAGCATCGGCCTGCCCAGAACTTCCGCTCGGCCGACGATTTTCACCATGCCCTTATCCATAAGCGAACGAATCAGCTCACCGACAGCAACGCCTCTTATGGCTTCGACGTCGGCTCGTATAACCGGCTGTTTGTATGCCACTATCGCAAGCGTCTCAAGTGCCGCAGGGCTCAATTTACTATCACTGCGAACGCGAAGCAGCTTCTTAAGCCAGTGATTATATGGACTTAAGGTAAGCATCTGGTAACCGCCGGCAATTTGCTCTATCCTGAAGGCATTATTGTTGGCCTGATACTTGCCATTAAGGTCCTGGATGCTCTGGCGGACCTGCTTTACGGAGGTCTCAACAATATTAGCCAATCGCTCTGCCGTCAGCGACTCGTCGCTGGCAAAAAGAACTGCTTCGACAACCGACTCAATTGTTGGCTGCTTTATGTTGCTTCCGCTGCCCTCTTTGTCATTCTGAGCGCAGCGAAGAATCTCTGTTCGACATTCTCCATTCGACATTCGATGTTCGATATTCGTCTCTTCTACGTGCTCTTCTGTCATATTTTCTCCCATCTAAAAGGGTCTGCATCCTTTTTGCTGATTTTTATTGTCACTTTTTTAACCCTTTTTTGCAACTGTTTAGCAATTTTTTTTAATATGAAGCGTTCCGAGATACTATGACTCAGGCAGATACAGGTCATATCTGCCTCCTGCACAGCCAATGCCTGATGATGTTTCAGTTCACCTGTCAAAAACAAATCCACCTTTGCTGCGATAACAGAATCGATGAGCTTACCGCAATAGCCGGCGCACACCGCCGCCGCTTTCACCAAGCGCTTCTCATCTCCAACAACACCCATAGCTTTCGCACCTGTATATTTCTTTACTCTTTTGATAATCTGTTCTATCCGCATTGGTTTAACTAACCTGCCGATTCTGCCCAGCCCGAATTTGTCCCGTGTATTATAAAGTTTAAAGACATCGAAGGCGGGTTCTTCATAAGGATGCGCCTTTTTCATTGCGGCTATACAGGCGCCGAGCTTCTGCGATGGCACAATCGTCTCGAATCTTGCCTCCGGCACCGCTTCTATCCTGCCCTTTTTTCCTATAGCAGGCTTTGCTCCTTTCAAAGGCAGAAAGCTGCCCACACCTTCAGCCCCAAAACCGCAATGGCTATAGTTTCCGATTACACCTGCACCGGCAGCAAAAACCGCATTCGATACATTCTTCACCGCCTCGACCGGGACAAATACAACGAGCTTGTAATAGCCCAAGCCATGCTGTGCATTATCACCGTCAGGATTATCAACATAATCGCCGATGGGTTTCGCATCTTGAATTCCGATTATCTCTGCAAGGCCGTCGTTTACTCCGCCGACAACAGCATCCAGAGCCGTATGTATCGAAAAAACCGCAATCCCGCTGCGTATCAAATCATAGACAATCCTGCTCTGCTCGTCTGTGGTAATCCTCTTCAGGCCGGCCAGGATTACGGGATGGTAGCTTACGATTAAGTCTGTCTTTAACTTTTTTGCCTCTGCAAGAACTCCTTTTGTAATATCGATAGTTAACAGGATATTTTTCACATTCTTTTGCGGGTCGCCTATGAGCAAACCAACATTGTCCCAGTCCTGGGCCAGCTTTAGAGGTACTATTTCTTCAATTGCTGCTGCTATATCTTTTATTTTCATTTTATGGTGAGCTTGTCGAACCATTGCTTTCCCTGCACTTGGTCTGGACAAATTCTTTGAACTTTTGTTGCAGTTTTTTTGCCATTGGGCCGGGTTTACCAGCGCCTACATCGTGTTTTTCCACCCTGCTTATCGGCAGAATCTGCATAATTACATTCGTCAGAAAAATCTCATCAGCACCAAGCACATCGTCTATATAAAGGTCTTTTTCGACAAGCTCGACAGAATCTCTAAAGGCAATCTGGCAAACAGTTTTTCTCGCCACACCTGCAAGCACCGGCGTCTTTATAAACGGAGTATAAAGGATTGAATCCTTGACCAGAAATACGTTGCTTATACAACCTTCAGCAAGGCGGTTATCCACCGTGAACCATAACGCCTCTGCTGCACGTTTCTGGTGCGCCCATTTCAGCGCGAGCATACGCGAGAAATAACTGGTGGTCTTGTGTCCATAAGTCGGCTCTGCAACGTTCTGCCTGAAAGGCGACAATACCACCATAACACCAGTTTTATAATATTCGTCCGGATAAGGAGTCAACTTCGCAGCGGTTATCAGAAGCGTGGGCTTTTGTTGCTCGTCCTCTTGTGCCATCGGTCCGGAAGTTACAGTCAGCCGCAAACGCGCATCGATTAATTTGTTTGCCTTGAGCAATTTATATATGGCATCGGTGATATATTTTCTATCATAAGTTAATTCTATCGGTATCGACAAAGACCTTGCGCTGAAAAACAACCTGTCAAGATGGTCCTTAAGCGAAAAGACAACACCGTTATCGGCTCGCATCGTCTCGAAAAGCCCCGCCCCATACAGAAATCCGCTGTCTGTAACCGACACGCAGGCCTTGGCGCTATCGACCAACTTGTCATTTAGAAATACCT
>CAZBWE010000042.1:0-20614 GCA_964495465.1 uncultured Pirellulales bacterium
ATATTCAATTCGCTCAGGACGACGCCGGGCTCCAGTATATAAATGCGGAAGGTTGTTTTGCCGGCGGTTTCTTTGTGATAAGCTGTCTCTGCGACGGAATAGCCCCTTGTAACGTTTGCGCTCCATTGGCTGGACCATTCGGGGGCGTGTAAATCTTTGACAACAGGGGCATTATCGCCTGCTGCAATCGCAAGACGCACGCCCCTGCCTTTGTGAATGCGATGGGTAGGCATGCAACGCACAGATACGAGATAGTTACCGGCATCTAAATCCGCTTCATATTCTACCCACGGTGATTTCTTTAGCTGTCCATCTGCTATAGGAGCAGCAGAGAAGTTTTTAATGGCGACAGCCCCATCTTTATAACCCGATATAACCGCCAGCGGCATATCAGGAGAATCTCTTTTATTGCTGAAGAGCTTGGCTGGAAATGATGCAACGGGGTTGGTAGCGGCTTGCCCCGGAGTTCTGTGGGTAAATGTTACAGATTTTATAGCGGCGTTAGGTTCACGCTGACGGATAGTCAGGCGGTTTGTGCCTTTGCGGACGGAAACATCGCCGGCCTTTATCCAGGCCCAATCACTGCCGGTCACATTATCATTAACAACCCCGGACCAGTTATTGAATGACACAAACCAGGAATCTTCTTTGTCTGACGGGGTCCGAGCCAGAAACCACATAGGGCACCGATAACTTGTTTCTGCCTCAAATTCGAGAACGGCCTTTCCGCCTGTTTCTACGCTGCACATTGTCGGGCAGTCGCTGTATAAACAGCCGTCTCTAAGCTTTAGAGGCGGCTCGACCGTCGATTCGGAGAAATAATGCTTGATATTGCTTGAGACTAACCGCTGCGGCTCCCAGAATACGGGGCGGTTATTAGGTTTGAAATACATCATATACCGCCACTTTCCATCGGCAACATCCTCGTTATATATACGAGTCAGCTCCACAATGCGATTAAATGCCTGACGGGCCTTATCGGCATATTCTGCACCTGCGGAATCTTTTCTTGCAGTCAGGACTTCGCTGCGGCTATCGAAAAATATCTTTTCATTTATAAGCTTTGCGCAGACAATCGGATAGTAAATCAGTTGATAATAAGCATCATTCAATCTTTCAGGCATCCTGCTTTTGAGCTTTTCTGCCCTTTCTGCAATCTGCTGATACGCATTGAGCCGTTCATCAATCTGCTTCTCTGAGAAAGTAACATTCAAAAGATGCTCAGGCCTGCCATCGGAGGCAAGCCGGTAATAGATAGTAAGGATATTTCCTATCTCCCCGGCGAAGTCCGGGCCGAAAGTTCTGCCCGCCCAGTCGGCACAAAACTTATGGGCGTTCCAGGGCGTCCAGCGGTCAATATCCCAGGCCATTTCCAGAGCGAAGGTCATCTCTTTTTCAATTGGTTTGATATCTCCCACATTAAAGACCCAAAGCCGGTCGGCGCCATAAGCATAGGCCTTATGCATCTCATAGGCCGTAACGGCCGGGGCGCTCGAGCCCAGCCATAGAAAGTCTGCAGGAGCCCCCCAATATGACAAGTGATAATATACGCCGGAGCCGCCGCTGCGTTTTTGTTCCTGCGGGTCGCTGAGCCGCCGGATATAACCGTGATTGTCATCTGCCCAGACAATCGTAACGTCGTCGGGCACATCAAGGCCGTTTTCATACAAATTCAAAACTTCTTTATACGGACAGAATATCTGGGGAACTTCGGCAGGATTAGAATTAACATATTTTGATAATATCTCCCTCTGGTCATATATCGCCTTTTGTAAAAGTGCAACCCTGTCTTCCATAGAAGACACGCCTTCTATTTGACTGTCGTGCACGCCCCGCATACCGACCGTATATACATTTTCATACTTTGCGTTTTCGCGCACCCTCTGCTCCCAATAGTTATAGATTGTATTGCGATTGGTTTTATAGTTCCATTCGCCCATTGTTTCAGGGTCCCACTCATCTACGTTATTGCGAAGTAGAGGCTCACAATGAGAAGACCCCATCACAATGGCGTAATTATCAGCCACGACTTTGTTTTCAGGATAAAAATTAAAGGCCTTCGTGCAATTGTGCATAGCCGGCCAGCAGAAATTGCCCTTCAATCTCAATAAAAGCTCAAATACCTTAGCATAAGTCCGGGGTCCAATATCGGCTGGGTCTTTTTCATAAGTTTTTGCAGCCCAGGGCTTCAAGCCCCAGTCTTCATCATTGATGAATATGCCGCGATATTTAATGGAAGGGCTTTGAACAATAGCCGAACCGCTCTCGATATATATCGCATTATGTTTTTCCGGTATGACATCTGCCCACCACACCCAGGGAGAGACTCTGAGCATACCGGAAAGCTCGAAAACCCCAAAAGCCGTGCCGCGACGATTACTTCCCGCGATGACCAGGGCTTTGCGGCCGCCAGAAAGCTCCACAAGCTGAATCTTAAACGCCTCCCATTTGCCTGATATATCATTTGCCGATAGCTTATTCTCCTTGACGAGCGAATTTAGCAGGCGATTGACTCCCAATGTGCCAATCAGAATAAAATTACCTTTCGGAGCTTTCGAGGAGCTTAAGACCTGGGGCCTTATGCTGCAAACCAAATTCACATCTTCAGCCAGCGCACTGGCGGCTATGCCCACGACTTTGGCTTCCGCAGGGTCAATTATGAGGGGGACAGATTTTCCATCGGCGGCCAGACAAAAGCCGCTGTCTATCTTTGAGAATACAACTTTGAGCTCTCCGGGGTCTGCACAGAGAACATTGCACAGGCATAATAATGAAACTATCAAGGAAGCTAACTTTTTCATTTCTTTCAAGGCAACCTCCATCTTAAATTTTTGTCGGCCTAATATTTCAGATTGTTCTGTAGAAAAGTGCATCTGTTATTTTTCTCTATCAAAATTCTCATAGAAAATCACTCTATGCGCCCAATACTGTATCATTTTTACGGGAGAGGTATAGCAGAAATATGCCTCCGAATTTGTCTGTTGTGAGTATTATTCAAAGGGATTTTCTCCGGCTGTTTTTTGCGGTTTTGACATTTAAAATGAAAGGAGTTATGATTTTTGGGGCTATGCAGATTATTAGAAGGGATATTGAAATGGACAAAAAAGAGGGTATCATTTTTGTTATGATGTGGCTTACAGCAGGTTTATTCCATCCTTTGTTTGCTGCCTCCGGTGTCCTACACGGAGATAAAACCGGTTTTACAATAGATACGCCGGCAGGCCTGACGCGGCTGGAAGTCTGGAATGAGCACACCATTCGCGTTCTTCATAGCCCAATGCGGGAACTGCCGAGGAACAACAGTTTATCTGTTATTGCCAAACCTAAAAAAATCCGGTGGCGGTATCAGGATAAGGGCAACGAAGTTTTGTTGACGACGTCAAAGCTTCAAGTGCGTGTTGACAAAACGGCCGGGCGCGTCTGCTTTATGGAAGGCAATGGTAAAGTAATTCTGGCCGAGGAGGCCAATGGAACAACCTTTGAATATGCGACATTCAGCGGCGCTTCGACATATCACGTCGGGCAGCAGTTTGAATTCGACCCGGAAGAGGGCCTTTACGGGCTGGGCCAGCATCAGCAGGGATTAATGAACTATGCCGGTTCGAGCGTGCACCTCCAGCAGGAGAACAGGGAGGTTGCCGTGCCGGTTCTGTTGTCGTCCAAAGGTTATGTTCTGCTGTGGGACAATCCTGCCGTAACGGACGTGAGTTTAGGCGCGGGTATTGCGGAGATTATTCCGTCCGGGCAGCTTTTTGATGAAGAAAGCCGACAGGGTGGACTGACCGGGCGTTATTACAAGGGACAGAACTTTGACGAATTTATCGCTGCAAGAACGGACCCGCAGGTGGACTTTGACTGGGGCGAGACTCCGCCGAAGGATATGCAGCAGGGTCATTACAGCGTCCGCTGGAGCGGTTTTATCGAAGCGCTGCAGGCAGGTGAATATACGCTGCTTGCATCTGCGGATGACGGCGTGCGTTTGTGGATTGACGACCAGCAGGTCATCGATGAGTGGAATACCCAGGCCGTAACAACCTTTTCGGCCAAGATGAACTTTGCTGCCGGAAGCCGGCATCGCATCCGGATGGAGTATTTTCAGGGCAGCGGCGGCGCCGCCGTCCGCCTGGCCTGGCAATTGCCACAGTCCGGCAGAAGAAATGCCGGAGTTGTAAGCTGGTCTTCCGAAGCCGGTAATGCGGTGGATTATTATGTTATGTATGGGCCGGAGCCGGATGAGGCGATATCCGCATACCGGCAGCTTACCGGCACCGTCCCGATGTTTGCCAAATGGACTTGGGGCTTCTGGCAGTGCAAGGAGCGCTATCAGACGCAGGAGGAGATTATGAGTGTCCTTGCCGAGTACCGCGACCGCGGTATCCCCCTGGACGGTATTATTCAGGATTGGCAATACTGGAAATCCGGCCAATGGGGGTCTCACGAATTTGATTCGAGGCGTTACCCCGACCCCGCCGGAATGGTAAAGACCGTCCACGATGCCAGCGCGCATATTATTATTTCCGTCTGGCCGCGATTCGATTTAGAAACGAATCATCTTGCCCAGATGGAAAAGGCCGGCGTCATTTATCCGCCTGTTTATGATAACGTCTATCCAAAAGGGCAGGGCAAGTGGTATGACCCTTTCAATCCCGAAGGACGGCGTTTCTACTGGAAGCAAATCAACGAAAAACTCGGTCGGCTTGGTTTTGACGGCTGGTGGATGGACGCCTGCGAGGCGGAATTGGGCGGCAAATGGGGACAGATGCGCGACTTGAGAACAGGCGCCGGCCCCGGCGCCGTTGTGTATAATGCCTACCCGCTGATGCATACCAGCGGGGTTTATCAGGGCCAGCGCGCTGAAATACCCGAAAAGCGCGTTTTTATTCTCGCGCGTTCGGCTTACGCAGGCCAGCAGCGCAATGGCGTCGTAACGTGGTCTGGCGATATTCGCGGCAACTGGAAAGTATATGCCGCTCAGATACCGGCGGGACTCAATTTCAGCGCATCGGGCATCCCATATTGGAATACCGATATCGGCGGCTTCTTCGGCGGCGACCCCGCCAATTCCGGATACGCCGAGCTGTTCACCCGCTGGTTCCAGTTCGGGACGTTTTGCCCGATGTTCCGAGTGCACGGCACCGGTAAGGGCAAAGAAATGTGGCGATTCGATAAAGCAACGCAAAAGACACTGATTGATTATGACCGGTTGCGTTATCATCTGCTGCCTTATGTTTACTCTGTTGCGTGGCAGGTTACCAGCCGGGATTATACAATGATGCGGCCGCTGATTATGGACTTTTCTTGCGATACGAGGGTATATAACATTGCTGATCAATATATGTTTGGGCCGGCGATTATGGTCAACCCCGTCATTAAAGCCGGGGCAGTGAGCCGCAGGGTCTATCTGCCGGAGGGTTCAAAATGGTGCGATTTCTGGACCGGTGAGTCTTATGCTGGTGGGCAGACGGTTGAGACAAAATCGCCGATTGAAACCATTCCATTGTTTATCAAGGCGGGCTCGATTATTCCCTACGGCCCGGTGGTTCAATATGCCAACGAAAGGCCTGATGCGCCGATTGAGTTACGTGTTTATACCGGTGCTGACGGTGCATTTACACTGTATGACGATGAAGGCGACAATTATAACTATGAAAGGGGCGCTTATGCCACGATTGACGTAAGCTGGAATGAGCAAAAGCAGGAACTGACAATCGGCAAATGTAAAGGGAAATTTCCGGGTATGCTCAAAGAACGAGTGTTCCGGATTGTTCATGTTCGCCCCGCCTCCGGTATCGGCATCGGCCCGGCAAAAAAGGCAGATGCAGAAGTGCGTTATACAGGTAAGGCCATACAAGTAAAATTGTGAATTTAAGCCGATTGAGATAGTTGTGTCTGTTTGTCGCCCGGCTGCGTTGATAAATGAGTCCGTCAATAATAGTTTTATTAATTTTGAAGTGGAGAGTGCGATACTGTGAAAAAAATAATCAGGACTACAACCGTTATGTTTATTTTGTCAGGATGCCTTATTTGTTGTGCATTCGCACAAAGAATCACTGTTACGATACAGGCCGGCTCGGCCCGCCCCTCGGAGGGGCGAGGCTCGGCAGGAAGACCTATAAGCCCCGATATCTTCGGCATTTTTTTCGAGGACCTCAACTACGCAGCCGACGGCGGGCTTTATGCAGAGATGGTTCAGAACCGTTCGTTTGAGTATTCCTCGCTTGACCATCCGGGCTGGCACGCTTTCACCGGGTGGGAAATGGTAAAGCGAGGCGGCGCAAAGGGCTCTTATTTTATCGGAGACGCAAACCCGCTTCACCCCAACAACCCCCGGTATTTAGAGACGGATTGTGACGCCGGCGGAGAAGGCTCAGCTGTGGGAATTTCAAATTCAGGATTTGACGGGATGGTTCTAAAAAAAGGAGAGGAGTATAATTTTACTGTTTTTGCTCGTCAGCAGCCCGGCAGAAGTATTTCGTTAGAGATACGGCTTGAGTCCAAAGACGGAGCACTCAGGGGGCGGGCGGAGATTCCGCAGCTGACCAGTGAATGGAAAAAGTACAGTGCTACAATTCTGGCTGATAAGGATGACGAAAACGGCAGACTTATTCTGCTGGCAAGGGGCAGAGGCATCGTCTATCTTGATATGATTTCGTTGTTCCCGCAAAAAACGTTTCGTAACAGGCCGAACGGCCTGCGTGCCGACCTGGCACAGGCAATTGCGGATTTGAAACCCAGGTTCATACGTTTTCCCGGCGGCTGTCTGGTTCACGGTGATGGGTTGAAGAATCTTTACCGCTGGAAAGATACGATTGGTCCGGTAGAACATCGCAGGGAGCAGAAAAACATCTGGCGTTACCACCAGACTTTGGGTTTGGGATATTTCGAGTATTTCCAGTTTTGTGAGGACATCGGCGCTAAACCGCTGCCGGTGGTCGCTGCGGGTGTTTCCTGCCAGAATACCGACCGTTATTGGGGAGTCGGCCAGCAGGCGATTGCGATGGAAGAAATGCCTGCTTATGTTCAGGAGGTGCTTGACGTCGTTGAATGGGCCAACGGCCCGGCCGCCACCGAGTGGGGCGCTAGGCGAGCCGAAGCCGGCCATCCTGAGCCGTTCAACCTGCAATACCTGGGGGTGGGCAATGAAGATGCGCAGACACCTGCTTTCCGGGAACGATTCAAGATAATTTACAATGCCGTGAAGGCAAAGTATCCGGACTTGACCGTCATTGGCACAGTTGGCCCCAACCCTGAGGGCCCTGATTACGATAACGGCTGGAAATTTGCCGATGAGCTTCGCCTTGAAATGGTTGATGAGCACTGTTACAAACCGCCGCATTGGTTCTGGGCCAATCTCGACCGCTTCGATGCCTATGACCGAAGCAGGTCGAAGGTTTATCTCGGCGAATACGCCGCGCACGATGTGAGACGGCAGACCACCCTGCGCTCCGCTCTTGCCGAGGCGGCCTATATGACCAGTCTCGAACGCAATGGCGACATGGTTCGTATGTCCTCCTACGCACCACTGCTGGGCAAGCTCGGGCACACGCAGTGGAATCCCGACCTCATCTATTTCACCAACACCACAGTCAACCCCACGATTAACTACTATGTGCAGCAGATGTTCAACCTTAATGCGGGCGATTTCTATTTGCCGGTCGCCGTGGACAGTCTTGAGAAGGCCGACAACTTCGCGCTCTCCCCGGTGAGGGACAGTAAGAGCGGCGATATAATCGTGAAGCTGGTGAATGGGGGACCAGATTCCAGGTCCCTGCGCATCGAGCTTGTCGGCGTAGAGAATATCGCAACAAACGCCGTCAAGACGATACTTAGTGGTGACCCGCTAACGGTAAACGATGCCGGGAATCCGCAACCGCTCGTTCCTGAGATATCGACAATTGCCGTTGGTCCGGTTTTCGATTACGAATCGCCGCCGCATTCGCTGACCGTGATTCGCATCAAGAGCCAAACACCCTGAACTCTGCCTATTAGTATTTGTGGCTTACGCAATGATAATTACTTTGCGTTTTTACGGAAATACGGCCTTTTGATTGTTTTAAATCGGACAGAGGGGACATAGACAATTTTGATTTGTTTGAAGGAGAAGTATGCTGATATTATCCGCAGAAAAGTGTGTCAGTCGCCGGCAGTAAACCACTTGCAATCCTCATTTTGGCGCAAAAAATGCTTATAGCTCCTTATGTGTTGTGTCCTTTTTGGAATTGGAGTAAGTGCATTTATGTGATAAGGATGTTGTTTGGCGCTTCGTCCATTTGCCTCTTTTTGATGTTCCACTGAAGACCCCAATTATTAGTATTGATAATTGGTAAAATGTGGAGAAAGCATTTTTTCTCTACAAAATCACTGTATTCTTAGTAAAAGATTCCGCATATTTTTGCTATGGCTCTCGTGCCGTTTTCTTCCGGTTTTAGCGAGAGGAGGTTGGTTGAATGTTTGGTTTCGAGCCGATAGATTGTTAAGCGTTATATATCGCAGATTTGAGGGGATTAATGTGAATAGCGTAACAGGGATAGTCAGTTTCGCTCTTGTTTTGGTTTGCTTGATGTCCAGGACATATTTGTATTCTGCTCAGCAATCCCCCTCGTCTCCGGTCGCTGAGAGCGAAGCTCATCAGGAACGTGTCAAGATGGACAAGGACGCAGAGAAGATTAAAGACCGTTGGGAAGAGGCGGCTAAAGCCAAAAGAGAAGCCGAGGCCAAAGCCGGGCGAGAAGCTGCAGAAAAAGCCAAAGCCAAGCTTGAAGAGGAAATTGAAAAATTAGACCTTCCTGAGGATAAAACGCAGCGCTTTATCGTAAAACAGGTGCAAGTCAGCGGAAATTCGCTGGTATCGACTGATGAAATACTGGCGGATATGCCTTTGGTGTTTAATGCCTCCGATAAACCGCTGTATCTGGCGGAGAGCAAGGACCTTTATGATTTGAGGATTCTTTATGAGGTCATTCAGCAGCCCGGTCAGGAGCGACAGGTATCTTCGAGAATGATTCAGGGATTTACCAGATACGTACTCTCGGTTTACCAGGAGCGGCATTACGCTGGTATATATGTGTATGTGCCTGCTGATGCAGTACAAAAAGGTCTTGAGCTGAAGGAGGGAGTTTTGCCCATAAAAATCCTTGAATTGCGTGTTACGGAAGTCTCTATAAACTATTACGACCCTGATCGAAACAAAGCAGAGAAAGGGTATCTCCGCAACTCCGCCATTTACGGCTGGTCGCCGGTTCAGACGGGGCAGGTGACAAATCGAAAGAAACTGGATGATTTTATTAATCTGCTCAATCTCAATCCGGACAGATATGTATCAGCGTCGGTGACGAGAGGGGCCGAGCCGAACACGCTTGCTGTGGGATACGATGTTTATGAGGCGAATCCGTGGCACTTTTTCGTCCAGCTTGATAACGGCGGCACGAAGGACAGGAAATGGACTCCAAGGGTCGGCCTGATTAATACCAATCTTTTGGGTTTTGACGACTCGTTGACTGCGATTTACCAGGCGCCATGGGAGAGAGGTATAGAGGAGCAGTATTCAATTTATGGAAGTTATGATTTTCCGCTTTTCACGCCTCGGGCCCGGCTTAACGTATATGCTGGTTATACCCAGTTTGATATAGTCAAGGATGCGAGCGGAATAGGTTTTATTGGTAATGGTTCATTCGTCGGTGCTATCTTGCGATATAATGTATTTCAAACAAGGGGCTGGTTCTTCGATGTGACCGGCTCGCTCAGTCATGAGAAGAGCAAGATAACTCCGACATTGTTCCCGGCTATGGCGAGTAATGTAAGTATGGAACTATGGGGGGTGGGAGTTAATGCCCATCGCTCTGATGATATGTCAAGTACATCTTTCAGCGTTACCCGTGTTGAGAGCATGGGCGGCTCTGACAGGATTGAGTTTACGAATGCGCGGACTAATTCCGACCCTCATTTTACTATTTACACAAGCGCCGCCGCTCACAGCCGATTTCTGGACCCGAACAAGGTTGGACGGCTTAGCGGAACCGTGCGTTGGATAACCTCCGATGAAAGACTGGTCCCTGCGAAGATGACGACCTTCGGAGGGATGTATTCGGTAAGAGGTTACGATGAGTATGAAATTGTTGCCGACGGCGGTGTCCTTGCATCCGTTCAGTATGAGTTTGACCTGGTAAAATATAACCAGTCCCAAGAAGTTGTTAAGACCGAATCGGAACAGGATAAAAAACCGTGGGTCAGGAAAGCGGCACCGCTTGTCTTTTTTGATTACGGCCGGGCAAAGAATGTTGAGCACGTGGCGGGAGAGAAAAGAGTTCAGACGATTTACTCGGTTGGCGTAGGCGCTCTTCTCGAACTCGGCGACCACTTTAGCGGTGCGGTGTATTATGGCTACCCGCTTGAGGGGACAGGCGAAACAGAGTATGGCAAGGGCCGAGTGAATGTTGGTTTGCTGTACCGATGGTAAGAGTCCGGCATTAATTTTGCCGGACGGTTTTCTTACATACTTTTGTGTGGTCCGGCAGGACTGCCGGATTGTGCGAATCATACCCGTTTCCGCTCCGGCATTACTTCTGCCGGACTCGCACATCTTTTCGGCTTCGATGAACCCGCCCTTGTGCTTGGACAGATTTGAGCGATTCCATCGCTCAAAATCGGGTCTGCAGAGCCGGATTTCCTTGACTTATCTGTAGTTCGCTGGTCTAATTAAAGCGACAAATGCTTTGTTTCGGCGTGGTGGTAATTTGATTACGGGACGCTGTGAGGGGCTTAAATCAAGGGAAATAATGCTTGAAATGATGTGAGATATCAATAAAATCATCCAAACTGGAGTTGCAATCGTCTCCAGATGGAAATCTAAGTTTGTTTGTTTTTTTCTGAAAGAGTTTTGCATTAATGGTTAATTTTGGAAAGGTAGCAAAATGGGTTTGGAAGCGATAGATTGGATAGTGATTGGCCTGTATTTTGCGATAATTATGGGCCTTGCCTGGTGGGTTATACTCAGAGGCAGAGACACAGCCGATGACTATTTCCTGGCAGGGAGAAACTTGGGATGGTTTATCGTCGGGGCGTCCATATTTGCCTCCAACATCGGCTCAGAGCACCTGGTTGGTCTGGCCGGCTCCGGCTGCACCGACGGCGTTGCAATGGCCCACTACGAACTTCACGCCTGGTGTCTTCTCATACTTGGATGGGTGATGGTTCCGTTCTATATGCGCTCCAGAGTCTTTACTATGCCGGAATTTCTGGAGAGGCGTTTTTCCCCAACAGCACGCTGGATTCTCTCGCTCATCTCACTTGTTGCATACGTCTTAACCAAAATTGCTGTGGGGATTTTTGCCGGCGGAATAGTCTTTAGTGTGCTGTTGCCCGATATTAACTTTATGGGCCTTGACAGCTTCTGGGTCGGCTCATTTCTCGTAGTCGTCCTGACGGGGATTTACACGGTCCTCGGAGGATTGCGTGCTGTGGCTTATACTGAGGCACTGCAGACGGTCATCCTAATTCTTGGCTCGGCTTTAGTGGCCATCTTTGGCTTGCATGCATTGGGCGGCTGGGACGAATTACGGCATATTTGCGGTTCGGAGATGTTCAACTTGTGGAAGCCGTTGGTGCCCGAGAACATTGTCGGAACATGGGCACCGGTGCGTGAGTCGGGTCGCATGGCCTGGTACTTCAATGACAACTACCCCTGGCTGGGCATGCTTTTCTGTGCCCCTGTCATCGGGTTGTGGTACTGGTGCACCGACCAGTATATTGTCCAGCGTGCCCTGGGTGCTCCGAATGAGCGTATTGCTCGACGCGGGTCGATATTTGCCTCTTTCCTTAAACTGCTGCCGGTATTTATCTTTATCATTCCCGGAATGATTTGTTTTGCCCTTGCTAAAAGCGGCAAAGTAGCGGCGATTCAACAGGTATTATTCGACCAGCAGGGTAACATAATTCGTGATGAAAGCCAAAAGGCCTTCCCTCTGCTCGTTACAACAATTATGCCTGTTGGCTTGCGAGGGATAGTGGTAGCAGGTTTGCTGGCGGCTCTGATGAGTTCCCTCGCGGGGGTCTTTAATGCCTCTTCTACTCTGTTTACTATGGACTTTTACAGCAAGTTTAGGCCGAAGGCCTCTCAACACAATCTGGTTTGGGTCGGACGCATCGCCACAACCATTATGGTGCTAATCGGCCTGTTGTGGATACCGGTGATTCGGGGAGGCAAGGGATTGTATGATTACCTTCAGGGGGTGCAGGCATACCTTGCGCCGCCGATTTTTGTCGTCTTTTTCTTAGGTGTGTTCTACAAACGCCTGAACAGCAAAGGATGCCTGGCGGCACTAATCATCGGCTTTCTCATGGGCCTGCTGCGGCTGGCGATTGACACACCGGTCAAACTGCTAAAGGATTTTTCCTACACCGAAGGGTCGTTCTTCTGGATAATGAACAATACCTTCTTCCAGTACTACAGCATACTCATTCTCGTGGTGTGTGCGGTAGTAATGATAGTGGTCAGTCACTTAACTAAGGCGCCTTCTTACGAGAAAATCAAGGGCCTGACCTATGGAACCCTAAGCACCGAAGACAGGGTAAAATCAAGGGCCAGCTGGTCCTCCAGGGAAGTGATTGCATCAGTAATTGTTTGTGTAATTATTGTGGTGGTTTACCTGTACTTTAGAGGATAATACCTTAAAAAATTAAACGTAGATAAAACTTAATAGCGACAATAATTATTTGGAGATGCTGGTCAAATGAAATGTGCGATCGGTCTGGATTACGGGACAAACTCCGTAAGGTGTTTGATTGTTGATATTGCCAATGGTAATGAGCTGGGAACTGCGGTTTACGAATATGAAACAGGCGAGGCCGGTATTATTCTTGACCCTACCGACCATAATCTTGCAAGGCAAAACCCGGCTGATTACGTTAAAGGCATCGAAGGGACAATAACTCAAGCTATTGCCCAGGCCAGGAAGTCCAATAAGGATTTTGGCCCTGAAGATATCATCGGCATAGGAATCGATACCACCGGCTCAACTCCGCTTCCTGTTGATAAAGACGGCACACCTTTGGCACTGCTTGATAAATTCAGGGATAATCCGAATGCCCATGCCTGGCTGTGGAAGGACCACACCGGTTATGCAGAAGCTGCTGAGATAACCAAATTGGCCGAGAAAGAGCATCCCGAATATCTGGCCAAGTGCGGCGGGACCTATTCATCGGAATGGTTTTTCAGCAAGATTCTGCACTGCCTTCGAGTTGACCCGAAGGTTTATGATGCGGCGTATACGTGGGTCGAACATGCGGACTATATGACCGCGCTTTTGACAGGGACTACAAAACCGCAGAAGCTAAAACGCTGTCGTTGTGCAGCGGGTCATAAGGCGATGTTTAACGACGGCTGGGGAGGATATCCCGATGCTAAATTTTTGTCAAAGCTTGACCCGAAACTTGGAAAGCTGCGAGAGACGCTCAGTGAAGAGACGTTTACCGTAGATGTCTCAGCGGGCGAGCTGACCGAAGAATGGGCTGAAAAATTGGGCCTGCCGGCGGGCATTGCTGTTGCGATAGGCGCATTTGATGCGCATCTTGGCGCTGTGGGTTCGGGGATAAAAGAGGAAACTCTTGTAAAGATAATCGGCACCAGCACCTGTGATATGGTGGTTGCTCCTAATGATGCTAATGTGGCTGATGTTCCTGGTATCTGCGGTATAGTTGACGGCTCTATTCTGCCGGGTTATTTCGGGCTTGAGGCGGGTCAATCCGCCGTCGGTGATATATTCAACTGGTTTGTGAATTACATCCAGCCGGGCGGAGAAAAAACCGGCTCTCACGAGGCCTTGACGAAAAAGGCGGCGAACTTAAAGCCGGGCCAGTCCGGCTTATTGGCCCTCGATTGGAACAACGGCAACAGGACGATTCTTGTTGACCAGCGGCTAACCGGTCTTTTGATAGGCCAGACACTGCATACGAAGCCGGAAGAGATTTACCGGGCATTGATTGAGGCGACCGCCTTCGGCGCTCTTACTATTATTAACAGGTTCGAGGAATACGGCGTTAAGGTCTCGGAAGTGATAAACTGCGGTGGTATCGCCGAGAAGAACTCTTTACTTATGCAGATTTATGCTGATGTAACCGGCAGAGAAATGAAGATATCACGCTCCGCCCAGAGCTGCGCTCTTGGCTCTGCGATTGCAGCGGCGGTTGCAGGAGGAGGCCATAGTAATTTTGCACAGGCCCAGTCGGCTATGTGCGGCATAAAAGATACGACTTATAAACCCATTGCGGAAAACCATCATACCTACGAACAGCTTTACGTGCTCTATAAACAACTTCACGATGCCTTCGGGACAGAGGGCTGGTCGGGCAAATCCGCCGGCAGGCGAGATCTCACCAAAGGTGGACTGGCCAATGTGATGAAAGAGCTGCTGGATATCAAAGACAGCGTCAGGCCTTGAGAGGAGAATTGTGTACGAAGCACTCAAAAAAAACGTCTGCGATGCGAACCGGGAGCTGCAGAAACAAAAGCTGGTTATCTACAGCTGGGGCAATGTCAGTGGAATCGACCGCAAAACAGGCATAGTGGCTATTAAGCCGAGCGGCGTTCCTTACGAAGAGCTTGTGCCCGGCAAAATAGTGCTGCTTGATTTGGATGGAAATGTTATCGAAGGCAACCTCAGGCCTTCATCCGATACGCCGACCCACCTTGAGCTTTACAGGAATTTCGAATCCGTAGGTGCTATATGTCACAGCCATTGTCTCAATGCGACTATGTGGGCACAGGCCCGCAAGGAGATTCCCTGCTTTGGCACAACGCATGCCGATTATTTCTATGGGCCGATACCCGTCACCGAAGTGATGACGGAAGACGAGATACAGAGCGGTTATGAACTGAACACCGGCAAAGTTATTGTCAAACGTTTCAGCGGGATGGACCCAATGGCAATGCCGGCAGTTTTGGTTGCAAACCACGGGCCCTTTACCTGGGGCAAAACGCCTGCCGAGGCCGTTGAAGCTATGGTTATCTTGGAGCAGGTAGCTACAACGGCACTGGGCACGATAAGTATAAATCCACTTCAGGGGCAAATCAGCCGGGCACTTCTGGATAAGCACTATCTGCGCAAACACGGCAAAGACGCTTATTACGGCCAGAAATAGCACAATCATACCTTTGCGTTACAGGCGGGATTTTGGTATGTTTATGGAGTTAACCAGTTTGGTTGTGCAGCAAAGTATTTAATGCGAAAACTTTTAGTTTAAGCATATATGCAAATGTCCAAGTGCAAAATACACCAACGTGATTTCCGTTTTGAGGTATCAAAGCCTCAAAATCAAGAACGACCAACGAAATATGCAAGTTACCTGGGAGAATTGTATTGCATAAGATGTTCGCCAGAAAAAAGAAAAAAAAACGGACAATATTTTACACCGTCGGAGATAGCAGATTTAATGGCGGCTCAAATCAACCAGAAAAACGATGTAATAAGGATTTTGGATGCGGGTGCAGGCACAGGAGTATTAGGGTGTGCTTTATGTGAACGTTTAGCAAATCAGAAGAAGAAACCATCCAAAATTGAACTCGTTGCTTATGAAACTGATGAAGAGCTAATTGAGTTACTCGAAGGAGCGATTAAATATTTAAAACGATATGTTGAAGAAAAAGGTATTTCTTTTGGATTTCAAATCCAAAAGGAAGATTTTGTATTGAAATATGCACATAATCTTCAAAAAATGCCATCGTTTTTCAATCAACCTGACAGCGATATAAAATATGATATATGTATATCAAATCCTCCATATTTCAAGCTCTCAGGAACAGATTCGAGAGCCATAGCGGCATCAGAGGTCGTATATGGTCAGCCTAATATTTATTTTCTTTTTATGGCGATAGCTGCTTCTATCTTGAAGATTGGTGGAGAGCTTGTATTTATTACACCTCGGAGTTTTGCGTCGGGAAATTATTTCAGATTGTTCCGAGAAAAATTTTTCAAACTTGTAAGACCAGAATTTATTCATCTGTTCAATTCAAGAAAAGAGGCATTTAAAAAGGACGGTGTTCTGCAGGAAAATATTATTCTTAAATCAAGACGTGAGAATGACTGGCAGCCAGACGCAGAGAGCAAATCCATAATTATATCATCAAGCAGCGGAATAGAGGATATCGAAATATCCAGGAAAAGAGAAATGCCTCTTGCGGATATTATAGATTTAAACACGGATGACAAGGTATTAAAAATTCCTGGAGAAGACTGGGAGAAAATTTCTGCAAAGTTTAACCTATGGAATGGGTCATTAGAAGAATACGGATTAAAGATATCGACAGGTCCGGTGGTTGCCTTCAGAGCAAAAGAATTTATTATTGAAAAGCAGTCAGAAAACGCAAGACGTATTCCCCTGCTGTGGCTGCATAATGTTAAAACAATGGAAATTGCCTGGCCGTTATACAAACGAGGAAAACCACAATATATCGAAGAATCTCCTGAATCTTTGCCATTATTAATACCTAACGGAAATTATGTTTTATTAAGAAGATTCAGCGCAAAAGAAGAGGCCCGCAGATTAGTAGCAGCACCGTTCATCGGCAAAGCTTATTCTTATGAGATGATTGGTTTGGAAAATCACATTAACTATATTTATAGGCCAGGAGGAACGCTAAAAGAAGAGGAAGCCTGGGGATTAGCCGTTTTATACAACAGCTTTTTTTATGACAGGTATTTTCGGGGATTAAACGGAAGTACACAGGTCGGCGCTACAGAAGTAAACTCCTTACCTTTCCCGCCGTTGGAAACAATCATAGAAATAGGGAAGAAGGCGATGTCGAATACAAAGGTAAAAAACGAAATAGACCTGCTCGCCAATCTGGCATTTGACGAAATACGCCACGCAAAAAGGATTTTTGTCGATGTCTAAAATCAAGGATGCACAACGAATTTTGAAGGATTTGGGACTTCCCCAGGAACAGCAAAATGAGATATCTGCATTGACTCTTCTTGCGTTGTGTAATATTGGGCCAAAAGATTCGTGGAGTAAGGCAAAAAGAGTAAGCCTGACGGTAAGTAAGGGTATAATGGCCTTTGCATCTGAAAAATATAAAAGAAAATATGCCCCGAATACACGAGAAACATTCAGGAGGCAGGTTCTGCATCAATTCGTTCAGGCAAAGATAGCGGATTATAATCCCGATAATCCCCGTCTGCCGACAAATAGCCCAAAGGCTCATTATGCAATTTCAGAAGCGTCTCTGAGAGTTATAAGAGAATGGGGCAGTAAAAAATGGCCGTCATTATGCAGGGACTTTAAGGCACAGAAAGGTTACTTATTAGAAATATATCGCGGCAAAAGGAAAACTACTCTGATACCTGTTGATTTAGAGGGTGAGCGCTTTAATATGTCTCCCGGAAAACACAATGAAGTACAAATCGCAGTAATAAAAGAATTTGCTCCGCGTTTTGCGCCGGCAGCGAAGATTTTATATTTTGGAGATACAGCAAATAAGAGTATGTACTTTAATAAAAAGCTGATTGGGGAATTAAAATTAGGTTTAAGTGAGCATGATAAGTTGCCGGATATAATATTATACGATACCGAACGAAACCGGCTTTTTCTAATTGAGGTTGTAACGTCTCACGGACCGATGTCCGCCAAGAGGGTTATTGAGCTTAAAAAATTGTTTTCTAAGTGCTCTGCCGGCCTTATTTTTGTAACTGCGTTTCCCAACTTTAGAACTTTTCGGCAGCACATTAAGAACATCGCATGGGAAACAGAAGTATGGATATCAGAGATTCCTGATCATTTGATTCATTATAATGGCGATAAGTTTTTAGGCCCTAATTGACTGCATAAAGAAATAACCATTCCAAATTTCAGTTTTTGTTTTCTATGTAATTCCATTCGCAAGCATCGGTGTATTTTTCGCTGCCTTTTTGTCCGATTACGTTTATCCGGTTTCGGCCGGGCCTGAGCACGATATCATTCCAGACAATCTTATGGATGTCCGATTCCATTCCGGCAGGATGCCGGATCGGCTTGTCATTGACATACAGCTCAACCTCGTCAAGATTCGTATAAACCGCCACTTCCACCGCTTCTTTGGTTCGCTGTGTATTACGCCTGCTCAGGATATAAAGCACCGGCTCCTCGGACCAGTTTGCCTTGTAGAAATAGAACGAGTCTTTTTTCACCTTGCGGTCGTGCGTTATAAGCCCTTTGTGATTTATGTAAGGCCGGTCGCCGCGATTGGCAAACGTCCAGCTGAAATCGAACATATTCCATATAAACTTGCACCATATATCGTTCCTGTCTTTGATATTCTTCCATACCTTTTCATGATAAAGACGCTGATACTGTTCCGGGAAAAACTTGCCGTTATAAGGTTCCGGTCTTGAGGGATTTTCCTGCTGCTGGGTAATACAGCCGCCAGCGCCGTATTCGCTTAGGCCGGCTTTTAGCTGCGGGTGTTGCTTGTGCAGATTGTCGTACCAGGGGCTGTATTTATCGAAGTTGTCGTAATACCAGCCGAAGTACCAGTTCCACGCTGCAACATCCGTTACAAAGTGCCTGGCGGTCGGCTGCGAATAGTCCGCCTGTGTTGTCAGGCGGTGTGGGTCCAGTTTTTTGGCTGTCTGGTGAAGCGCTTTAACATCTTCTTCGGAGATAGGAATTTCGTTATACATACCCCAGAACAGGATAGAAGGGTGATTATAATTCTGCTTAATCAGCTCTATAAGCTGGTCTTTGCAGTTCTGGACATATTCCGGATTTTCCGCTCGATAGGCGGGAGTGTTTGGGATTTCCGCCCAGACAACAAGGCCGTATCGGTCGCATAAGCTATACATTTTGTCCGCCTGCTGATAATGGGCCAGACGAACTCCATTTGCCCCAAGCTCAAGAATAAGCTCAATGTCTTTCTCGTGATGCGCATCAGTTAGCGCGGGTCCGAGGCCCGGCCATTCCTGATGCCGGCAGACGCCATACAAATGATAAGGCCAGCCGTTCAGAATCAGGCCTTTGTCTGCGTCCACCTCGAAAAACCGCAGACCCAACGGCTGCTCCACGCGGTCCAGCGTGTTCGATTGTAAATCTTCGATACTAACATCCATCTTATAGAGATAGGGGTCTTTCTTTGCGTTCCACAGGTGCGGATTGTCTATTTGCATCTTCAAGACGCTTTCAGTCTGCTGATTGTTCGCAAGACTGACCTTCTCCTGTGCCTGCGTGACAGCTTTGCCAGTATCGTCAATGACGGCTGCTTTGACTATTGCCTCAATCTTCTCGTCCTGCTGCTCATAGAGCCAGCCGAACATTATCGAGCCGCGCCCCCCTGTCTCGTTGTATTCTATCTTGAGCGAGACCTCTTTTCCCTGCTCAAGCTGTATTTGGCCCCATTTTTCAGTAGCTGCATGACCGCCCCAGTGGTCGATTATTAAATCATCATTGATATATAGTCTTGAGCCGTCATCACTTTCGAGGACGAATTTATATAAGCCCGTGCGTCGCGGGACAAACCTGCCCGTCCACATTATTGAGAAACCGTCAGCCGGCATATCTTCAAAGGCGGAGCCCCTTTCAAAATCAAACAACACCTGCTCATCGAATCGAACATGGCTGGGCTCGCCACGGAAATCGGGGTTCGCAAAATACTGGCCGAACAGCCCTTTGCCGTCCTTGCCCTTCGGAGGTAAAAGCTCGGAAGATTTGGTTTCGATAACGGGCGTTTTTCTGCAGTCCAGAAGCGTTACAATTTCTATGTCAGCCCTTTTTTCCGAAACGCTTACCGGCTTTATATAGACACCGCTCGATGCGTAATCGAGCGGACTTATACATAAATCATCCGTGCTGAAAATAGTAACAGGCCGATATATTCCGCCGAACAGCGGATAGAGATAAACGCCCGAAGGCGCGACATCCGGCTGCATAGAATTATCAACTTTCACAGATATACGATTGGGTCTGTTCGGGCGGATGTGAGGAGTTATCTCGAAACAAAAAGCCGAATAACCGCCTTTGTGTCTGCCCACATAGGTGCCGTTTACAAATACATCCGCCACAAGCGAGACGCCTTCGAAGCGGATGAAGTGTCGCTTGTTATTTTGTCCCGAAGGTAAATCAAACTCGCTGCGATACCAGCCAATCCCCTGATAGTAACGGTCTCCATTCGTCAGGACGTCTTCGGCGTTCCACGTATGAGGGACTTGGACATCTTCCCAGCCCCGCTGCGAAATATCGCCTGCGCTTTCGGCAGAGCGGACGTCACCTTTATAAAACTTCCAGTCAACGAGCTTGAAGCTGTCCCGATGGCTTAAAAAGCCCTGTGAAAAAGAATTATCAGCTCCGAAAAGAACCGCAAAAAACAAGGCAACATAAACTCTAATCTTCATCTGCCTAATCCTCTGATTTCGTAATTGCGTTGTAATTGTTTTCCGAACAACATTTTGGCTGCATCGCCCACTGTTTTATCACAACGACGGACGACATCAACATAAAAATCTTAAAAACAGCTTATCAGCTTATATCAGGTGCATGTTATACCATTCTTTGAGTAGATAATAATAAATGTAAATTTTTCGCTTGTAAGAACATAAGAAGTTTGTCATCCTGAGTCCGGCATTAATTTTGCTCCGGTATTACTTCTGCCGGA
>CAZBWE010000043.1:0-20572 GCA_964495465.1 uncultured Pirellulales bacterium
AGGATGCAGGGACATAACAGGCACACAGCCGCCTAAAAGAGCAGCTAACAAATAAAAGATAATTTTTCTGGTTTCCATTTTTGTCTCCTTAAAATGCTGATTATGGTTAATCGGTTCTTGCTTTTTTAATTATCGTGTATCGCCATTCAATTGTCAATTGCCAAGAGAAGGCAAAAGCGATAGAGTTAAGCTGTGAGATTCGCAAGATAATCTGATGAAAAATCTATGAGGATGGAAGATGTCTGATTTGGACCTGTTTGGCTGGTTCGTTGTCGCATTATGTGCGTTTATGGTGGGGATGACAAAGACCGGAATACCCGGGCTTGGGATTATGGTTGTGCCTCTGATGGCCGGTGTTCTGCCTGCGCGCAGCTCGGTAGGAGCGCTGCTCGGTATTTTGATACTTGCGGACTTATTTGCCGCCAGCTATCACCGGCACAATGCACAGTGGCGACATCTGTTTCGCCTGATTCCCATCGCCCTTGCAGGTATCGTTACGGGCTACTTCGGCTTAAAATACATCAACGACGAACAGCTTAAGCCGATTATCGGCGGGATAGTCCTGGCGATGCTGGCAATCAACTACTGGCGGACGAGAACAAAGGGCGGGGATACGCCGATTCCAACACAATGGTGGTTCGCAGCCGGTCTGGGTTTCATAGCGGGAGTAACTACGATGATGGCCAATGCAGCCGGGCCGGTGATGATTATTTATCTTTTGGCTATGCGGCTGCCTAAAATTAACTTCGTGGGCACCAGTGCGTGGTTTTTCTTCGTTATTAACTGGCTTAAGGTTCCGTTCAGCACGAACCTGCAGCTAATGACAGCCGAGTCCGTCAAGCTTGATTTAATGATGCTGCCTTTCATCGCCGCCGGAGCTGTGGCAGGAATATTCGCCCTGAAGCGAATCCCACAAAAAGCATTTAATATCGTAGTGCAGATTTTAGCGGCGGCGGCAGCTATTCGGCTCTTGTTTTAGCAGAGATACAGGTTGCAAAATCACGATTAAAAAGCGATACTTTTCTCTATGTGCAACCGGCAGAGCAAAGACCCGTTTTCAAACGCCAAAGAGCGAATGCTCAAATGGCATTTAAAAGGCAGAGATATCGTTGACCCTGACGTATTGGCCGTTATGGCCGAGATTCCGAGGGAAGAATTTGTGTCTGGGCCCAACCAGCTGCAGGCATATTCAGACAGACCGCTGCCTATCGGCCTGGGGCAGACCATTTCTCAGCCATACATTGTCGCCCTGATGACGCAGGAGCTGCGGGTCAACAAAGCCAGCGAGGTCCTGGAAATCGGAACAGGCAGCGGATATCAAACTGCCATCCTCAGCAAGCTGGCACAAAAAGTCTATACGATAGAAAGATTCAGCGAGCTGTCAGAGTCGGCACAAGCAGTGATAGACAGGTTGGGCATCAAAAATGTCGAATTCTATGTCGGTGACGGCAGCTGCGGCTGGCCAGAGTCTCGAATGCCGACATCGGGGTTCTTTGACAGGATTATGATTACCGCAGGTGTTCCGAAGATACCACAGCCGTTAGTGAAACAGCTCGCCGATGGCGGCCTTATAGTCGCTCCTGTCGGTTTCGGAGGTGTGCAGGAGCTGGTGGCCGGCGAAAAAAAGGGTGATAAACTCATCGAAAAAAAAATCTGCGACGTTAGATTCGTTCAATTGGTCGGCAAATACGGCTTTGAGGAATAGAAGGATTTGAAAATCGAAAATCAAAAATCGAAAACCGAAATTACTTTATCGATGCCGGTGCAGTACCTCAAGGGCGTCGGGCCATCAAGGGCTAATGCCTTTGCGCAATTGTCGGTGCATACCGTCGGTGATTTATTAGACTATTTTCCCCGCGACTGGGTCTTTGCACCGAAAGCCGTAAAGATAAATCAGATGCAGCCGGACCAGCAGGCCACCATCATCGGCCTAGTAGAATCAACGGACTACCAAAACTACCGCAAACCGCCAATATTTGAGGCGATACTCAGCGATGATACAGGCGTGTGCAGAATTGTATGGTTTTATGGAGGATACCTCCACGACAAGTTACAGCCCGGCCAGGTAATAATTGCTTCCGGCAAAGCCGGCTTATACAAGCACCAGCTGCAAATAACAAATCCGAAGTTTCTGATTGTGGCACGGGCTTCCAGCCCGTGGAAACACGGCCAGGATGGCCGTGCTACAGAACACTTCAGTGGGGCGGTATATCCGGCCAGTGCTAATTTAAGCAGCAGGCAAATCAAAAAGATAATCAGCCAGGTGCTTGATAAGTTAGATTCGCTTATAAATGAATTTTACGACGATAAATTTCTAAAAAAAGCGGAAATAATCGGCAGAAAAGACGCCTTTAACTGGATACATTCGCCGCCGGATGAGCAGAAGCTGGCTCAGGCAAAGCGCAGACTAAAATACGATGAGCTTTTTTTGATGCAGCTTGGCCTAGCACTTCGCAGATACAGAACGCAGCATTTCGCTTCGGCGGCTGCGTGTAGTTTCAGTGATGAAATCGACCGCCGAATCAGAAAGCGGTTTCCATTCCTGCTCACCGAAGACCAGGATAACGCAATAGCTGATATTGTCAAAGATATGGGCGACTCCAGACCGATGAACCGGCTGCTGCAGGGTGACGTGGGGTCGGGCAAAACGGTGGTTGCACTGTATGCGGCCTTGCTGGCAGTTGCCAATAAAACACAGGCGGCGATTATGGCGCCAACGGAGATTTTAGCCGGACAGCATTTTATAAGCATTGAAAGATATTTAAAGAAAAGCAAGGTTACGAGAGTTCTGCTGACGCGGGGACTGACCGGCAAAAAAAGAACCCAGCTTCTAAACAAGATAAAACGCGGAGAGATTGATATTGTCGTCGGGACGGTGGCTCTTTTGCAGAAGGACGTAGAATTTAACAAGCTCGGCCTGGTAGTGATTGATGAGCAGCATAAATTCGGGGTTCATCAACGTGCCCAGCTGCAAAAGCAGACTTCGCCACACTGTCTTGTTATGACGGCAACGCCCATACCGCGGACGCTGGCGATGACCGCTTTCGGGGATTTGGACGTCTCTGTTATCAAACATTCACCGCCGGGCAGAGGCGCCGTTGCTACCCGCTGGGTCGATAAACGCTACCGGCAAAAAGCATACGAGTTTATTCGCGAACGGCTCAAGGCAAAAAAACAGGCATATTTTGTCTATCCGCGCATCACTGCGATCGAAGAGGACAAAGACCTCAAGGCGGCAACAGATGGATGGAAGACTCTGTCAGAAGTTTTCCCGGAATTCAAAATCGAGCTTTTGCACGGCCGAATGCCCACGGAGAAAAAACAGAATATTATGTCGGAATTTCGCAGCGGCAAAATCGATGCTCTGGTCGCTACCGTGGTTGTGGAGGTGGGGGTGGATGTTCCGAACGCCACGATAATGGTTATAGAGGGCGCCGACAGGTTCGGCCTGGCGCAATTGCACCAGTTGAGGGGACGAATCGCAAGGGCGCAGGCAAAATCGTATTGTCTTTTGTTTTCGGATACCGACAGTGAAACAGCAAAAAGCCGGCTCGATATTATGACCAGAAGCAACGATGGCTTCGAGATAGCCGAGCAGGACCTGCAGCTGCGCGGGCCGGGGGAGCTGTTCAGCACAAGACAGCACGGCCTGCCGGACTTAAAAATCGCAAACATACTGGATGATTTTGACCTGCTTGCTATGGCAAGGAGAAATGCCTTCGAATTAGTCTCGCAGGATCCGACGCTAACCAGGCCGGAGCACAAAAATATTCGTCAGGCATTGTTGGCAAAGTTTGGTGACTCGTTAGGATTGGCAGATGTCGCATAAATAAGTGTAAGCGTTCGCACAAGAAAATATGGCGTTTTTTGTCATTGCGAGGCCTTCTGGCCGAAGCAATCTCAAACTTTCTGCGATATTAGACTGCTTCGCTTCGCTCGCAGTGACACTAATGCAGCTTTTCCGTGAACGGTTACAAATAATTTACGATTTACTTTTTAAGCCGCTGGGCTTACAATTATCAATTGAAATGCTGTAATCAAAAATTGAATTATGCAGATAAGTTATAAAAACAAGCGATTGGAGAGGGTCTTAATCGGTGTAAACGCCTTGGCCGCGGCAGGGGTCACGGCTTCTTTTGTCTGGTTGTTTGGTTTTGAAAAACCTTTGTTCCCGGAAAAGATTTTATACACTGTTCAGATTGTTTTGCTCGGTGTTTTCATAGCTGAGAAGCTAATTCGGCTGTTCAACAGCTTTTCAATCACCGAATACTTACGGGCAAACTGGTTTGAGATTCCTCTTTTACTTGCGCTCGGAATAGCCGTATTCGGAGCAGGCAGGTGGTTTGGTAAAACAGACCCTGTAGTAGTCCGGCACTTTGCGGTCGGCATTTATCTTGTCCTGCAGGTAGTGTCCAAGCTTTGCAGGACGTGTATTAATTTTGCTGCTTCCGGCAGGAGCCCTACCCGAACACTGATTGCAAGCTTTCTGGTCCTGATAGTATCCGGGGCAGGATTGCTGATGCTGCCGAAGGCATCTGCCGCCGGCAAGGAGAGTCTGAGCTTTGTCGATGCTCTTTTCACCGCGACCAGCGCTACCTGTGTGACCGGCCTCATAGTAAAAGATACAGGCCAGGATTTCAGCATGATGGGGCAGGTAGTAATTTTGTCGCTCATTCAGCTCGGCGGTTTGGGTATCGTAGTTTTCGGCGCGGTATTCGCACTGCTGTTAGGCCAGGCACTCAGTCTGCGAGAGTCCGTGGCTATGCAGGACCTCACAAGCGCCAGAACAGTCAGCCGAATAAGCAATATGATTGTCTTTATCTTCTTTGGCACAATATTTATCGAGGCCGTAGGAACAGTCAGCGTCTTCGGGATGTGGGACAACGTGCCCGACCGAGTCGCCAATATTCAACAGCAATGGTTCTGCAGTATCTTTCATTCCATCAGCGCCTTTTGTAATGCGGGTTTCAGCTTATTCAGCGACAGCTTCGTCAGCTACAACAGGAGCTGGGGCGTATATGTTGTTATCTGCCCGCTGATAGTTTTAGGCGGGCTTGGATTCGGGGTGCTCTACGATTTGGTCAATATCGCAGTTGACAGGACAAAACGATTCTTCAAAAGGCGTTTCTTAAAACGATATCGGCTTTCAATGGAAGCACCAAAAAGGATGCGGCTGCAAACAAAGATTGTTCTCAGTGTAAGCGCAGCTCTTATAATCATTGGAATGCTGGCCATCCTTCTATTCGAGCGTTATGCAAATTCGGGCGGCTCGCAGGCAGGCCCAGGTGTCCTTGGAGCATTGTTTCAATCGATAACAGCCAGGACGGCCGGGTTTAATACGGTTAATATAAAAGACCTCTCGGCCTCAAGCAGGTTCATCCTGATCTTCCTTATGTTCATCGGAGGTTCGCCCGGCTCGACCGCAGGCGGAATCAAGACGGTAACACTGGCTGTCATTATTATGACTGTCGTTGCGGCCTTGAGAAAACGAAACGAAGTTGAGATGTTTAAGCGTTCTGTCAGGGTCGTAGTAGTGGGAAGAGCAGTTACCGTTACCCTGCTTTTTGTCCTTGTCTTGTTCGGAGCCACACTGATTCTGAGTATTTCCGAGAATGCAAACATTGCGGAAAGTGCGGGCCATTTTACTATGTCGGATATTATGTTCGAGGCGGCCTCCGCCCTGGGAACCGTCGGCCTGACAACCGGCTATACGCCACATTTGACAACTGCCGGTAAAGTGATTATCATTTTAGTTATGCTGATTGGAAGACTCGGACCGCTAACGCTGCTGGCGGCACTTACATTTAACCTTAAACCGATTCGGTATAATTATCCGGACGAGGCCGTGATTGTAGGATAAAAAAGCAAAAATAAAAATGCAAAATGCAAAATTAAGGAAGTCGTTGCCGCAAAGCGGCAACTCCATAATTTTAATTTTTGATTTTTGAACTTTGATTCTTCAGGAGTTATTATGAAGCGTTTTGCTGTAATAGGATTGGGACATTTCGGCAAGAAATTAGCTATCGCCCTTGCGATGAGCGGGGCTGAGGTCATCGCGATTGATAAAAACAGAGAGCAGATAGAGCTGATTGGCGACCAGGTCAGCCACGCCGTTCGGCTGGACAGCACCGATGAAGAGGCGCTTAAGTCGCAGGGCGTTGATAAGGTCGATGTCGCTATCGTCAGTATAGGACAAGGCACGGGGCAGGGATTCGAGTCTGCGGTTCTGACGGTGGTGAACTTAAAGCAGATGGGCGTAAAAGAGATTTTTGCCAGGGCCGAGGATTTAATTGCGGGCGAGGTGTTCTCCAAAATAGGCGCTACCGAAGTTATCTACCCCGAAATCGAGTCGGCCCAGCGGTGGGCGTATAAACTTATCGCTCCGCAGATAGGGGAAAAGATAGATTTTGCACCTGGTTACAGCTTAGCCCGCATAAAGGCGCCGGCCAGCTTCGATGAAAAGACGCTGATGGATTTGCAGCTTCGACAGAAATACAGTGTGAACCTGGTTGCAATCAAGCGAGGCGAGGACAGCAAGGCAAAGAAGCAGGAAAAGGGCCAGGTTATCAACGTTCCTATGCCCAATACCATCATCTACGAGGGTGATATTTTAATGGTCGCCGGCTCCGACGCAGACCTTGCAAAACTGCCGCAGGAGTAAAACCAATGAAGGAGCTTTCCACAAAACTACTTGACGAGATGACTAAGCGATTAGCCGAGTCAATACGCCCGGAGAGGATTTATCTTTTTGGCTCATACGCTGCGGGCAGGGCTGACACCGATAGCGATATCGACCTGCTTGCTGTCGTACCCGACACAGACCGGCCAACAAGAGAAATCGCTATTGAGGGCAGGTCAAGCCTTAGTGACTTTCTCATCTCTTTTGATTTAATTGTTTGTACTAAATCACAATTTGACAGATATGCTGATGTAAAAAACACGATTATGAACGAGGTTCTTTGTGATGGCAGGCTGGTCTATGGACGCTAAGCTTGAAATGACCAGGCAATGGATTAGCAGTACCACGGGCTGGAAGCCCGTGATACACTTGAAGCCGTAGAAACAGCGAGAAAGATTTTTGAATGCGTATTAAACACACTGCCAGACCTTGCTGAACCATAACAAGAATAAAGGTGATACAGTAGATTCCCGCTTGCGCGGGAATGACAGGGGGGAGGTTACTGTTTTCGATATTTTCGCAGCATATCGAGGAGGTTTTGCATATCTTCGGGAAGAGGGGCTTCGAATTTCACCATCTCCTCTGTCGTGGGGTGTTTGAATTCGAGGGTCGATGCGTGCAGGGCGACTCGATTTATGACAGGGTCTTGTGGGGCAGGTTCGGCATCCTGTAACTGCCAGGGATAAATTAGCTTTCCGCCATACATATCATCGGCGACGATAGGGTGCTTGATGTGAGACAGGTGCACACGTATCTGGTGCGTTCTGCCGGTCTTGGGTGTCAGCTTCAATAGTGAAAAGCCGCGGAAAGATTCGACTACTTCGTAAAAAGTGATTGCTTCTTTTCCGATTTCCGGCCTGATTGCGTATTTTTCTCTTATCTTTGGATGAATACCGAGCGGTGCCTGGACGCGGTCAGCTGTTAGCTCCGGTGTGCCGTGGACGACGGCAAGGTAGGTCTTATTGACCTGGCGGTGCTCGAATTGTTTTGCGACCTTCCACTGCGCAATGTCGTTTTTGGTAACGACCATAACGCCGGTCGTGTTTTTGTCGAGCCGATGCACAATGCCGGGACGAAGCTCGCCGAGTCCGCTTGACAGCTTGTCATAATGGTGAGCCAGGGCATTTACCAAAGTTCCGTGCGTGTTGCCGCGGGCGGGATGAACTATCATATCAGCGGATTTATTCAGTATTATCAAATCGGAATCTTCATAAATAATATTCAAAGGGATATCTTCCGGCGCGATTTCTTTGCTCGGCAGTTCAGGCAGTGTCATCTCGATTTTGTCGCCCGGATTCAGCTTCAAGCTGGGCTTTGCGATCTTGCCGTTGACCTTAACGGCGCCTTGCCTGATTACCTCCTGTAACATCACCCTGCTGAAGTTGCTGAATCGGCCGTGGAGATACTTATCAAGCCGACGCTCTTTGATTGAAGTTCCAACTTGAAACGTCAATGGCTCAGAACCGCTATTCTGCATCAGCTATCTCGCTTCGTTTAATCATTCTTCGAGTAGATTGGCATCGCTGATGTTGTCTGCTTGAGGCGGTTTATTTTGTGAAGGGGTTTCGGAAGATATATCCTGCTCAGGCGAAGTGATATCCGGTTTCGGCAGGGGCACATCGAATTCAGGCGCTTCAAAGCCAAAATCGACATCTATAGGCGGAGTAACATCGGTGGGCAGGACTGTTTCAACAGCAGGTCTTTTTGGTGCCGGCTTAAAAACTATCTTTTGCTTGTAATCAGACATTATCCCGAGGCGCTGCTTTGCCTGGACAGCAGCTACTGTCCCGTCGAAATCAGGATTTTCGCAGACGTCGCGATATGCCTGCTCTGCCGCCTCGAAGTTGCCGAACTCTTCCTCGCATAGTCCGAGGCCGAATTTTGCCATAGCCGCCAACGTGGGGGTGTCCGGGCATTTCTCGAATGCTTCAGTATAGCTGTCTTTTGCCTGATTTATCTGGGTTGCCACTTCCTCTCTGGTTACAGGCCCTGCGCGGTAATGCAGCTCTGTCCGCAGGGCCTCAGCCCGTTTAATAAGTGCAAGAGCAGCCATCTGGTCGTCATCCGCATTTTGAGCGAATACCCTGAGGTCATCTGCCGGCTGCAACAGGATAAATGATATGTCTCCCTCGTTCTGGGCCTTGAGGATTTGCGTTTTGCTTTCTATTACCTGGCCGATAAGATTTGAAAGTTCGAACTGTTTTTGAGCCAATATACTCGCATTATAGAATCTCCAGATGTAAAAGGCTGCAACGCCGATAACCAACACCGCTACGACGATTATCGATATGCTGTTTTCCTTCGCCCATTGCGGCAGGTTGTTCAGCCATTCGGCCAATTCGTTAGTCTTCAGCTCGTGTCGATGGTCGGATTTCATCCTTCGGCTCCTTTCATCCCTCGACTTACGCTCGGGATGACCCTGAGCGAAGTCGAATGGGTCAGTCGCTGCTTCTCTGCCACCAAGACACGAAGAATTTTTTATTTTTTTCCTTTGTGCCTTCGTGTCTTTGTGGCTAATTTCTCCGTTTTTTCATAAAATTCGGCTGCCAGATTCGCCCGCAAAGCGAGGCGAGCTATCCAATCTGATTTACCAAAGTACCACGGCCATCCTGGCCGTGGAAGCACGTATTATAACAGAATTACTTTAGTCTTGCAATTAATCGCTGAACCGATTAAAATTCTGTTTTCTGTATAAGGTTAATCGAAAGGGTATAGATGTCCGAAAATAAGGCCGAAGATAGAACTTTTTACTTTTTATTATTCATTTTTTGCTTTTCCGTATTCCTGTGCCCGATTGAATCAGGGATTTGCATGGCAGACGGCCAGCAGGAACAGCCCAAAATACCAGGAGTATTAACAGACATCTGGGACCCTAATAAATATATCAGCATTGATGAAGTCCGGCCCGGAATGGAGGCATATTGCCTTACCTGCTACAAAGACACTGACATCGAAAAGTTCGGCCTCGAGGTTATAAGTGTAGTTCGCAATATAAGTCCGGGCAGAAATGCGATACTTGTAAAGGGTACTGATGAGCGTTTTATCCAAACCGGCCCCGTAGGCGGATGCAGCGGCTCGCCGGTTTATATAAACGGCCGATTGGCGGGAGCATTGGCCTTCGCATGGTATCTCAGCAAAGACCCGCTTTACGGAGCAACACCGATTGAAGAGATGCTTCAGGTAGGCCGGTTCAACAGCACCGAGCAGGATGCAGCTTCGTCAGGATATGTGTTTGATTTTTCCAGGCCGCTCGACCTTGCGGAAATTGACAGACAAATTACAAGTCCACAATTCTTAAAAGAAAACAGACTGACAGGTATCAACCCTCTGCCCTGCCTATTGATAACGCCCGAGTTATCGGCCGAGTTTAGCGAGCAGCTGGCGACATTCTTCGAACCGCTCGGACTTATGGTCGTTTCCGGTTTTAGCGGTGGGGGTTTACCTTCTTCCGCAAATGAAAGCGAGGGGCAGACAACAAATGCCCAGGATATATGCTTAGAGCCGGGGGCCGTTCTTACAGTTCCATTGGTCAGCGGTGATATTACTATGTTCGTCCTCGGGACGGTTACCGAGGTCGTAAACGGCAGGGTTTACGGCTTCGGGCACAGTTTTCTCGGCCGAGGTCCTGTGAATTTGCCGATGGCCACAGGGCAGGTGCACACCGTGGTATCAAGCTTGTCCCGCTCTTTCAAACTCGGCAGCACGCTTGACATAGTCGGCACTTTGACAACCGACGAGTCGGCTGCCGTTTTCGGACAAATCGGCGAAGAGCCGAAGACGATACCGCTGACAATAACAGTTGACCGTTACAATGATTCACAGAAGCGCGTTTATAACTGCCGGGTTGCCACAGACCTTCAGCTTACGCCGATGGTGATGGCCGCGGCGGTCAACAGCGCCGTATCTTACCTCGGCGCTCTCCCGCTGGACCACACGATTGAGTTTAAAGCGGCAATCAACACGGACAAGACCGAGCCGGTTACATTCGAAAACATCTCAACCGGCGGGGGTATTAATGATATGCTGATGGCAAGCAGAACCTTGCTCGCGATTCTTATGAATAATCCGTTCAGGAAGATTAATATAGAATCGCTCGACTTTGAAATTCGCATCCTGCCGAAAAACATTATTTCACAAATATGGTCGGTTGACCTGTCAGATTCAAAGGTTAAAGCCGGCGAGACAATCGAGATTGCAGTAGTTGTGGAATCGTTCCTGGCGGGAAAAAAACAATACAAGTTCAGCTTAACAATACCAGAAGATCTTCCGCCCGGAGTATATGAATTGACAGTGTGCGGCTCACAGGATTATGCCCAGTTTCTTCAAAAAGCTGCCCCGTATAAATTTCTTGCACTAAATTTACCGAGCTTGATTGAAGCGATAAACAACTCACTTCAAATCAGGCAGGACAGGCTGTATTGTCTTTTGACTTTACCGCCCAGCGGCTTAGCGTTGGAAAGGGCGGAACTTCCCGATTTGCCTGCGACGAAAGCATTGGTTTTGCAGAGCGAGAAAAGGACATTGAGAACACAGCCCTACCGACCCTGGCTTGAAGAAAGCATAGAGACCGGCACAATCATTGTTGATAACAAGGTCGTGCGTTTAATGGTGGAGGAGTAATAATAAATTTGTTTTTAATTTTGGCTTTTAATGCTTTGATTTTTCTATTTGGAGAGTTGTTATGAAAGATAAATTTTACGTTAATTACAGATTAGCAGCTTTGGTGATGACTTTGGTTTGCCTGGTTTTGAATTCAACTTCTCCGGCTGTCAGCAGCAAGGTTACACGTCATTCCAGCAGCTCGGACTTATTAAAAGGCGAAATCAAAGATGTGGTTATCGGCTCTCGCGGGACTATTGAACTTGGGCGTTCAGCCAAGAAGCTGATTGACGGATTTGAGGAGCTTGAAGACGTATGGTCGATAAACAGCATCGTTGTAAGCGGCGGGACAATCTACTTCGGCACAAGTCCCAACGGCGGAATTTACAAATACAGTCTCAATAAAATGAAAAAGGTTTATCCGGTAGAACCTGAAAACCAGACGAACAATAAACAGGCCGAAACACATAATGATAAAGCCAAGCCCGGCGTCAAGACGGTCGAGGCCGAGAAATACCTTTCAAACGAGCACATTTTCGCGATGGCAACCGATGTGTCCGGCCAGCTTTTAGCCGGTATCAGCGGCGAAAATTGCGGACTCTACCGACTCAAAGCGGACAAAATGGAAGTTATTTTTGAACTGAAAGACGCAAAATATATATTCGCAATAGCCACCGACGATTCGGGTAACATCTACCTGGGAACCGGGCCGGAGGGCAAGGTTTATCGGCTCGACCCCTTCGGCAAAGACCCGCAGGTTATTTATGAAGCCAAAGATAAAAACATCCTTTCACTGACAATCGGGCAGGACGGCTTTGTTTATGCGGGAAGCGACGGCCGGGGACTGATATATAAGATAAATCCCCGCACCAAAACAGCGACGGTTTTATACGACAGCGACCAGCCGGAGATTACAGCGCTATTACTTACAAAAGACAGCGAGCTATATGCGGCTGCAACGCTGGCCAAGGTTGTGCAGACACAAACCAAGTTTGCCGCACAGCTGCCCTTTACCGGTCGGCCTGAAGTCGGACCACAGGAAGAAGAAGGGGATGAACAGAGTGGAAATACCGGGGAAAATGACGGTGGGCTTACACTAAAAATCGCAAATACAAAAAAAGGCGTTGATGATAAAACTGCCCGAAAACCGCCGCTGATGAGCAAAGGAACCAAGCCAGCCAAAGCCAGTTCCATATACAAGATAACCAAAGACGGCTTTGTTACGGACATATTCAGTGAAGCCGCAGTCTTTTTCTGCCTGGTCGAGCAAAACACAAAACTGCTTGTCGGAACAGGTAACAGCGCCCAGCTTTTTAGCATCGATGCAGCTACAGAACAGCAGGCGATTATCTATGAGGATGACAAGGCATCACAGATAACAGCGGTAACCGTAGTCGGCGAAGATATATACCTCGGCACGGCGAACCCTGCCAAGCTGATAAAATTGGTGCCCGGCTTCGCTTCCGAGGGCACTTACGCTTCCGACCTTATCGATGCCGACCAGCCGGCGAGGTGGGGTAAGCTGCAAATCGAGGCGGACATTCCAAAAGGGTGCAAAGTTCTTTTGTCTTCGCGCAGTGGAAATGTCAAGGATATAAACGACCCGACCTTTTCAGAATGGACCGAACCGACAACATTAACAGAGCCGACGCAGCTGCGTTGTCCTCTTGGCAGGTTCTGTCAATATAAGCTGATTTTACAAAGCGAAGACGGCCTGAGTACCCCGCTCATAAGAGAGGTCGCCGTTGCCAGCAGCATTCCCAATCTGGCGCCGAAGGTGGAATCCGTCAGCGTTGAGCAGGTCCCCAAAAAGGAAGGAGCACTCAAAATCAGCTATAAGGCCAAAGATGCCAACGACGATAAGCTGATTTACACGATTGACTTCAGGAAACTCGGAAGGACAAACTGGATTAAACTTAAAGACGAGCTTGAAGAGGATAACTTCGAATGGGACAGCAGGACTGTCGAGGACGGTTTGTATGAGGTCAGAGTAACAGCAAGTGATGAGAGGGGCAATACAACTACAACAAAACTGACCGACAGCAGAATAAGTGAGCCGGTAGTGATTGATAATACCGGGCCCGTTATTGAAAAGCACTCTTCTGAGAAGGGCTTAAGAAACGTAACGCTGAAGCTGCAGGTAAAAGATGAATTCAGCGCAATTGGAAAGCTTGATTATACAATCGACAGCAATGAACAGTGGACAGGCACCATACCGGACGACCTTGTTTACGATACAACAGAGGAGAATTTTACGATTGTGCTCGAAAAATTAGAGGCCGGTGAGCATATAATCGCTGTCAGGGTCAGCGATGACATCGGCAATACAACTTACAAAACCTTCGAGGTTAATCCCGGTTATTGAACCGCGATTCGTGAATCGAACCGCACTACACGAGACACAAATTGTGCGATATATCGAATTTGAAAAGGTTGCTGATACGGTCGAATCACTTTGTATAGCAGCCGGCTACGAACTGCCCGACGATGTTTTAGCCGCTTTCGAGCAGGCCGTACAGAAAGAATCAAATCCTGCAGCCGTCAAAATACTAAACCAGCTCATAGAAAATGCCCGGATAGCAAAGGCCGAATCGATACCGTTATGTCAGGATACGGGCCTTGTGGTAGTCTTCGCCGAGTGCGGCTCGGATGTAGTAATCAGACTCCCTGCAGGAAACGAACGAGCAACTCTCGTTGACGCAATCAACGCTGGCGTTGCCGCCGGCTACCGGAAGGGATATTTGCGAAAAAGCGTCGTCGCTGAGCCGTTAAATAAACGCGAAAACACCGGCTCGAATACGCCAGCTATAATCCATTACACGATTGTTCCGGGGCAGAAACTGAAACTTTCCGTTATGCTCAAAGGCGGCGGCTGCGAAAATAAAAGCCAGTTCAGAATGTTCAGACCAACCGACCAGAGACAGCAGATAATCGAATGGATTGTCGGTGTAGTCGAAAGCGCCGGCGCCGACGCCTGTCCGCCTTTTATTGTCGGCGTGGGGATTGGGGGCGATTTTGAACTAAGCTGCTTGTTGAGTAAAAAGGCGCTTCTAAGGGAACTAAATCAGAGAAACAGCGATAAGTTTTACGCTGAGCTTGAGGCGGATTTGCTTTCTGCCATCAACGCAACTGGTCTTGGTCCGCAGGGTCTCAGCGGTGATACGACCGCTCTTGGCTGTTTGATTGAAACCGCACCGTGTCATATTACATCACTGCCGGTAGCAGTGAATATCGAATGTCACAGCCATCGGCACAAAACCGCGGTTATCTGATTTGGCAGCTTTAGAAACTTTATAAATCGGGCTTCGATAGTGATTACATCCGGCAAAAAGAAGCTACAACAGCGTCATCGCCATCCATAAAAATCCGCTCAGTATCAGGATATTGACTTAATCCCTATCCATCCCCATGCAATCTACCCCAGACGGCCTTTCGCATCTTGTACAAATCCTCGAGACCATCTTCATCTCCTGCTTCAACTTGCAAATTCTGTGGTGGATTTGCCTTATGGCCGGCTTCTATCGACACTCTACCTTTCCATTTCCAGTATTCAACGTGTCCATCTGCATAAGAGACATTAGTTCCGTCACCGTGCCGGCAGTGGGGTGGGTCCCACCATATTGTATTGGTATTGTTATAATGAACAGCATAGCTATCGGGAGTTATGCGGCCCTCATCAACAAAAACAATTCTATATGCCGGACCAGGGACGGTGATTTCCGTTTTCCTTTTTACCCATAACATTGTCCTGCCTGCTTTTACTCCCTTATTATTGCTGTCTATAGTTCCTGTCCTTGCGAGCCCATTCATAGAATCGACTATGGAATAGGTTCGTATTTCTCCGCGAACGCCGGTCGGGCAGTGGTAAGACTTGTAGTTATTGCAATACGAAAACAGGGCCCCGGCTTTAATTGCCTTTATCTGGATGTCCTCGTCTAAATGCTCACCTATAATCCAATTATCATGAACATCGTCACCTGTCCACCAGCGCTCTCCGGCATGTATGCCGGTCTGCCTCACCGGCGCCTCACCATCCCCTGAATTAAACGCTTCCCCATTGACAATCCTGTCACTGTTTTCATCAGCATACATAATCCAGGCAAGTGTCAGCTCTCTCAGGTTGTTAAGACAAACCGCTCGTTTGCCCTGCTCCCTGGCACGATTCAGCGACGGTATCAATATTGCCATCAATAATGCGATGATGGCAATTACGACCAGCAGCTCTATCAGGGTAAATGCGGGAAGAGACTTCTTATCCGCCCTGCATGGCATTTTTTTCTCTAATGGAATAAATACGCTCTGTTCTTTTTTAATCATCTTTTTTTCTTTCAACTTTTATGCCCCGTTGAAAACGAGCCACGAATGCCGGTTTTTCAATATGGGATTCATTTATGTTTAATAGTCCTTGAACTTTTTTATCCATTCCGGCCATTTTGATGGCGTAACACCGCCAGCCAGAGTCATTGGGCCTTTTGTGTTAAAAGTCCTGTGCCATTTCAGAGTCCACAGCTCCTTAACGCCGACCTTCCTCGCAGAAAAATCCAAAAAGGAGCTGTTGACAAATCCCCTGTGCCGATTGATACAGCACCGCGCCATATGGTTTGCCTCGTCTTTCTCCCAGTCATCGAACTCGGCAAAGGGGTTGTCACCTGGCTCCGGCCATAAGTCAAACCGTAGCGCATCTACAAATAAAGGGACCCGGTATGCTCCGGCTACATTGGGTGTTCTCCAACCGGAACTGGTGGGCACCGTGCTTTGAGAAAATGTAGCATTAGACGATACGGTAAGGACATAACTATTAAGCCCATAGCTTCCGTTGATGCCGTTTTTGCCGGAATAATACGTTACACCAGTAACACTATCGGTTTCGTTTTGGCTGTTGTTATAACCAAAGATACCCCAGGAGTGGAATATACTAAGACTTCGCTGCTCAACGCCGTGCTTGTCGTATCTAGATTTTGTGCCCGGGGCCGTCGGACAAAACCAGATTTTATTTTTCTTCCAGTCTTTCAGGTCATCGCCAAGCTGCCAAGGCCACCACCACCCGTTATCTCCTAAGCCGGACCAGAATTTGCCGTCGTTCTCTCCCGTATATGTAGCACAGATAATATTCCATTGCCTAATATTCGACAAACACCTTATCATCCTGGCCTGTTCTCTTGCCCGTGCCAAGGCCGGTATCAATATCGCCATCAAAAGCGCTATGATAGCAATCACCACCAAAAGCTCTATCAACGTGAATCCTCTTTTTTTACACATAGTAATTCCTCTAAATTCTGCTTCACATAAAGTTATTTTCTTATCAAGATGCGCAAAATATCACTACTGTTCTCTTTTTTATCATTTCTGCCCCATTTTGAATATATTATCGCCACAACAAAACCCATTATACCCTAAATCCAGCGTTTCCGCAACTCAAAAATGAATTTTTCAAGATTTATTACCCAATGGCCGGCACAGATTCGCAATTGCGATGTAATCCTCCGGCGATAAGTTTTCAGGGCGTTTTCGAGGGTCGAGCGAGGCACGATTAAAAATATCCTGCCAGTTTTCAACTCTCTCTAAGTCGCCCCTGACCAATTTGCTACAGGCCGCAAGTGTTTTACGCCGATGGCACATAAAAAACCCCACTATTTCGCTGAAAAGCTTGAATTCTTTGATTCGGCTGCGTTTTCCCTTACTTTTCACAAACTCAACGATTGCAGAATCGACTCTCGGCTCAGGCCAGAAGACCGTCGGCTTCAGCGCCCTTATCACTTTTACATCACCGGCAGCAGCCAATAAGATGCTTAAAATGCCGTAATCTTTGCTTCCGGCAGCGGCTGTCATCCGCTCTGCGACCTGCTTTTGGACCGTAACATACATACCATCGGCCACCAATGGTTCGACAGACTCACCACCCTGAGCGAAGTCGAAGGGCGGCCCGGTTACCAGATTCAGCAGGACAGGTGAGGCAACATTATATGGCAAATTCGCCACCAACAAAAACCGGCCGGTGTACTTCCTGCGGGCAAGAGATAATTTATCCGAAACTATCCGGCTTATAGTATGCTTGTTTTCAAGGATATCAGCATTGATAACCTCGACATTTTTTGTTCCTGCAAGCTGCGCCCGGGCAATATCCGCCAGTATCCTGTCATACTCGACTGCAAGGCAGTAACCGGCGTGTTCTGCCAGGCCCTCGGTCAAAGAGCCTGTTCCGCAGCCGACCTCGAGCACAACATCATTCCGGCTGATATTCGCAGAGTTAATGAGCAGCCGCATTAGATTAAGGTCTATTAGAAAGTGCTGGCCGAGACGCTTATTGACTGACGCCCCGGCGGAAGTAAGAAGCTGCTGGATTTGCTGCTTGGTCTGCATTCCTGAAAATTCAGAATTTAGAATTTAAAATGTAGAATTATCAGCCGGAACGTGATTTCTTAACAATTGTTGTGAGAATAGCAACCAATTCGTTCGATTCATTCAATAACGGTTTTAATCTGTCAGCCGGAACAATCCTGGTTTTCATCAATAGACGAAGCCAGTAGTATGTCTCCCTCGCCTCTTTAAGCGCTATGATACATTTCGAAATAAAATCTGCTTTACTATGTCCCGCTGACGCTTCCTCCAAATTCGCCCCTATGGACGTTCCTGACCGTAAGACCTGTCTGCCTAAGACTTCGCCTCCGTCTTTTTTCCTGGACAGAAATTGATAAAGTTTCACTATTCTACAGGCAAACGAAAAACCACGCTCTTTGATATCCTTTCTGCCGGAACCTGTTCGAGTATTTTTTTTGCTCATGGACCTCTCCTTTGAAATTAAGAAAGTTTAATTCTAAATTCTAAACTCTCAATTCTAAATTCTTCTTCGCTGCTGCCATTCGTATTGCAGTAGTTATAGCCGATTTCATACCGGTCGCATCGGCTAAGTTTGCTCCTGCAATATCGAAAGCCGTTCCATGAGCAGGAGATGTTCTTATAATCGGTATGCCGATGGTGATATTAACCGCCCTTTTGAAATCGAGCAGTTTTACGGGTATCATACCCTGGTCGTGATACATTGCGACGACGGCGTCGAATTCACCCTCAACAGCCCTCAAAAAAAGCGTGTCGGCGGGGAATGGGCCGTGACAATTTATCCCCTGTTCCTGTGCCAATAAAATCGCAGGAGAAATAATCCTCTGTTCCTCATCACCGAATTGCCCATCCTCTCCCGCGTGGGGATTCAGAGCCGCAACGCCGATTTTCGGATTCGGGATATTAAAATACTCTTTCAATGCATCGTTTAGCAGGTCTATCGGCTCGAAAACACAGCCGATAGTGAACTTGTGCCTGACTTCAAAAAGCGCTTCGTGAATGGTTGCAAGAGCCAGTTTCAAAGGCCCTGCAACGAACATCATCACCTTTCGTTTGGATTTGCAGCGCGCAGCCAACATTTCGGTGTGTCCTGGCCAGGTTGCGCCGGCCAATTTCCAGCTTGTTTTGCTGATTGGTGCGGTAACCACCGCGTCAATTATTCCGTCCTTAGCAGCATCAATGGCATCGAGACAGAATCTAATGGAGGCCTCGCCGGCTGCCTTGCTTGGACCTTTTATCCACGCCGGCACTATGTAATCATCGTAATCGGCTACCATAACCTTATGCGGATAATCCCTGCTAATTTTTTCGTGCTGATGCCGGCCCCAGAACGGTTCGATCTCGGCTTTATCAGCGGCATAGCAAAGCTGCTCATTCATACCGAAGACGATATATTTCGCAGCCAGTCGGATTTCCGGGTCAGCCAGAGCTTTTACGACAACCTCCGGCCCGATGCCGGCAGGGTCGCCCATCGTGATACCAATCACCGGCTGCTCAGATATCGAATTATTGTTGATTTTGTCCATAATATCGCAATGGGTAATACCCATAACCGTCATTCCTGTGAAAACAGGAATCCAGAAAAACGATGATTGATGGATTCCCGCTTGCGCGGGAATGACATACACTACATATATAAAACGCCAAATTAAAAGCCCAGTTGTTTTAATTTCTCCACGGTCAGCTTTTCCTTTTGAGGCAAAATCTTATCAAGTTGCTTTCTTATCGTCTTTACGATTATATCAGTTTCTATATTTACTACGTCACCGACTTTCGCCCGGCCTAAAGTAGTCTTTTTCAGCGTCTCGGGAATCAGGGCGACGGTGAAGCTGTTATTATCGATACTCGCTATCGTCAGGGAAACTCCGTCAACGGCGACCGAACCCTTTGCCACCATCTGCTCAAGCAGCTCAGGGCCGGCTGAAAACCTTATATCGGCAAAATCACCGTGCCTGTCAACCTGTTTTATGATGGCTGTCCCGTCAATATGGCCCAGGACAAAGTGACCTCCGAACCTATCAGAAGCCCTCACCGCACGTTCGATATTGACCTGCGATATGGGACCTAATCCGCCCAGGGCCGATTTTGAAAGCGTTTCTGCGCTGACGTCAAAAGTTGCACCACTGCCATCAACTTTGGCAATGGTCAGGCAGACGCCATTTACAGCGATGCTGTCGCCGACTTGTAGTGAGCGTGTCGAACCTATTTTGCAGTCCTCGGCCAGCTTGCCCAAATCAATGGTCAGCACCATCACCCCAGCACCTCGGCTGACCGATTTAACCGTGCAAATCGCCTCTATTAGCCCTGTAAACATTTGAGATTGACTATTTTTTATTTATTATTTACAATTGACAAGAGAACACGAAGCTCTTAAATCAATTATAAACAAATAATTAGCAATAATCAATGTTTATTGAGTAAGGAGGATGGAGTGCTGGTATGAATACTTTTTGGTTAAAAATTGCAGGTATTGCGGTTTTAGTGCTCGTTGTGATAATAGCAATAGGGATTTTCAGCGGAGGCAAGCCGGAGCCGAAACAGCCAACAAAGACTATTTACGACCAGTGGGATGAGGACGAAAAAAGATTAAACGCCGAACCACAGTATAAAGAGACAGCAGCACCACAGGAACCAATCCCGCAACCAACCGAACAAAACACAACTGTTCAGCCGACCGAACCGGTCGAGCCGCCCAAGCCGCAGTTCAAAAAATTATTACCGGAAGATGATATCGAGGCGCAGCGGCAGTGGCAGTGGGTCTTGAACCAGCGTAAGATGGGCCGGCTGCCGGTGATGGGTTATGGTCAAATGGTAAAAACCTGCCGGGATATTATCCAGCGCTGGCCGGGTAGCGAATATGCCTTCTACGCAAAAAGAGCACTGGCTGATTTGTCAGAGCGTTACAAAAAAATGTACAATATCACCGACGAAGAAACCGACCTCGGAGATTTCAAATAA
>CAZBWE010000044.1:0-20440 GCA_964495465.1 uncultured Pirellulales bacterium
GGCGAACCAACGCCTGCTTTATTTATCGCTATAACGCGATATTCGAGTTGGGTTTTTAGCGGCTGGTCAACCAAAGTTGATTCTGTCTCGATTACAGGCGTCAAGCTGATATTGGTTACATCATATGTATATTGCCACCTGCCGGAACCGAGGTCGGCTGCCTGGTATTGGATTTTTGTTACTGGAAGTGCAAAGCCGGCAGAAATAAACAGAAATCCCAACAAGGCCCCCGCAAGAAATAACCTTCTCATCACCTTCTCCTTTTTGTTAGTCAGCTAACCGGCTGGCTCCTCGTATTCACAGCCGAAATCTGACTGAATTTTCCGCGCATACCTCTAAAATCTAATTTTTAGCTCTGGGAAATCTCCTTATCTCCGCGAAGTAGCTGCTGTCATAGCGTCAAGGTTACGGGTAATATACCATATAGGACGTTAAAAAGCAAGGAAATTATGATTTTTGTCGTATATCGGCGAAAGAGTCAAAACCAGCGGACTTCGGTGAGAGGTCTATTTTTTGGAAGGTTCAAAGATTTTGATGGTGTTTTTGCCGGCCTGCTTGGCTGTGTAGAGTGCCTGGTCGGAACGGCTTGTAATATCCTCAGGATTTGTGTCAGCGTCGTACTGGCCAAGGCCAACGCTAATAGATAGCAGTATCTGCTCTTTTCTCCAGGTGGTCGGAGTTTGCGCAACCGCATTAACCATACGCTGGGCGACAACGGTGGCATCGGGCAGGCCGGTATTGGGCAAAATGACTGCAAATTCATCCCCTCCGTATCGTGCCGCCGTATCAATTTGACGAATGCTGTCCTTTATTCTTCTGCTGATTTCCCTGATGACCTTATCGCCTGCACGGTGGCCGTGTGTGTCGTTTATTTTCTTGAGATTGTCAACATCAATCATAATCAACGATAGCTGACCGCCATAACGGCGAGACCTGTTTAGCTCCTTTTCCAGGATTTCGTAGAACGTTTTGTGGTTCACAAGACCTGTCAGTCCGTCCGTGGTGGCCTGGCGTTGGATTTTATCAAAAAGTTTTATGTTTCCAATTGAAGCGCCAACTAACTGGCTAAACAGCTCTATCAGGGCAATATTCTCGTCGCTAAAGCTTCCCTGTATCTTGTCTGACAGATTCAGCACGCCAACTATCCTGTTCTGGCAAATGAGGGGAACAATAGCACAATTCTTGGTTTTGTAGTTTTCCGCAAAAGCGCGTTGAGATTTTCTGATAATGGGTTTGGTATGAGTGTCTATGTCACCGACCAGCATAATCTCTTTACTTCTTACAGCCATTACCATAGGAGATGGCGGATTCTGGTTCAGCGAGACTATCTTGTTTATCAGAAAGGGATGGTTGTGTTTATTCAGGTGTAAAATGTTGTTTGTTTCGTCAAGTATATACAGTGAAGCAAGTCTTACTCCGACTAATTCCAGGATGTTCCTGGTGCAGACTTCGGCTATTTTGTCTAAATCAAGGCAGTTTATCTGGCGAGCCAAAGGTGTTATCTGTTCGAGCAGAGAAATGCTGCCGTTTGGATTTTTTTTACTATCATCAAAATTTTTACCGCTTTGCCGCATAATTTTAAAACGGTGCACTCCTGCTATATTCATACCGTAATCAGGTATGACTATGGATTCACTTACCTTTGTATCGGATATTTCAGCGTCAGCATTTGGGAAAAAGCGTTGATTAAAGGCCTAATTAAGCATTAGACATTATGTCAGGTATTTAATCAGGGGCATTTGGAAAAGGTTATAAAAACCTGGGATTTACGGTTCTAGTTCCTAATTTGAGGGGTATTTCACCCTATATATTTAAAAAAACAAGTTTTTTCCGAAAAAAATAAGAAAAATGTTGACATACTATAAAATGTATTTTACATTTTACAAAACGTAAAATATATTTCATTGGCTCTAATGGTGAAAAAGGTCGTTAATTTGAAAGAAATGGATAAATCGATTTGGCGGGATTTTTTTGTCAACGTTTCGGTTTGACCAGGCGGTTGCTGTGAGGTTCCGGCTTATAAGAAAGAATAATGAATCTTTGCTTAAGGATGGCACCGCTGCCCTGCCTGGAATGACAGATGGTATTGATTTTACTGCTCAGTGTTTTGGCATTGGTATTTTTGCCGGCCAATTCAATTTTATAGGGGTTGCTGTGATTTATTTTTAGGAATCTTGTTATTCGGATTTCATCGGATTCATTGATGAGGATTATTTGACAATGCAGTTACAAGTTAAAGAGCGCGACTTCCAAATACCGGCAAAACTCTACCGAATCGGTGAATTGGTTAACTATACCCCCTTCTCACGACAGACAATTCATAACTATACGATAATGGGACTTATTCGTGAGGCACAATGGACTGAAGGCGGGCATAGACTTTACGATGAATCGGTTTTTGAGCGGTTATCAAAAATTATTAAGCTCAAGAAGACAAAAACTCTCTCAGAAATTGGACAGATTCTACGCCAGGAAGATGGCGTAGAATCCTCGTAAAAGACTGGGAAGGGTGAATTGTTTTAACCGTTTTATTTGTTTTTTGACTTTTTTTGAAACAGAGAAGCAATGAAGGGGTCAAGGATGAGAAAAACAGCGTTGCTTTTCACGAGTTGTCATTTCTCTTTTTTCCCGCTCATACACTTTATCGGTAAATGCCCGGCAAAGCCGGTTTTTGTCGGATTTTCGCCCAAGCCCGCCCTGATTAATGAGGACCGCATATGAATTTTACATCACTAATAACAGATAATGTTACTGAACTGCTCGTTAAGATAATTGAATTCACGCAGACCCGCCAAAAGGTCCTTACCCGAAACATAAATGACATCAACGAGCCGGGATTTGTACCGAAGGATTTATTGGTAGATGAGTTTTCTAATTTATTGCACGATGCGGTAGATGAGCATATTCGAAGCCGTCGGCTTGTGCTGCGTGATACCGAAAATATCAAATTCGGCGTCAGCGGCAGATTTGAAGTCAGGCCGGTTGTTGACAGGTATGCTGTAAAGCTTCTTGAAGGCGATCGGGATGAATATATCGAGTTGCAAATAAACAAGCTTGTGGAAAATTCGCTGAATCAAAGAGTAGCAGCGGAATTACTGAGGCAAAAGCAGGAGACAGTATCCGTTGATTATTGACTATTGACTGTTGATACGAAGAAACAAAGATGATGGACGAATCGCTTTACTTACAACAAGTGATGGGAAGCTGCAGACGCACGGCCAAAGTTTTGGCGATAACAAGCGGTAAAGGAGGTGTCGGTAAAACCAACATATCTGCGAATCTTGCGATATGTCTGGCTGCTTCGCAAAAAAAGGTTTTACTTGTTGATACGGACCTGTCGTTGGGCAATCTTGATATTGTTATGGGGGTCCGTGGTAAATACAACATTTCTCATTTGCTTAACGGCCGAAAGAGCATCGAGGAGATAATTTATAACGGTCCTGAGGGACTGGAGATAATCTATGGTGCATCCGGACTTGAGGATTTAGCCAACATTGATGAGTTTCGGCGTCATCGTCTGCTTGGAGAATTGTCCCGCCTTCAGGGCGATTTCGATGCTATGGTAATTGATACCGCTGCCGGTATTTCCAGGCTGGTTATTGGTTTTTGCCTTGCGGCTGACCACGTTTTAATAGTAACGACGCCGGAAGCCCCGGCTATGACCGATGCTTATGCGGTGATTAAAACTCTTGTCGGCAACGGATTAACAGGCCAAATCAGTCTTATTGTGAATATGGCTGCGACAATAACGGAGGGCAAAAAGACCTATCGACAGATAGCGAACGTTGCGGAGCAATTTTTGAACACTCACATTTATTATGCCGGCGTGTTGCTCAAAGACGAGCGATTAAGCTCTGCGGTTCGCCTGCGAAAGCCGGTAGTTTTAGCTTATCCTAAAGCACGAATTAGCTCGTCTCTTATGGCCCTGGCGGCAAAGCTTGGTAATGGTTTGGCTGCAGCGCCCGCCCAGGAGGGATTTTTTAAGAAGGTTGTTGACTTGTTCTTTTAAAGTTATCGGCCAAAGAGTCGATAAGAGTTTGTGAAAGGTATTCAGTTGTAGATTTTGTTGATAAGGAGCAGGGCCGCGATGATAAGAAATGTGCTGGTGTTTATAGGACTTAAAACCAGTGAGGTAAGTATTGTTGAAGTCATAGGATTCATATTGTCGCAGGATGTGGCCCCTTTCAGGGAGGAATATTATGAAAACAAAACAGCAGTCCGACATCAACGAAATATGGGAGCAGTTCCATAAAACACACGACGAGCAATTCCGCAATCTTCTTATGGAGCATTACAGAGACCTGGTAAAGTACTGCGCCGAGCGATTGCACAGCAAATTGCCAGATAAGGTCGAGCTGGATGACCTTATCAGCGCCGGTATTTTTGGGCTGATGGATGCCATTGATGCTTATGACCCCGATAGAGGAGTCAAGTTCGAGACATATTGCTCACCCCGCATAAAAGGTTCTATTCTTGATGAGCTTCGCAGTATGGATTGGGTGCCGCGTTTGGTCCGTGCCCGCGCTCATCAGCTTACAAAGGCCAGGCATTCTCTTGAAGTGCATCTTGGCCGTAAACCGACGGAGAAAGAAATCGCTGAAGAGCTGGATATGGATATGGAAGAATTTAACCGGCTCCAGAGAGACGCCAATGCGGTCGGTTTGGTGTCGCTGGACAATAAATATAATGACGGCGACAGTGAAAAAGATGTCCGTGAGATAGATGTGATAAAGGACAAAAAAAGCCAGGACCCTGTGACCGAAGCCCAAAAGCGAGACCTGAAAAGTTTGCTTACCAAGGGGCTGACGCGGGCTGAACGGCTGATTATTGTTTTGTATTATTATGAAGAAATGACAATGAAGGAGATTGGCGCAACTTTGGATTTGTCCGAGTCGCGTGTCTCGCAGATGCACTCATCGATTGTTGCGCGCCTAAAAGCTCAAATGAACACCCGAAAGAAGGAATTTGCCGTCGAGTAGTTTGTAATTTGTGGCTCGCGCCCCGTTGCTCGTGAGCCATTGCTATATGAACTTTCCTGTTTAGCTGAGATGCCTCCAAGAAGCGTTCGTTCCGAAGCGAAGTAAGGTCAACCGCATCAATTAGTTAGATGCTTTTTCATAAGTTCTATTTCGACACGCATTAAACATTTTACAATCAAAAAGCTTAGTAAAATGGCTCCCACAGAAACAAATCCATATTTCAGAGATGTTATGAATGATAAAATCAATCCTAAAATTAACGAAATTATACCGACCAATCCAACCAAGTAATTCCGTAAAAGTGGTATTTGTTTTCCTGGGAAAGCAGGGAAACCGAATGACATATTATAAAAAAACAAAAAGCAACCCAAAGTTACAAATCCAATCTTTATCGCTGAGAGAAAACATAATATCAATCCTGTAATTAGGAAACCCCAATAAATTATCTGTTGAAAATAAAAAAATAGGCTCTGTGAAGTTGGACCAAGGCGACCCCATATGTTTTTGGGGCAAGTGAAAAAGAATCTTAACAAAACAAAGGCCATGAAAACCAAACCAGGCCCCATAATAAATTCCTCTATTTATCCAAACACAGAACTATAATTACATAGTTCTGTATATTCCTGCAAAGATAGTAGGATTTTGCAGGATATTTTGATTTATGCAGAAACTTCCAGATAGGTTGGAAAGCTATGGGATTGTGGAACTTCCAGGCCTTCCTGGTGCATTCCATCTACATGAAAGGAAATTGCATCTCTCATATTTTTCTCTACTTCTTCTTTAGTGGAGCCGGTAGCTACACATCCCGAAAGATCCGGAGAAAAAGCTGAGAAACCGGTTTTCGTTTCTTCGATTATGACCAGATATTTCATTTTAAACCTGCCTGTTTAAGTACGCTATTTAAAGTGCCGGAAGCAAGCTCGTTACCTGATTTTCCTGCTATTGTTACAAGTCCTTTTTTGCTTTTGTGTTTAAATTGGCGATGGCTTCCTTTAGTTCTAACGACAAACCAGCCGTCTTTCTCAATCATTTTAACAACATTTCTTACTTTCACTTTAGACATTATAGCATATTTTAACTGCACCAGCAAATATTTTCTTGATAGTATAATATTCTACTAATACCATATACTTTGCTACGCTCAGAATGACATTTTTTGAGAAACAAAATCGATTTTTTAACCATATATGTATAGACTAAAAGTTGGTTTTGTATCAGGAGAATAGAATGAGGTTTATCAAGATGCACGGGATTGGCAATGACTATATTTATGTCAATTGCTTTGAAGAGACGGTTGAGAATCCGGCAGGACTTGCCCGCATCGTCAGCGACCGCCATAAAGGCATCGGCGCCGATGGCCTGATTCTCATAATCCCGTCTAAATCGGCTAATGCGAAGATGAGAATGTTTAACGCCGATGGCTCGGAGTCCGAGATGTGCGGAAATGGTCTTCGCTGCCTCGCCAAATACGTGTTCGAGCACAAGCTGGCTAAAGCAACAAGGGGAGCGTTTTCCATACCCGGCGAGCCCCCCTGCCCTGCTTCTTTAAAGATAGAGACCGGCAAGGGAATTCTGACAGTTGGATTGATAATCGATGATAATAACAAGGTCGAAAAGGTCTGCGTGAATATGGGCCAGCCGATTCTAACGCCTAAAGATATACCGGTAAAGCTGGATGGCCGGAAGGTTATCGAGCAGCCGATCGAAATCCTCGGCCGGCAATTGCTTATGACCTGTGTATCGATGGGCAATCCACACGCCGTGTTTTTCTGTGAGGATGTTAAATCAATCGAGCTTGAGAAATTGGGGCCTGCTATCGAAAACAATAGTCTTTTTCCGAACCGAACCAACGTTCATTTTGTTCAGGTCGATAATCCGATGGAATTGACGATTCGAACCTGGGAGCGAGGCAGCGGCATTACAATGGCGTGCGGCAGCGGCGCTTGTGCGTGCTGTGTGGCGGCTGTGCTTACCAGGCGAGCGAAACGGGTATGCACTGCACATTTGCCGGGCGGCGATTTAGATTTGAGCTGGTGCGAGGAAGATAACTGTGTCTATATGACCGGGCCTGCTGAGGAGGTCTTCGAAGGCGTTTGGCCTGAGCATTAGTCTTTATACAGACAGCTTTGGGGGCTGACAAAACTCAAAAGCCACACCATATTTGTCATTGGCCTGATGCTCCGGCAGTTCACGAGCCCTCAAGAATTTTGCAAAGCCGGCGAGCTTACCGCCGAATTCGAGCAGTCCTTTTGTCGGAGGTATTGATAGTTCGACCTTGAACAGTGTGCCTTTTGGGATGTTATCCTTCTTGAGGGTGCTGGCTGATGTCTGAAGATATAAGCCGCCCCGGCTGGCATTGATTGTTCGTCCGGTATAGTGCGATTTTGCTTCAGAGCCGACTTCATAGCAGGAAATGTCTAAATTTGTCCCCAGTCGCTTGAATTTACGCCTTTCAGGATTGTTCATATCATACCTCCCTGTATAACTGAATCCGGTTTATTGTCCTTAATAGATTCGTAGAATGATTATTTGAGCAAAGTCCGTTCCAAGGCATAGGGTAAGCAAATACTCTATTTTAACTTTTACAAGTATTTGTCTGATATGCGGTTACGTAAAATTTATCAGGCATCATCGAGCCGGATAGCAAGTATGAATATTCGATGTTTATAAATGACAACGCCAGAGGTTGTTCTTACGCAATGTTAGCAGTGGCTGGTGGGGAATGAGGGTTATCTGATGGTTTAATTCTGTAAAAAATCGAGTTTTCAGCTAAATAAGCGACCTATAATGTCCGAGAAAAGTAACAGATGTGTTGTTTTTTGTAAACGCCTATCTTGACAGTTTATAGATTGGGTTCTATTATCTCAAGTTATGCCGAAAAACCAGAGACTACAGTCGAAAAAGCAGAACGGTGATGACAAAAACCGAAAGGTTTTTGATAAGCTCGACCTGGGAGCTGGGCAGCCTAGCAAGTTAATCATCCAGTCTCTGCCGATGGGGATTGTTGCTTTTGATTCGGAACTTAAGATAATCGAGAGCAATCCCCGTGCGGTGGAACTAATCGAGTTAGGTGATTATATTGATAAATCTTTGGCAAGAGGAACGAATAGTCCTGACAGGCCGGGTATAGACTGGGCAGAGCAGTTGCAATCATCAATATCCACCGGCAGGACACTTCGGTTTGACGGCATAAACTACACGGTGGGCAGCAAAACAAAATTGCTTCGGATAATCTGTACGCCTTTGAGTAAGGCCGAGAAGCATACCGTCGGCGGGATTATCATAATCGAAGACATAACCGGAACGGTTAATTTCCAAAGACAACTGGCTAACGCTGAAAGACTGGCTACCGTAGGTAAGCTTGCTACAAAGGTGGCCCATGAGTTAAATAATCCGATGGATGGGATACTGCGATACATCAATCTTGCGATGAGAATCGTTGAGCAGGAAAATCTCGAAAAACCAAAAGAGTATCTCGCCCAGTGCCGCCAGGGACTGATGCGGATGGTTCATATCGTAAGCGACCTGCTGGAATTCACGCGCTCTACTTATATGCCTTTGGAATATGCCAGAATAGAGCAGATTATCGAAGATGCCTTGAAAGCAATGGCTAAAGATGCAGAATCGTCGAATATCCGGGTTCTGCGAAATTACGCCTCGGGTATGCCGCGAATCAAAAGTGGTAATCTGTTTCAGGTATTCTGCAATCTGACGAAGAACGCGCTGGATGCAATGCCGCAAGGCGGAGAGCTCAGGATATCAACGCGCCTGGTGGAGGACAATACCATCGTGGCGGAATTTCGCGACACGGGGGCGGGTTTGCCTGCGGAGAATACCGATGTAATATTCGAGCCGTTTTTTACAACGAAGGATAAGGGAACAGGCCTGGGCCTAGCAATATGCAGAGACATAATTGAGGGCTATGGCGGGCGAATAACCGCTGAAATTGCACCTGACGGGGGTAGTATTTTTACCGTGTATCTGCCGTTAGGGGATAAACAGGAAAGAAATTTATAAAACCAGCAGGGAAAATTTATGAGAGGCAAAAGTATTCTCGTTATAGATGATGACAGAATCATATTGGATTCACTGCGCGAGTTTCTGACGCTGGAAGGTTTTCAGACCGGCGGGGCAGAATCGTTAAACGGCGCAATGGAGAAATTGCAGAAGAACAGCTATAATCTTGTTATAATCGATATTAACCTTCCGGACGGAGACGGCTTCGAATTACTGGATATGGTCAAAAGAGACTATCCTCAAACGGTGGCCATTGCAATAACCGGCTACGGCACAATTGAAGGTGCGGTCAAGTCTATTAAGCTGGGGGCTTACGATTACCTTACAAAACCGATTATCGATGATGAGCTGCGAATGGCGGTGGAGAAATCAATTAAACAACAATCGCTTATGAGCGAAAACGAAAGACTGCGTTTACAGCTCGAACAGAAATACCGGCTTGAAAACATAATCAGCCATAACTACAAGATGGCGAAGATTTTCGACCTTGTCGAGGCCGTTGCCGACAGCACGACCACAATCCTGATGGCAGGCCCATCGGGTACCGGCAAAAGTATTTTGGCAAGGGCAATACACCATCGCTCCAGCCGGCGTGATAGGCCGTTTGTAGAGGTAAGCTGCGGAGCGCTGCCGGAGACTTTGCTCGAGAGCGAGCTTTTCGGCCATACTAAAGGTTCATTCACCGGGGCCGTCGGTGATAAAGAAGGCAAGTTCCTGGCTGCCGACGGCGGGACGATTTTTCTCGATGAAGTTTCAAATGCATCACCGGGTCTTCAGGTCAAGCTTTTACGTGTTCTGGAGGACAGGCAGTTTGAGCCGGTCGGCAGCAATAAGACCAAAACCGTTGATACGCGAATTATTATCGCTTCAAATCGCAACCTCGATGAGGAAGTAAAGCAAGGCAGGTTTCGGGAGGATTTGTATTATCGTATCAATGTAGTGACGATAGACCTGCCGCCCCTGCGTGAGCGAGTTGGTGATGTTCGTTTGCTGGTTGAGCATTTTTTACGGACGTTTTGTGCACAGCACAATAAAGAAAAGCTCGGCGTTACCGATGAGGCGATGGAATATTTAGAGCGTTATTCCTGGCCGGGCAATGTTCGCGAGCTGGAGAACGTTATCGAGCGGGCGACATTGCTCAGTAAAAGCAGGTTCATCGGTCCCGATGACCTGCCAAGCTCTATTATGCAGGAGCAAGGCCGTAAGCAAAAGACATACAAGCCGGTGAGCTTGAAGGATGCATTGGCTGAGCCGGAGAAAAATATCGTCCGCCAGGCACTCGAAGCCAACCACTGGAACAGGCAGGCAACCGCAAAGGCGCTCGGCATAAACCGCACGACATTATTTAAGAAGATGAAACACTATGGCCTGTTCGCCGAGGCAGAACGGCTCGGTCTTACCTGAGAGAATTTACGATTTGCGATTTCCGATTGTCGATTCTATCAGTTTCGAGATACGATGGGCGAGGGATGATTGATGACGGACGATCGGAAGAAATTCGAAATCCTAAACACTAAATCCTAAACAAATCTAAAATACTAATTTAAAATGTTCAAAACATTTCACCCTCCTTCGGCAGCGCAAGAAAAATAGCGGGATGTGCTGAACAAAACAATCCGGGCGCAACTGCATTTTATTTTGGCACGTCCCAGGCGTCTAATTTTTGGCCACAACTGCACATATTCTGGTACCACATTATCTCGGCACCGCAGCTTTTGCAGGACCATTCTTTCTTCCGGGCTTTCAGCCACTTCTCATGGCCGCGTTCCTTGATGAACGCAAGATTCGGCTGCATAGTCCAGTGGTGCGGCCATTTGTCATTCATAAACTTATCAAGCTCCTCGCACGGGTAGTCACTGCAAAAACAACAGAACTCGATGTTCCTTTGCTTTGTGCACTGCCTGAACTTGCACTTGCTTACATAATCATCGATATTTGTGCTGCCGCAGCCGCTGCAGTCTGTTGCACCACAGGCACCGCAATAAAGACCACAGGGGCCGTATTGTGATTCTTTCATATTCTTAGCCTTTTACTGAGAAATGCATTCCTCTGGAATAGTCAATTTCATTCATCATTTTAACAAAAAGGAATTAGCATCGCAAGAAAAATCGTGAGTCATATTAAAAAACTTGTATGGCAAAATTGTTCTAATCAGACTTTACCTCCAAGGCCATCCAAGAATAGATGCTGTTCAAAAACTAAGTTCGGTCATCAGGGTCTTTGATTATACCGTATACAGATTTAACCGTTTTTTTTAGTTTTGCATAATCTAAATCGGTAAGAAACTTAAAATCTTCACTTGGCTCATCTTCATTTTCGCTGTATTCACGTGTTTTAGGATGCACAAATTGATTACGAGAATCGAACAACGTCTGCACTTCTTTAAGTGTTTCATTATCAGACTCAAGCAACCTCTGGTACTTGATAGCATATATCAATCTGATTTTGTCAACAATACGCTGGCGCTCGATAGCCTTTTTATAGAACTCTTCACCTACCCAAGAAACGCCCTCAAGATTGACAACGGCCTCAATTGTACAGCAAGCCCAAATCACCATACTTTGACGCCAGACCAAATATTCCTGAAACTCGTTTGAACCTGGGTCTTTATTCCTGTAGGATTGTGTTCGAGAGCACTGCCCTGAGAATAGTTCAAGGCCTCTCAAGTATGTGTCAATTGGAGTTACTATAGGATAAGCATCGTCAATTGGGAAGGGCTTAGTATTCATCTCTTTATTTCTACTATAAAAATTAACCTACTTATACAAACACGACACGGGCTATACATCTGGTCGGGTCCACTGCTTTGTTAGGCCTAAGATTTTCATTCATTTCTTGTGATGCCTGACTATTGTTTATATTGTTCTTCAAATAAAACAAGCCTATCAGTTTTTCTTCCGCATAATACACTAAACCATCACCCCAGCTTCTGTAAAGAAAATTCGTAATCCTATAGGTATAAAAATAGCCCTCACTTGCAAGGTAAAGTAAGGGATTTAAATTAGAAAGTATATTTATAATCTACACTTCGATTGCTCTTTAGGACAATCTTTGTATTTTCATGGGCTGGAAGCCCGTGCTACGAATCCGTGCTACAAACCACTGCCCGGGACTGGAGTCGAACCAGCACGAGCCGAAGCCCACCAGCCCCTCAAGCTGGCGCGTCTGCCTATTCCGCCACCCGGGCCTTATCAAATGATTAATGATAAGTGATTATTGATAAATTATTGCTGATTGTCAAATCAGAAATATAAAAATGAGCAGTTAAAGCTCAACTACGTCCCTCTTTGGTTATTCCAAAGCAAAACCTGCAAGCGCTGACAAAATGCAAAGCCGCTTTTTTTGCACATATCAGCTACCATCGGCGATTTGGTTGAAAGCTCGTCTCTTGTGGCGGCCTGCGGCATCAGCATCACCTTTTCCAAATCGACGCTGCCAATATCTTCTACCGTCTGTCGGATTTCCGGCAGATCATCCTCTGAATCGACAACGAATTTCAGTTGATATTCGTAATTGTCAATCAGCTCGCGCAAGACAGCCAGGTCGAGCCGGAAGTTTTCGTGAATCTCCACAAGTTTCGGGTCGGCGGGTGTGGAGTTGCTTAGCTTTGGGCTGATACTCATTAAATCGCACGGCATTTCTGGGATGTATGCAATGCCGGCAGTTTCGAGGGTGATGTGTTTGTTTAGGTCTTTGAGCTTTTTTACCAGCTTAGGCAAATCCGGATTTATCATCGGCTCACCACCGGTTATTACGACGAATTTACTCTGGGTTTGCTGGACTATCCGAGCGATTTCAGGAATACTATGATGCCGCCCTGCTTCTTTGTCCCACGCGTATTTCGTATCGCACCATTTACAACGCAGCGGACAGCCAGCAAGACGTATAAAGGCACTTGGAACACCGGCAAGGAAACCTTCACCCTGAAGGGAATAAAATATCTCGTTTATTACCATATCTTAGATTTGATAAGTTGCGTAAGATAAAAATCCTAAATCCTAAGCACAAAATTCTAAACAATATCAAATTACCAAAATTCAAATGACCAAAACATTCTGTTTTGAACATTTAAGCATTAGAGTTTTGAATTTGCCCTTCGACTTCGCTCAGGATGGTGAGCACGTCGAACCATTTCGGATTTCGAACTTCTGATTTCGATATTTATTATATTTCTACATATTCAAGCGGGTCTTTGAGGCCTGCTTCGGCGAAGCCCTTTAGTCTTAACCTGCAGGAGTCGCATCGGCCACAGCTTCTGCCCTTTTCATCCGGGTCATAACAGCTATGTGTCAGGGAGAAATCGACGCCGAGTTTTGTGCCGGTTTGGATAATCTCGGCCTTTGTCATATTTATAATCGGCGTATGAATTTTGTATAATCCTTTTCCTTCGACGACGGCAGCAGTGGCCAGATTGGCTGTCTGCTCGAAGGCAGAGATAAATTCGGCCCGGCAGTCGGGATAACCGCTGTAATCAGTTGCATTTACGCCGATAAATATGTCAAACGCATCGAGAACTTCGGCCCAGGCGAGTGCGTAGCTTAGAAAAATGGTGTTGCGTGCGGGGACATAGGTTGGCGGAATCCTGCTTGTTGTGCCTAATTCGGTCCTGTCTTTCGGGACATCAATCGCTGAGTCGGTTAATGCCGAACCGCCGAACTGTCTTAAATCAATCTCAATTATGCGATGTTCGGCCGCACCCAAAAAACCGGCTACCTTCATTGCGGACTCTATTTCCCGTTTATGCCGTTGGCCGTATCTGAATGTCAGGGCGCAGCAGCGGAAACCTTCGTTGCGTGCGATGGCCAGCGTTGTAGCTGAATCAAGACCGCCGCTCAACAGGACTACTGCTTTTCTATCTGCCATAATCCGTGTCACGGGCTGGAAGCCCGTGGTACAATTATTCGGCGATGATTTCGATGCCGTTTATCTCCGGATTTTCTATATTCGGGACGAAACCGATAGTCAGCTTTTTGTCGGTAACGGTTACACCTTTGTATTCCTTGACAACAGGTTTTTCAAAACCGGCTTCCTTGAAGAGGTCGAAGTTCTCGAGAACGGTCTTGCCGTTAACGGACACCGAGAATACCCGTTGTCCGGCATCGGTTATCCCTTCGTATGTTTCAGCAAAGTGCAGCCGAACCGTGTATGTGCCGTTCGGGATGACAAACTCGTAGGCGTCCATACTGTAGCGTTCGGTTTCATAAATCCTCGGGGTATCGGTGCCGGTTATGCCCAGGTCACCCCTCTCAACGGTCATTCCATAGACAGCGCCCCAGGTTGCGTCATCTTCCTTATACTGGTCGGGGAGCCATTTGTTTCCTGCCTTGTCGGTGTAAACGTCATAGGCGCCACAGTTTACTCGCAGAACGAATCTGCCGGACTGGGCTTTTTCCACTGTCTTGCAGCCCGAAAAAACAAGAAGCACGGCTGCAATTATGTAGTTTGCAAACAAGAGTTTTTTAGCCATTGTGTCCATCCTTTCAAAGAATTGTGAGTTTATACGATATTTCAGCAATTTACATTTATCCAGACGAATTATCAAATACCAGCGGATTAGTATATCGATTTGATTGCACTATACAACATTTTTCTGCTATTACGGCGGTTGGCTTAATTATTTTTCAGCCGATTTATTATTGCTTGCCCGGGGTTGTTTTTTTGATTATAATGCTATCAGGGATTTATAGAAGAGGTTGAGCAATGGCTGAGAAGCCAAAATTAGAGTTGTTTGATAATCCACATCCTGGGCGAGATTATTGTGTTACAATCAAATGTCCCGAATTTACCAGCGTTTGTCCCCGGACAGGCCAGCCGGATTTCGGCGAGATTATTATCGAATATTGTCCTGATAAGTCGTGCATCGAGCTGAAAAGCTTAAAATTCTATATACAAAGCTACCGCAACGAGGGTATCTTTTATGAGGCACTGACGAATGATATACTGGATGATTTAGCCGGTGCCTGTAAGCCGCGTTGGATGAAGGTTGTATCTCGATTTACTCCTCGCGGAGGAATAACAACAGAGGTTGTTGCGGAATACAATTCGGAAGACGAAAAACGAAAGGCAGGAATCGGAAGACCAAATGAAAAGTTAAGAGGTGATTGAATGACTATCGTATTTCATTGTGAGCACTGTGGCAAAAAGATAGAAGCACAAGATAGTGCCGGCGGCAAATGGGGCAAGTGTCCATCGTGTCATAACAAGCTATACGTTCCCAGAACGGGACTTGATGATGATTTGAAACTTGCACCAATAGACGAAAGCGAAGAGCAAAGAAAAAAGCGGCTTATGGAAGAAACACATAAGCTTACACAGGACATATTGCAGGAAAGAGAGATACCCAATGGCCCGGTGAAGACTGCTGGGCCAATATCTGAGATGGGAGAGAAGGAGTTAACAAAAAATATCGTTCTGTATTTGCGGCAGATGGCTGACGGTGAATTAGACCAGGCCCAAAAAATTGCGGATTCTATAGCCCCTCACGGGCGCAAAGCAATAGAGATTCTTGATAGAATCGCAGTTAGTGAAATTCCTGAGCCGGAATTGGCTGATGTTCCACAGCAGGTGCTTTCAGGTCTGATAAGAAATCTGCGAACGCGAATAAGCTGAATTATAAGCGAAAAAGTTTTCAAAATAATTCACGCGTCCTAAAAAACATCCTAAATTTGCAAATCAGCCCCGATTTTTTCGGCCAACAGACGAAATTAACAGGCGGGGCAAGACCATCCAATTTTGCTGTGATGCAACTATTTCTTATATTTTAAATGGAAATGGTAAACCTGACCGGAACATCATAAAAACTTGGAGGAAACTTTAGTATGGCCAATGGAACAACAGTTGTGCACGTAACGCATGAGGCGGTTGGAAAAATCGGGGGAATAGGTGCTGTTCTGCAGGGTTTTTTCACCAGCAAATCCTATCTTGACGTAGTTGAACGTTCAATTCTTGTCGGCCCATTGTTTACTACCGAGGGCTCTATATCAGAGCGGCTTGGCGAGAACAGTGAAGTACTATATTCATCTGTCGATGGCTTTTTGAATCCTGGATATGCTTCGGCATTTCGTAAGATTGAAAGTATTTACAATATAGGTATTGTCTATGGCAGGCGAACATTCGTTGACGAACAGACTGGAGTAAAAAGCTCGCAGGAAGTGCTGCTTATTGATGTAAGACATATGGACAAGGCAATTGTTGACAACTTTAAGCGGCGGCTGTTTGAGGAGTTCGGCGTTCGCAGCCATTTATACGAAAACCTGTGGGAGTATGAACAGTATGTCAGGGCGGCTCCGGCGGCAATCGCTGCTTTGAAGGCGATCGGGGCGGCTCACAATTCCACAATTGTGGTTGCTCATGAGTTTATGGGTATGCCTACCGCTCTTGCTGCCATTCTTGAGCCGGAGTGTGATTTTAAAACGGTATTTTATGCGCACGAAGTAGCTACGATGCGGCGTATTGTGGAAGAGCAGATTGGCCACGATACGATGTTTTATAATGTTATCAGTCGCGCTCACAAAGACAAACTATATGTCAACGAGGTATTCGGCGACCAGGGTTCTTACTTCAAGCATGCCCTCGTGGAAGCTTCAAAATATTGCGATCGTATATATGCCGTCGGCGACTATGTTGTGGACGAGTTGAGGTTTCTGGCCCCGGAATTTGAAACAGCCGGTATTGATATAGTGTATAACGGCATACCCGCATATCAAATCAGCGTCGCCGATAGACTCAGGTCAAAACAGAAACTGCAGTTTTATTGTGAGAACTTGTTGGGTTATAAGCCGGATTTTGTCTTTACGCATGTTACCCGGCTTGTAAGAAGCAAAGGATTATGGCGGGATTTGCGTGTCCTCGAACATCTGGAGAGAGAATTCAGACAGCAGGATAAAACTGCGGTTGTGTTTATATTATCCACCGAAGTAACCCAGCGGCGCAGTCACGAAATTTACAGTATGGAAACGTCGTACGGCTGGCCTGTTGCTCATCGTGAGGGCTGGCCTGATTTGTCCGGCGGTGAGGCGAATTTTTATACGCAGGTGCAGCAATTCAATGCGAAAAGCCGCAATATAAAAATTGTTTTTATTAACCAGTTCGGATTCAGCCGGAAAAATTGCGGCACCAGGATGCCGGAAGATATGGAATTTATGGATATCCGCAGGGGAAGCGATGTCGAATTCGGCCAGAGTATTTATGAGCCGTTCGGGATAGCCCAGTTTGAACCGCTTACTTTCGGCGGAATATGCGTGATTAGCAGTGTCTGCGGATGCTCGGGTTTTCTGCGGGATGTAACCGGCGGAGAGAACGTAAAGAATGTTATCGTCGCTGATTATACCGAATTGGAAAATCCGGAATATGCCGACATTGAGGATATGCTGCAGATTAATCAGTCGCAGCGCAATCAAATAGAGGCAAACCAGAGTGAAAAGGTCGCAAAGGAAATTATAGAACGGCTGCCGAAGGATGACTGCGAGATTGAAAGTATGATTCAGACCGGCTACTCTCTGGCAAATGATATGAGCTGGGATGTAGTAGTGAAAGACTACCTGCTGGCCAGCTTACGAAAAATGCCGCAGAAAGTACACAGCTAAGGCATTTGCATAGAAGCATAGTCGAAAAACCGCTAACTAATTTCTCTGTTTCGTTCAGTTTTCTTAAATATAAGCTAAACGTATAAGAAGGGCTGGCCCAAATAGCCGGCCCTTTAGCTTTATTCGTAAGGGTTTTTATTCAAGCTCGGATTTGAGAGATTCTATGAATTTCAGCCATTCGGCCTCATCTATGGTCTCCTGCACCTCAGGGTCAAGCCAGACCTCTGCGAGCCACTTTAGCATCTCCTCAATATCAAGCTGGTTAATCTGTTCCGACTGTTTCTGCTCAACCGGTGGAGATGTATAAACGCCTTCTGTGAAAGAAACACTTTGACCCATACCGAGGCCCATCATCATTGACTCCATCGACTGTGTCCAACTAGCTACCCAGAGCCAGTCTTTACAGAACAAGGCGAGGTCGTTGTAATCAATCGAATTGTTATCCGCGAGGTCGAAGATATCGTTATAATACGGCTGGCCTGTTGAGCTTTGCCAGGCGTTGGCAAACATAGCATAATCGATGAAGTTGACGAACTCGTCTTTGTCGAAATCAGCAGGACTTATATAGCTCAACTCCCATATCTCATCCGCATCCAAGACATAGTTATAAATACGCACATCGTCAATATATCCTATGAAATAATCGTTGCCGACCTGGGCATAACCAATATAAGCATCAGTATCAGCACCATAACCATCCTCTAAATCTAATGTTCCTTCTAAAGACCCATTAACATATATTTTTAACTGAAAATTATTATATGTTCCAGCAAGATGATACCACTCACCCACATTAATTTCCTTGGCTGATTTTGCAGAAGCGCTTCCATTGAGGTAAAATGCAGCCTTGTTGCCAGACAAGTAGAGATAGTAGCCGTAATTGTCACATTGTGTAACGATAGGATACCATTGACCAGTTGCTACGGCATAGGTTTTTATCCATGCTGATATAGTTACATTGCTACCTTCTAAAGCTTGAATTGGACAAGAAAGTGAAACTTTATCACCGCCATCGAAATGAAGGCACCAGCCGTGAACAGTGTCCTCAAACCAGTTAGGGTCGCTGTCTTCCACTGTATTGCTGTCACCCAACGTTCCGTTGTTTCCATACACGCTTGAGTCGTAGGCAATCTGGCCGGAACCTTCATCAAGCATCCAGTAACCGACCAGGCCCCAGTCGTTTGTATCTTCAAGAGGACATATCTCCACCGCCTCGCATGCCTCCTTGATATTGACACGTTCAGACCAGGACAGCTTTGGGTTATTGATATCGATAGCTGCCTGAGTCAGGGCGTAGTAGAGGTCATAGTATTCTGCGGCCTGTGGAAGAATAAACTGGCATTGGTAAAACAATCTGGCAGCCGGCACAATTCCCATACCAGAGACGGTGTGGCCGTTGAATGTGCCGCCACCGCTTGGGTCATCGGCAGAGCCATCGGTTATTAGGTAGCACAGCTTATTACCCACGCCGCTATTATTATGCACGCCGCCATAGTCTGCGGAGCCGTAATACCAGTTATCGCCGTACAGGCGGTCCGGTCTGGGAAAAGCTTCTGGATAATTGTATTCAGGCCAACAAGTAGTTTGTGGTGGGTCCTGCATATCACGATATGGTTGAGATGTTAAGTAGTAATCTTCATCAAACCACCATCTTTTTTCCGACAGGTCATCGGCATCATAATCATTAAGGTCTATCCACTCACCCCACGCATCACTAAAGGCCTCATTTATGGCACCCGACTCATCATGAGTCTCCAGACCAGATGTATGTTGGGTCACACCGTGCGTAAATTCGTGCCCTACACAATCATCCTGAACTAAGTGGCCTATGCAATCGCATTGTCCCGGGTCAAGTCCGTAGCCGAAAACCATATGTTCTCCCGATGGCCACCAATATGCACTCACATAGCCATATTCCAGTTTTGCTACCGAAGTCATATTTGCATCATCAATTCCATAACGATGATGAACGTCCCAATAGAATTGTTGCGTTTTACCAAGATAGTCCCAAGTAAGGTCCACGAGTTCTTGGCTTGGCGCTTCTGTCGGCCAGGGTTCGTTCTGATATCCCTCATCGTTGCGAAGTAGGAGCCCATTATCATAGTCATAGATTTCCCTTGGCGCCATTGCATAACAGATTAGCGAATAGTGAAATGCGATATCTCCGGCATGTGCATCTACAAGGACCAACTCGCGCACAAGCTCACTACTGTTGCTAACCTCGGTCTCCCATACTAATTGTGGGTCTCCACTCCTGCCGATTACCGATGGGACATATATCATAAGTATAGCAGCAGAGGTCTCGAATTGAATTTGCGGATGTTGCGCAGCGAAAAACCCTATTGCTTTACCTTGTGCGGTTAGCGCGTCAATAGTGGTAATGAATGAGAGCTTACCGGCATCAAGAAACTCGGTATCACGCATAATATCACTCATAACAGCGTCAATTCCACCTTGAGCATTGACCTGCACGATTACCTCTGCGCTTCTAATCGGCAGGCCGGCATACATCTGCCGGTAATGGACGTAGCTTCGCGATTCGTGAGAGTTAGTACGATTGATGCTGAACTCCACGGCGGGACTATCCTTGACGAAAAGATTTCGCCATTGCTCAATAAATGCATCGGCCGTTTGTCGGGCTGTCCCGCGCTTATCTGGCTCGACAGCAAAATGTGTAGAAGCAGGTGCACCAAGAAAACGCAAATAACCTTCTTTTGTCTTAAAAGTCCGCATCGGTTCTCCGGCTGCACCTTCAATTGAAGATGACAATTCCTGAAGTTGTAGTGCCCTGGCTTTCCGAGGAACTTTAGATGGACTTTGGCCAAAGGCCACACTGTAAAAGCTGATGACAAGAATAAT
>CAZBWE010000045.1:0-2568 GCA_964495465.1 uncultured Pirellulales bacterium
GTTTGTTTTAAATCGATAATACAGTAGCCATAGCTTATACAGAAGTGTCTGCTTATCGGACAGGTTTGGAGACGGCATAATGAGAATTCGCTACGTTGTTTCGACAATGGTATTTTGGGGTCGTGAGCATCCCCTCTCTTTCGAGCAGGAGTGCCAGTTCCTGAAGTCTATGGGCTTCGGCATAGAGTTATGGCCCAACATAAAAGGCCAGGATGAATGCCGTTTCGAGAGACGTAATTGGCCCCGGCTTGTGGCCGCAACCAAGGGTATGCTGGTCTCTATGTGCTCACGTAACAACCGGCCGACATTAGAGCAGTGGAGTGAGCAAATCGAGTGTGCCCGGCTGCTGAATGCAAACATCGTAACCGATTTTAAAAATCTTGGTATCTCTGATGGCCCGGAACCTGATGGCACAGGATTTGCGAATGAAATAATAAAAATGGCCGAGTCCGGTAATATTAAACTATGTCTTGAGACCGGACAACTACCGATACTCAAAAAACTCAGCGAAAAATTCGACTCTCTCTCGTACTGCCTTGACGTTGGCTATGCCAATCTGGACCAGCAATTCAGCTTCAAACAATATGTGGATGAACTGGCCCCAAGGGTCGCTCATTTACATCTGACCGACAATTACGGCCAGATAGATGACCATGTTCCACCCGGATTGCATGGCGGAATATCACGTGAAAACTGGGACTATCTGTTAAACGCTTTAGGCAAATATGACAACGAGGTAATAGGTGCGCTTGAAATGTGTCCGTGTATGCCTGCTGTGATGATACGCCAGGCCAGCGAGTTTTTGTTTGATGAATTGAAATGGCCGAACCGGCCTCAGAAACAGCCCGGCTCCGATACGCTCACCTACAATCCTATATAGTATCCCCACAGAATAATCGCCAAGAATACCGACCCGGCTGTTGCCGGGTTTAAATCCATTCCCCCAAAAAAATGTGTCCATAAAAAAAGGCCATAAAAATATTATGGCCTTAAAAATAGTTAATCTCTTAAGTAAATTTATCTATCAAACGGCAGCCTGACTCCCCCTTGCTCATCCCTGATTACATCCGGTTTCACCCCAACATCATAATCTTTCTCAACGCTTCTTATCCGGCAGATTAAATCTTTTGTTATTTTCGAAGCATCGCCGCCTATGACTTTCGCAAACGACATTTTTTGCGCAACTCTATCGACTTTCACAGTTGCCACAGGAACCTCAAGTTTGCCGAGCGATTCTTTGGTATCGTAATCGAAGATTTCCTCGCCCTCGGCAAAGACATCCAACAGCATACCCTCGGTTATTCTGTCTCCGCCCTGATTTATGACCACCGTGCCGTCCGGCTGAACAGATGCAACTCGTATCGGATAAAGCCGGTCGATAACTTTTGCCGCCACTTCATTGGCGATAATAGTCAGGACAGCATCACGAATCTGCCCGGCGTCCCATTCATCGGGGCTCTGTTCATCAGCCAATTCTCTTATCTGTTCATTTTCAAGATACTTCTCCGTAACCTCTGCCAGGATTATCTGCCGGGTAAAACCTGAAATCAGCCGGTAATTAAATGTGAACCTGGCCTTGTATTCCTCGACGGTATAATCGGCTGCTGCCAGGTACTCCTCCTTCTTTTCAAGTTTTGCCTCGGAAATGCTGCCGACGAGCAGATAATCCGCACCTAATATCTCAGCCAATTTAGCAGTTTCAGATAGCGGCGCTTCCTCTGAGTATAATATCTGTTTCTCCCGGGCAAACTCTGCCAGACTCTCCCTGTCAAGAACAGCAAACTTATTGGTTTGCGTTAATGCGACGGCAAGTCTCTGCGTAAGCAGCAATGAAAGCACATTAGCAGGCACATTCGTTCCTAAAAAGGGATAATCGGCTTTCGTTGCCCTAACAGGCATTACGGCAACTTTGGGCCTTTGGGCATTATCGCGAGGAGCATAATCATGGACTGTTACTCTGAGCTTGACCTGATAGGTGCTCTCGTCAATTTGTTTTTCTTCAAGAACTTCGTAGGTCTTCACTGAGCCGGTTGTTCTGGTCGCATAAGATGTGCCGGTTGTCGCAACTGACACCGAGTCAAATTCTACCTTTTTCTTGGCCTGCCCGCTGTCGATTTCAAAGCCCGTCCCGGAAAATCCGAATTCGTAAGTCCCGGAACCAACATCGACACCACGGACCTGGCCGACTGCCATATACAGAGCGTTTCTTATTGCCGCATCCCTGTTGCCGCCCTGTCCAACAACCTCCCGGACAACGACATCATTTGCATCCGCCGCATATAAATTTACACACAGCAAAAGACCAAGCGTAAATATAGTTAAAGACCTTTTCATTTTTTGGCCTCCTAAAAAAGAAACTAGTTAATATTTTCACCAGGCAACAGATTTATTACTGCCTCTTTTGCCGACAATTATTTCCTTTTGCCAGAATCGCAGTCCGCTTTTGGCGTCGCTGAGCTTTAGCTGGAAGTAGTATTCGACCTGCTGGGTCTTCTTGTCATAGCGGATATTTCTCTGAAAAATTTTACCGGAAACAGTGAGCTCCGGGGCGATAAGAGTTCCTCTTGC
>CAZBWE010000045.1:2668-19465 GCA_964495465.1 uncultured Pirellulales bacterium
TCTGAAAAATTTTACCGGAAACAGTGAGCTCCGGGGCGATAAGAGTTCCTCTTGCGGCTATTGTGCTTTGGTCAAACTCCTCGGAATCTCTCAGCTCCCTCGTTTCGTGAATCAGCTTGTCGGTGCCGCTGCCGACAGCCGATGTCATAACCGCCTGCCCGCTGTTCAACATTTCCTCTTCAATCTTCGCCATCAATTGGTCGGTGTCGATTCTCTGCATTGTGTCATTAACGACCCGGCCTGTAGCGACAACATATCTTCCGCCGCCTTCTTTTTTAAGGGCCCCGGAAGCGAGCAAAGACTGAACCAGCGTGCTTGCGGCCTGGTCAAAGTCCCTGTAATCAAGGGCCAGGACGGGCTTGCCGTCATCGTGCGTAATATCTATATTTGTTGTTTTCTCTTCGCAGCCCGCAAACAGAATACTTCCTAACATTATGATTTGTATCGTTCTTGCTCTCATAATTTACTCCCACTTTCTCGTATCCATTCTGAAATTGACAGCTTCCGGCCTCGGCGCAACGGCCTTAAGACTAAACGGAGATTTGCCCATCGCCGATGCCTGCAGCCAGACACTTGTTTTTGTTTCAAGAACCAACCCGTCCGCATCGAGCCATTCGACCCTGTATCTGAAACGCCTGGTGCTGTATGCCCTGTTATGCCCGTTAATATAAAGCTCAAGAATACCGGCTTCGTTTCTCCGCAGTATTGCTTCATCAACTTCTATACCTTCTCCTATCAGAGCGCTAAACGCCTTGGCCACCGGACGGGTTACAACATTGTCGATAATGCTGTCGCTTTTGACCTCATCTCTTACGTGAATCCGGGAATCATACGGCTCGTAACAGCCGGTAGCTAAAAAAACCAGCAGAATAAAAAGTAAAGTTAAAGCCTTCATAAGTTACCTCCCTTAATAAATATAAATTCTCAATATGTCATAATATCACAAGCCATCGCAGCTTCTTTGAATGGTATTTTAACATAGACCACCGCATTCTTACAAGGCGGAATTTGAATCTGGTTCGGCACCCCGCCCGGCGGCTCTATAATTATAATCCGGTCATCTGGAATACGTAATCTCACTACCTGAAAATCTTTTGGCAGGGTCGTCCAGATTCGGACATCCGCCGCTGTTGTGGCGAAGGAATACACCGCCACGGCGATTGATGCCAGCGCTGAACCCGAGCTGTTATCTTGTTGCAAAGCATACTGGGCTGCCGCTTTTGCCGTTGCCGATATTATGGCCCTGGTCAAAATTGCCTTAAAATCCTTGCTGAATTCCGTCTGGATGACCCTGTCCATATCGGCAACCTGCTGTGTCGGATAATTGTTACCGGCCGCCCTAACCAGCAGGTATGGATACGCCTGCTCCCGAAATTTCAATCTTGGCAGCGCAATACCAACATACTTGACCTGGCTGGTTACAATAAACAGGGGCAAGTCAATCCTGAATTCTTCCTTAATCGGCCCCAATCCGTTCTCAAACATCACCCATACTATATCCTGCAACTGTTCTTCTCCGTCCAAAATCCTTTCGGTCAGGGCCAAATCATCAGCAATATAACCATTATCCGGGACCATACCACAGGATTCTTTTAATAAATCTACCGCTTTAGTGTGGTCACCGACAAGATTAAAGTAAATCCCTGCCAAATAAGTCGTAAAAGGATTAACAAAGTCCGGGTAGGCCCTGAACGAATATAAAGACGGATATTTCTCGGATAAGATTGATTGTATTTGGGGACTATCTACGTTTTGCCTGACCTGCGATGCGCCTTTTTTCTCCTGCTCGGCAATCTCATTTTGAATCTTAACTATCTCTTCGGCGAATTTCTCTTTTGCACGTCTTTGCCTGTCAAGCGCCCGATTAAACTCCACCCGGACAAGGTCATCCCTGCCCTGTTTCATAAAGTTTAATGCCTTATAGGTATTGACCATTACCCCGTCATACTCTTCACCCGTGTAAGGGATAACGTTCTCGTTAACAACAGTTGAAGCAACGGAAGCGGCCAATTCATTTTGATGGTCGTAGTAATTTAACAGCTCTTCCGACTTATCGAAATATTCCGTGCTTTGCTGGTAGTTTTGTCTTAACCTCTCTACCGAACCAATCTGTAAAGCCCACAACAAATCGTTGTTTTTGGGTTTCCTGCCTTTTTTGGCCTTACCCATTTTTGACTGGGCAAACTGAATCGATTCTTCATAACCGCAGGTTCTAAAATGCTCGTTGAAAGCATTCAGCTGGTCTTTAGGCGCATTACATCCAACGAAAAAAGGCATCAAAAATAGAACAAGATAAAACCTGCTCAACTGCCTTCGCTTTATAACTCCATCTATATACTTCGTATTTCTCATCTGTTATAGAGACTCCACGCATTTTAAGGATATAAAATTTGATTTAGCTTTTCCACTTACTTCTCATCATAGATATAATACCGGCCCTTTCATCTTGGCCCATTTACCCAAACTCGCTTCAGGGAAAGACTACCTCAAGTTCTGCACGAAATCAAGGATAATCCGGCGTTTTTTTGAGAAATACCCTTCCCATCCTCAAATTATTGCCTTTCTCGGCTTAAGAAGCGTAAAGAGATATGCGGAAAAAAAGATATGAAAAGACCCGCCCTGCCGGTCAACCAATAAATAACAAAGTCCGATGACCATTCATCGTATCGTGCCTGTCAAAGTTGCACGCACACTATGTTTTGTCCGGCTGCTAAAAGCCGTATACCGGCCTTAGCTGCTCGGAAGTCGGCAGATGGTCGTAGTATTCGCCTCTTGGGCCGACGTAGCCGACACCTTGTTTTCTCAGCGTTACCGGTATGACAGAGCCGTTGCTGTTGGTAACATTGACGGTAACGGTGTTTATTTCCTGCCGGATATTCTCCATTTCGCCCTTGGTTTTCTTCTTGTCCTGCTCATTGCCTACCATATAACCGGCGCCGCCGCCCACTGCTGCTCCTATCAGGGTTGACTCGGTATTGCCGCCCGCAAGCTGACCGATGCCGGCGCCGGCCAATGCGCCGACACCCGCCCCTGTCTGGGCATCGCTCTCACAACCGGCAAAAAATGACAATCCAAAGCCCAAAACAACCGCTGCCAAAATCATTACACACTTATTAGCCATATTGCACCTCCATCATCTTCTCTCTAATAAACTACGATAATATATTCTGCTTCGTGTCAAAACCTCAATTCTTTTTCAAACAACCGGCTCACTCCGATAAAATACCCCTGCCCTATTACCTTTGTTCGGCTATTGGGGCGTAATATCTAAAGAAGAAATATGAAGCTTGAACCGGCGTCTTCCCCTTTTTCGCTTGTCTTACAGCATTAAAATAACCAATAAACACTTAGTTCACTTACATTTTTTTACCGCTGAAACAATGGCCTCGATATTTTCCGTAGGAACATCAATGGGCATACCTCCGCCGCAGGACATAATGATATGACTTTTGTCTGTTACTGAATTAAGCGCCTCTTTCACGTTTTTATTCACGTCCTCAACCGTTCCAGCCGCAAGAACATCACGCGGAGGAATGTTGCCGAGTAATGTAATCTTATTTCGCGTAAGCTCTTTCATCTCCGCCAGTGAATGCTCATAGCTAAAATTAAACAGGTTCACACCCATCTGTGCCAGGTATGGTGCGCATATAAGACCGGCCGCATCATTGTGAAAAAATTTCACGGTCACGTCAAGCGATTGAAAAATGCGCGTTAAATATGGCAGTGCCGTTTTCCTGAAGTCTTCTTCACCTAAAAAGCCCACAATGTCATCGAGAATCAAAACGCCATCGATTGATGAAAACGTCGCTGCCTGAAGCCTGAGCCAATCGACAGTAAAATCCGTTATGGTGCCGAGTAGCTTTTGAACATCTTCGGGATTGGTCCGGATAGCAATAAGAAATTCCGTGCTGTTCATAAGAAAAGACGCCACGTTTAACGGCCCACGGGATACTGCGAACTTAATAGAGTGACCTGCCTCTTCAATTCGGCCCTGGTAGTGCTTAAGACGCTTAAGGATTAACGGCGGCAGGCCATCGGTCTCGGGATTCGGCCTGTCGAGCGAATGGATATCCTTAATATCAGTGATGATTTTCCCGGCGAAAGGCATCTCGTTTTCTGACCAGCGGCATCTCGACCCAAAAGCGGACGGCTCCGTGCACATCCCGAATTCCGACCAGAATCCCGGAAGAAATATAACATCCGGGAACCGCTGAACGGCTTTCAGATTGGCCTCGAACCACATCTGCTCACTGCTGAAATAGTCGAGGATGGACATACCCGCCCAGTTCGGAAGCCAGGGACTGTCAATAATAAATCCCACCGGCAGCGGCTCAAAGACCTTGCCGTCGATTACGCCCAGCAGTTTTTCCCACTGTTCGGCCCTCATATTGTCTTGCCCTTTGGACGAACGAAATGCACGACGACACAAAGAACGATAAAGCCGACAAGCAGTCCGATGCCAAGCCACTGAAGTTTCGACCAGAGACTCCAGACGCTTCCGAACGATGCGGCGCCGGCTGCCAGCGCCATAAGGATATTCCAGAGAACACGTTTAATGCCGACAGGGGTATTCTCGCCGAGGAAACTCTTCTGGTTCATCAGCAAAAAGAACGCAAAGTATGCGATGGGCAGCAGGACCATTGCAAAGACAGATGTCGGCACCGCCAGATATGGAGCAGCGTCTTTCCAGAAGAAAGGCCCCAGCGCCCCGACGGATACCATAAGACTTCCAATTCTCTGGGGCCAGCCGCGAGGGGGCTTGCCGAGCAGCTCTGCAAAACAAAGACCGTTGATTGTCATCAGCATCGTCGCTGCACTCAGTGCCATACCCATCACACCCAGGCCAAAGACATATTGAGCAATCACCGGGCCGGTCAGCGGCGTTAATGTCTCAGCCAGGTTGAACGCATCACGCTTGACAAGGATAGCCGCCATTCGCCTGTCCGCCCAGGGCAGGGCCTCCGTTCTTTCCTTAATCTGGTCGGCGGTGAGTTTGGCAAACTCCCCCTCCCCGATTTGGAATCTGAGTCTGCTTGCAAGAAGTCCCTTATAGGGACCGACAAGGTTACTGGCCGGCTCTGCTGTTATCTGGCCGCCCGGCTCTTCAGCAACAAAGCCCGCTGCCGGCTGACCATGAAACTGGCTGCTTGAAGCTATGACCACACAGCCGGTCGCCAAAATAAACGGGATGAACAATCCGGTTGACAGGTCAAAGATAGCCAGGCCGCGAAAATACTTGTCCCAGCCCTTGCGGAGCATCGAGTAAGGCAGAAGAAACGTCATATTTATCCCCACAGCCGTCGCCGCGGCGCTTATCATAACGTCACGCTGCTGGCCGACAATCATATTGGTCCAGTAAGGCCGGAACTCTTCCGTCACCTTTTGTATGTGAGGCATTATTATGTCGGTCGGCTTGATGAACAGACTAAGGTCTGGAATCATGCCGCTTAGGATATCACCCCACAGGATCTTCCCTTCGATGCTGAGTTTGATAACAACACCTAAAAAGCACAGTACTATCATACTGACTATTGTTTTTATGAAGATTTCGAATATTTTGACACCCCTGCCGCCAACACCGTAGGTCATAGTAATAATCAGGGCTATCGACAGAAATACTGTACCGGCGATTATTTTGCCGGGTATCTCCGGCATAGCTGTCGGCCCGAGGATTCCGGGCAGGATATTCTGCCGCAGTGCTGCGGTTCCCAGTGCGAACTGGGGAAGCGACCAGACGAGGTTTGCCATCATCGACGCAATCAGCCAGCCCCAGCCGAGAACAGGATTGACATGGCTGTTAATCGCATGCAGCGGACGCTCGCCGGTGGAAAGTGTTACATACGCAATGGCGCTTAGCATAACGATGCCCAATATCATCGCCAACGGCTGCAGCCACATAAAACTAAAGCCCACCAGCACACCCAGGTAAAGACTCGAAGACAACGAACCGCCGCCCAGTGTTATTCCGCTTTGGAGCCAGCCGGGCCCGGACAGCTTCACGAATGTCTTTAAAACTGCCCCGCGGCCTTTCTTATGCGACTCTATTATCAACTGACGGTCTTTTTCAATCCGCGGATTCATATGCATAACCTGCCTGTCTCGGCGTGGCTGAGCCACGACGGGCTGCCGGGCCGAGGTCGAATCAATACCGCCGGAAGAGCTTTGCTTCGCTTCGTTTGGCGCCATATCTTAAATCTTCCTATTTCATCAGAGCTTTAACTACCAGTAGAGAAAAAAACAAAAAAACTCACAAATCAATGATATTGTTGCCAAATGCAGAAGATATGTCAACTTTATCTTTGACGCAGCCTCACCCAACGATAAATCAAGATTGTTTTACTGGCCAACGGGAATATATATCTTTTTCTATAAATCCCGGCTTCGGCGGGGCCGTGAAAGGGCCGCAGTTCATCGCTCGTATCAGCAATCCCGGTCTGTGTTTACTTGGCCGCCAGGCCGAATGGCAAAATATAATCGCCGTGTTTCTTTTTGGCGGCTTCAAGGCGCATGCGGACCTTGTCAAAAGTTTCAAAAAGTATTTGAGGCGTATCAGGAACCTTTTCTCTATAGACCTTTTCTACACGGTCGAGCTTGGCAAGGTTTTCCGGTATGCGAATCGTAAATTGCCGAACATAATCGTCTTTAGTGTATTGAGCTCCGAGGTGCTCTTTGAATAATTTCACCAGGTCTTCATACTTCGGTATCTGGCCGGTCGGCGTCTCGATTGCATCAACCTCGCCATTTACACGAAGCTCTGCCCAGAGAATCCAGACACTCTTATCAGCCATTCCGTTCAAGTATTTGCCGTCTTTGCCCCTGAGAAAGTAGTTGACCGAAAAAATAAGAGGGGGGTTGTCGATACCCTTTTCGAAATCCAGGTTATTCTGGATATACCGGCCAAGCGGAATAGAAAGAAAGTCGAGATTCGACATCAGGTTGAACGTTCTTACTCCTTCTTTACCGAGCGTCGCTGCGGTTGTTTCCGATTCCAGTGCTGCCCCTTTTATAAGAATTCCCTCTTCCCAGTTAAAGGCCTGCTCGACAGGGACCCAGGTATCACTATCGCGCCCCCCATAGACGATGCCGCCGACTATAACACCTTTCGGGTCATCGAGCTTTGGGTCGCAGTTGCCAAGGTCGGGGATGCTCAGGCAGTAACGTGCGTTTTTGTGAGCAAGAGAAATCACGTTACCTTCGGAATCAGTTTTGCCCTCGTGCCACTTGCCCGAATAATTGAAACCATCAGCCGGCAACTCACTTTTCATACCGAGCCAGTATGGCTTCTTCTTTTTGTTATCAAGCAAGACATTCGAGAATATGACCTCGATGGGGCCGGTCAGGGCCTCATAAATTATCGGGTCATCGTCTCGATTTACATCCTGGATGATTCCAAAAATTCCTTTCTCGACATTGACACAGCGGGCCTGACCGTCTTTCTTGCGAAAGTAAGCGATGTCATCACCAACGATAGTCTGTCCCGGCAGCATCGAGGTTGAGGTCTTGCCGCAGGCAGAAGGAAACGCACCGGCAAAATATGTCACGCGCCCGCCCGGGCCATGAGCACCCATCAAAAACATATGCTCGGCAAGCCAGCCTTCTCTCGAGGCCTTTTGTATGGCCAGACGAAGGGCTGGTTTCTTCAGGCCTATCGTATTGCCGCCATACTGGGTATTGACGCTGTAAACAATATCATCTTCGAGGTCGATATAGACCCGCCGTTTGTCAATATTTTTGCTGACGGCATTTTCAAGCTCACCTTCGGAATGAAGAAATCTGAAAAAGTCCGGCGAATCACCGATTTTTTTGAACTGCTCATATCCAGGCCGATACAGGATGATTTCACTGTGAGCGACATAGGGCGAATCGGTTATCTGAATGCAGGGGATAGAAAAGTCCGAATCGAGTGGACCCAGGCAGAAGAAGCAAACCAGCATCTCTCGGCCAATCATTGAACCCTTTAAAAACGAGCGGACTTCCTCTACACCGCTCTGTTTATCTATGGAATTAAGACTCTCACCCAACTCCGAACCGGGCGGCAGCAAATATTTCGTTTGGGCTTTGTCCCGGCCCTGGTCATAATACCCATCAAAGTGACAGGTATGGCCGGGGATATCCAGCGCTATCTCTTCGCCATTCTCAACAGCCAGTTCGCGAATATAAGCCGTATCTGCCTCTGAGCCGGTGGAGATAAACACAAAACCCGGCTGGGCAAGCTCAATCGCATCAGCCACAAACTCGTGCATCTTCGGATTATCAAGAGCCGCAAGCTTGTTGTAATTTTCAGCAGTCAATTTTTCTTGTAATAAGGTCTTTGCGTCACTCATACGATACCATTACCTCCTTAATAGTCAGAGTCTATCCCAAAACCCCCATTCTCGGCATTATCAGTGCCATAAATGGCGTTTCTTAGGGGTTTTAGGATGACTTCTAATTAAAGTTCAAAAAAAACCGAGTGATTTTAGCCACAGGGCCAGCGGACGTCAAACTTTTTCTTGGTTTTTTAAACATATAACAGCACCTGAATCCCCCGCAGCAGCGCCAATCTTCGATTTTCAATTTTCGATTTGAAATTGGCAATCGGAACTCGTAAATCGAAAATCAGACAGCGGTTGGCACCACCCTAAGGTAGATAATGACCTCGACCGTGGCAATCAGATTCTGAAGCATATGCATAAAGATAGTCGGATAAATAGACCTGCTCTTAAACCTTGCAATACCGAGGATTATGCCAACTATAAAAAGACTGATTATGCCATAAGCATCATATTGAACGTGCAAAGCCGACCAAAGAAGCGCAGTTATAGTAACCGCTCCTGCCGGGCCCAATACTGAGTGTTCGATGCCCTTAAACATAAATCCACGAAAAAAAACTTCCTCGACTATCGGCGCAACAACTATCAGGGCCACCCACAAAAAAGGCACAAAATATGCGGTTGTATATGAATCCAGCATAAATTTCGTAACGACGGACCTGCCCAAAAAGTAAGTCAGAGTATCAGATATCCCTGCACACAGAATAACAACCAACAGCCACATACTAATCTCTTTCCAGCCGACCTTCTTCAAGCAGAGGTATTCCCTGAGCGTAATCGACCTGCCCGCCGCCGGACGAATTTTTGCAAAAAGAATCACCAGGCCGATTGTAAACGGCGCAGTCGCCAATATTGCCGTTGACAGGAAAAAACCATTTGTTTGCAAACCATCGGCAAAGACCTCTATGTCAAGGTTCTTTGTATTCAGCGCTGCAACCACAGCAAAAACGACAAATAAGATTAATTGAACAAAGACATAGACTATGGCAATAACACAAGAGAATCCTGCCGTCGCCCAAAACCCCCACGGAGTCTGCTTATGCTCACCCTCTGATTCGCAATTTTCCTGCATTCAGTTAAGCCCTCAAAATAATATCAAAAAGCTGATGATGTAGAAACAAGCTCCTGAACCCATTCTTAGATATTATTGCCGTAACTTATTCCCAAACGCCGGACATTCCATTTTTTGTCCTCCGAACCGGCCAATAAAGCACATACTATCCCTTTTAGTGGTTAGAATAGTCTAAATTCCCAAATGCGTCAAAATAAAAATAAGAGCGTGAGAAATTCCGATTACAAGACAAATAGTATTTTGCAACGCTTGATTTGCGGAGTTGTCATTCCGCACCTGATGCGGAATCTAGACCATCCGCAACTCTGGATTCCTGCTTTCGCAGGAATGACATCCAGCATTCAATCTGTTACAAAGTAATAGAGTTGCTTAAGCGCATAAAAAAAGCCGGGTCATTTAGCCCGGCCTTTTTCGACGATGACACACACAATTTACTTTTTAACCTCGAACTCATACCCATAAATTTCGTTTTTGCTTAAATCTTTGCCCCGGCAGCGAAGAATAAAACCTCTGGCGGTTTTTTCGTATTCAAAATCCCTGCCGCTGAACAGGTCTTTTGGCAAACCTGCAGGCAGTGAATCAGGCAGCTTACCCGCCTTAGCTTTTACCAGGTAAATGTCGATGGCCGCCCTGACGGCATTTGAGTGGGTTTTGCCCCTCACTGATAGGCTGTAGATTCTATTGACCGCAGGTGCAAAAATAATAGCTAGCGGCGCATCTTTTTTTTCAGCTTCTTTTGCCAGCTTTTCTCCTAATTCCAGAAGCTTCTCATACGTCTGCGGATAGGATATAGGAGTATCCAGAACAGCTTGAACACCGTTCATATGGCGTGTATAGCAATCCCTACCTCTCTCGAAAAACTCTTCGTCGGCCTCAAGAATCCGCTTAGCTGTATTTGGATCGAAACTATCTCCTTCAAAAACCGTATTCAAAATCATCTGAGCCTTGTCCTTTTGCATGGTTGCGACACACGCTTCAGCCTCATATCCCATAAAGTCCCTTAACAAGGGGAATTTGTCTTCAATATGAATTAACTGTTCTTTAAGCCGGTTTAGAACTTGCGAATCTTCCGGCGTATCTCTTAGGATATTCTGGATAGCCGTATTTGCACGGCCGCTAATTGCGATCGCTACTAAATAACCTACTATTGTTCTATCCACAGTGTGTAAGGCCATTTTGTGCATACTTAAGCTGCGATCTAACGCAGTTTGATAATCACCCTTTTCGGCCAATAGCTTTGCCTCGGTCTGAATCAAATAGCTCACCTGCCTAAGCTGTGCAAGGTTCGGCATCGCCAATTCCAGTCCCTGCGAGTAGTCATAACCCCAGTTACAATTTGGCATATCAGAAGCTCTTACTATGAAATCAATTACTTTTCGGTTTTTTTCCACGTATTGCCTGATTGCCTCACTGGCTTTGATTTTATCGCTGAGAAAATCGGATATCATTTTGTCCATTGTGCTGTCCGGTTTCTCATAAAGCAGAATTGCCTGATAGTAAAGCAAAGCGGCATTGTCTGTCGGCTGGGCGAAAGCCAATGGAGTTGAGGCAAATAGCGCCAATACGGCACAAACAGCCATTGTTAAACTGCTATTTCCACATATTTTCATTAGTCTGTCCTTTCCAGTTTATGTTCCGTTAAATTCTGAAAGCAATTCTTTAACTGTTATTTCTGCCGGCCGCGGTCCCAGCATTTTAACAGCCTCGTCACATTGTTTTTCTACTTCTGTTATTCCGCCGCGACGATAAGCTGCACCAAGCGATGCTGCTGTTAACAAGTCAGCCGGTGATTTTGTAACTTTTAAAACTTCCGGGGGCTTAATCTGCTCGACCGGACGGTGGTGAACAACAAAAAACCCAATTGCTGTAATTACCACCGCTGCTGCGGCGAGTTTCATCATCGGACTTTTCTTAAATTTTTTCCACAGGTCAGCACCTAAAACATTCTCTTCTTCACTAATTAACGCCCGCCGGACCTTCTCCAAAGCCCGGCCGGTGGATTGTGGTGCAGGCGTAATCTGAGAGATAATTTCCAGCTTACGGCGAATTTCCTTCTCATCGAACTTAGACATTGTCCAACCTCTTTCTGCCAACCTGATAACGGCTGTCTTGAAGCAAAGCCCGTATCTGCGAAAGTGCTTTATGGCACAAAGCCCTCGCCTGATGCGGCGTATTTCCCAGTTGTCCGGCTATTAAATCGTAAGATTGTTGTTGAATATATCGCATTACAATAACCTGACGACCGGCCCCTTTTAATCTGCCGATTACATCCAGCACCTCTTCGAGCTCTTCATCCTGAATCAATTTCCTCAATGGTGACACCTCTTTTGAGACCGGCTTATCGAATCCGGCGATTTTTACTGTATCCTGTCTGTTTTTCCGCCGCCAATCGAAAGCCAGGTTAATCGCCGCTTTCTGAGCATAAGCTCTCATATTGGCGACACTGTCAAGGCCTCTCTTACAGCTAAGCTTTATAAAAAGTTCCTGCATCAAGTCCTCGCTGACATCCTCACGCAGCGTAAGTCGCATCAGGAGCGTATGCAAATACGCCCCGGATTCCTCAAGAAACTCAAGAAGTTTTTTATTTCGGTCTCTCAAAAAAACTCCCGTAACTAACCTCCTTCATAAGCCGGCCTCATTATTATAGACGAACAGCACCACCACTGCGCAACCTCTTTTTTATGAAAAATCCCCTGCCGAGGCGCATAAAAAAAGCCGGGCAGAATATGCCCGGCTAAATTCAGGCAATTTTTTGATTTGATAATCAATAAGTAAATATCTGAACTTTTTGACGGAATTCGTCAAAATCCAGCCTGTCCTGTGCAAAGGCATCTACATCCGATTTTTTCGCTCGAATAGTCATAACCGCAGGCGAAAAGCCGGCACCCTCTAAGGAGAGTCCTTTAGATACTTTCGGCGTTATGGTGCCATTGCTTTCTATGAGGATTTTGTTTGCCCCATAATTCAATGCAATAGCGGCGCTAGAAGATTCACCGCTTCCGGAAACCGTAAGAATGACCGACTCGTTGGCTTTGAGGTTTCGGATGTTTGCCGTATGTTTCAGCGCTCTGATAAGCGTCTCCTTCATTTCCTCAACCTTCCCCTCCTCGTATTCCTCCTCTTTTTCGCCGGCCCTTATCTTTTCTGCATTTACCGGCTCGTATATTTCCTGTCTCGTCTCTTTCCAAAGCTCATCGATATGTTCTTTGGATTCTTCCTCTGCCTCTTTTTCCTCTACAGCCGGAGGGGAGAGCGGAAAATCCACCCTCATTAAAAACAACACGCCATAGCCCTGCAGAAAAATGGCCTCTGTTGAGCGTGCGGATGAGCCCAAAAAACCGAAGCCATAACCGCTGCCCCAGGACATACCTCCCGCAGACACATCAAGTTTTTTGTCAAAGATGCGCGACATAATCCTCATATCTTCTGCTATCGCGGCAAGGTCTTCCGCCTTCATTTCCGAAGCAGGAATCACAAAAATCCGCCCGTTGCTACTGTGCATTCCTGCAAATGAAAACGACTTTCCCGTGCCCCGCGCTCGCACCTGCGGGACGACGATTTCACCTATATGCCCTGCTGCCGCCTCTGCCTGCCTTTCTATAGTCTCCGCCTGTCTTTCTGCAGCCTCTTCGAGCCTTTCTGCCATCTCATCGTACTGCTTAGCAGCCCTCATCTTTTGCTCGCTCTCCTTCATTTTCTGGTCGGCTTTTTTCATATCCTCCTTAGCTGACCCCATCTTTTCTCTTTCAGAAACGTTTTCAGACAGGGCAAAACACCCGGTTGCTAAATTGAGGACAACCAATACAACAATTGTTCGAATAAAAGTTTTCATTTTTGCTCCTTTCAAGATATTTTTTTCTGCTTTTGGGATCATCTTATTCTTACTAAGCCCTTGTGGGTTTTCAAATATACTTTGCCAACGCAGAGAAGTTGACCCGGACTTACGGTTTCCATTGCCTTTTTCCTGCCCGCCTTTCTATCCACCACGGTCAGGGGCAAATCAGTTCTTATGGAGCCGTTATACGTCATAGCCGGTTTAAGATAGCAGTTACTATTCACTTTTTAACCTCCTTTCGTTCGCTCGATTCTATCTGTCTCTTTCATTCAGGTTGTTTAATCTATCGGATTCATTCCCCCCCGCGCCACCGGGCTGGCTGTCAGTCAAAAACTGTGCCATTTCCTGCCTGGTGCGCATCAGTTCATCTCCCGTCCGAAGAGCCAGCGTCTCCAGGCCGGTCGCAAACTGGTTTTTGTCCTGCAGTCGATTTAATTCCATCTGTTCCAGGGCTGTCGCAATCCAGCGTCTATCCTCTGTTTGAGCGTTGCTTATGGCGTTAACGAGCTTTTCAAGACGCTGATTAGTTACCGCATTTGCAGTCGCTAAGGTCTGTATTGCAAAGCCGGTCAAATCCCTGCGATACTGCTGTTGGAGCTCGTCTTTGAAATCAGCGAAACTGCCGGCAAGGCTTACCTGCCAGTACTGCGTCATCTCCTCGAGCAGTTCCTGGCGTATAGCTGGTTCGAGAGAAGATTTGAGTGAAACTTCCAGGGCGTGAAGCTGGTCGTCATCCAGCCCTCGAGGCGCTGTCAGCAGGGCCATGCCATATCCAATCGCAATCAGCAGCACCGCCGCTGCGGCAAGTCTTGGTATTCTGCTCTGGAAAATTGCCGTCCACAAACGCTCCCGCCGGGCAGAAGCCCCTGAAGCTCGGGATTTCAGAAGCTCGAACTCCTCCGGATATTTTTGCTTCCACTCTTCAGCATCGAATTGCGGCTTTGTTGTATTGATGACCCGCGAAATTATCTCATCCAGCCATTTTTCATTTTTTTCTTCTTTCATAATCGCACCTCGCAAAAACCGTTGCGTCGTAAATAATCAGCCATTTTTTTCTTTGCTCTTCGTAGTTTCCCGTTTATCGCCTGCCTTGAGAGGCCCAATACCTCGCACATCTGCTCGTAAGACATACCATCGTAGTATCGCAGGAAAATCACCTCTCTTGCCGAGCTTGACAGTTTGCTTATCGCCTCCCTGACAGACTCGGCTGCCTCATCCCGTTGTGATTCGACCACTGTTGCCGAATCTTCTTCAATGCAGTAGTGCTTGATTCTCGTCCGTGCCATATCCCTTGCGGCATTTCTGCAAATAGCGGCCAGCCAGCCCCCAAATTGGTTCTTTTTCCTCAACTGCCCCAATTTGCGAACAGCATTCGCAAATCCCTGCTGGGCCGCATCTTCCGCCAGGTCCCTGTCATCAAGTATCGAATGGGCTATCGCCACCATCGCCGGGTAATATCGTCTGCACAACTCGGTAAAGCTGTCCGCATCGCCTTCCAAAGCCTGCTCGACCAATATTAAATCCGGCTTCATATCCGCTGAATTTTTATTCTCCGGCGTTTTGCTCATTATTTCCACGATTCAGTTTTCACTATTATAGACTCGCTTTTATACCGAAAATGGGCGCATAAAAAATACAACTCTATAAGATTTTTAGATTATATTCGCTCTGGCACGATAACCACACCAAAAAAACCTGCTCACAGGGGCTAAAATCAAGGATTACGCACGAAAATAGATTTGACGCCGCATTACTGCGACATTATACTGGCGGCTTCTAAAGTCGTGGGGCAATTATTACTGGAGAGAACAAATGGACAAGAGCAAGATTACAACTGAAGGCATCACATTCGACGATGTGCTGTTAATCCCCGCAAAAAGCGATTTTGTGCCCAGCCAGGCGGATACCAGCACAAAGCTGAGCAAAAATATAAATATCAATATCCCGATTGTCTCGGCTGCTATGGACACCGTTACCGAAGCGCAACTGGCGATTGCGCTGGCCCAGGAAGGCGGGATTGGCATCATTCACAAGAATCTTACAATCGAGGCCCAGAAAAGAGAAGTGGCAAAGGTCAAACGCTCCGAGCACGGCGTAATCCTCGACCCCGTAACACTATCCCCGGCTGAACCTGTCAGAAGGGCGCAGGAATTGATGAACGAGCAGAACGTCTCCGGCATCCCCATCATCGAAGGCAAAAAACTGGTGGGAATTCTGACACGAAGGGACTTGAAATTTCTCAAGGATTACGATGTCAAAATAAGCTCTGTTATGACCAGTGATAATCTTGTTACAGGCCCGGCTGGCACGACCCTCGAACAGGCAAAAGAGGTTCTGCAAAAGCACAAGGTTGAGAAGTTACTTTTAGTCAATAAAAATGGCGAGCTGGCAGGCCTGATTACTATGAGGGATATCGACCGCGTTCAGCAATACCCAAGAGCAGCCAAGGATAACCGTGGCCGGCTCCGCGTCGGCGCCGCAGTCAGTGTCAATGAATATGAGCGAATCGAAGCCCTGATAAAAGCGGACGTCGATGTTATCGTTGTTGATACCGCGCACGGCCACTCCCAGAACGTCATCGACACCGTCAGGAAAATCAAAGACAGCTATGATATCGATGTTGTCGCAGGAAATATCGCAACCGCAGAGGCGGCGGAAGATTTGATAGCCGCCGGCGCAGATGCAATAAAGGTCGGCATCGGGCCGGGCGCTATCTGCACAACCAGGGTAGTATCCGGCGTGGGAGTCCCCCAAATATCCGCTATAATGAACTGTGTCGAGGCGGCCCAGAAACATAATGTCCCCGTTATTGCCGACGGCGGAATCAGGCAATCGGGCGACATAACCAAGGCAATTGCTGCAGGAGCTTCGTGCGTAATGATTGGCTCTTTGTTCGCAGGCCTGAAAGAAAGCCCGGGCCAACTGGTCATCTACAAGGGAAGGCAGTTCAAAGAATACAGAGGTATGGGTTCTCTGGGGGCGATGGTCAAAGGTTCTGCTGAAAGATATGGGCAGAGAAGCTCGACCGAGCAAAGCAAGCTCGTCCCCGAAGGAGTTGAAGGGCGGGTGCCGTATCGCGGAACGCTCAGCGACTTTGTCTATCAGTTCGTTGGCGGACTGCGGGCAGGCATGGGTTATTGCGGAGCACGAAGCATCGAAGAGCTAAGAACGAATGGCCGATTCGTCTGCATAAGTCCGGCGTCGGCTACCGAGTCACATCCGCACGATATACAAATAACCAAAGAAGCGCCCAACTACTCGGCAACGTTACCCTTTGAAGATTGACCTTGACCGGTTTCGCAAATAACCTAAAAAGAGCAACAAGATGCAAACTATGAGCCGCGAGACAATAGCCATCCTTGACTTTGGAAGTCAATACTGCCAACTGATAGCCAGGCGTGTCCGCGAACAAAATGTATATTCGCAGATTTTCCGGGCAGACACACCGGCAGAAGAATTGTCTAAACTGCCCCTCAAGGGCCTGATACTCTCCGGCGGCCCCGCAAGCGTCTATAACAAAAACGCCCCGAGATGTGATGAAAAAATATTTGAGCTGGGCGTACCCATTTTGGGTATCT
>CAZBWE010000046.1:0-15601 GCA_964495465.1 uncultured Pirellulales bacterium
CTAATCAGTTATTTCCACTCCGTGAGGAATTAGCTTTTTGATGTTCTTTCGAATACTCCCAAAGTGATTTTTCCACCATTCTTATGGGCAATTTGTATCTTCTTGAAATCGCATTTATTGCCTTACAGAATTTCTGCCAGAAAGCAAAATTATAGTTTGAAGGTTGATCCCAACCTAAAGACCATATAACTCGAAAATCCATTATCGGATATTTCAAAGGGAAGGCGAAATGTAAAATAGTAGAGGCCACCGGCCAAGAGACACCTTTCAGTGTCAGTAAAGATTTTATCTTTGCCTTTTCGCTTTCTGTTCTAAGGGAAAACTCAGTAATTTCTTTTACTGTCAAAGCATCGTTTTCCTTACTTTTATAATGCCTTGTTGGCCTCTTCAATTTCCACTCCCCGATTTTGACTAACTCCTCTTTCCTCAAATATCTTTGTTTTTGTAACACCCGCTTCATTTCCCTTTCAACTTTTTCATCATCAGTGCTTCTGTATCGCTTATCATATGCAGCCGCATACTTCAGAATATTCTCTTTTTTAATATTCATCATTTTTATAACTTCTTAGATGATATAGAATAATTTACAAAAAACTCACTTTTTAAGTTCATTACAAACGGTCTTTCGCATAAGTTTTGCGTTGGCGTCTTTGCCGGTAAAGAGTTTGAATTGTGCCATCCCCTGGTTGACGAACATCGACAAGCCGTCAATCCTTTTTAATCTTTTTTTCTTTGCCTGTTTTAATAATAGCGTCTCCGCCGGATTATAAACCGTATCGAAAACCGCCATACCCTTCTTCAGGTATTCCTCCGGTATCGGAATATTATCTCCTGCCTGCTGTCCTCTGTCTCCTGTCCTCTGTTCTCTGTCTTCTGTCTCCTGCCTCCGCCGTAAGGCGTCCTGTGGACTGTATTCTGTATTCTGTCTCCCGTCTCCTGTCCTTTTCATCCCTATACTTGTGCAGTTGATGATGAGTTTCGCATCTAAATCTTTTAATCCATCCAGCCCTGCATACTCACAGCCGAACTCATCAGCCAGATTTTCCGCCCTTTTGATAGTTCGGTTATATATTTTTATTTTTGCGCCTGCATCGCTAAGCCCCGCCACTATCGCCCTTGCAACGCCCCCTGCCCCGATAACTGCAACCTTCATCCCCTTCAGGTCAGCCCTTTCGATTTTCAGTGTCGAAGTAATCGAATCCAGCGCTGCGGCGTAGTCGGTATTATAGCCGGCCAGTTTCTCATCGCCTTTTATAATAATAGTGTTTACCGCCCCGATTTTAGCCGCCAGCGGCTCAACATAACCATACCTCGCCCTAACAAATCTCAGGGCGTTCTCCTTATGTGGAATCGTCACGCTGAAACCGCGAAAGCCAAGCCATTTTCTTACAATGACGTTGTTCAAAAACAAATCGAATTCAAGCTGCCCGCCTTTTACCAGCAGCGGCAAATACAGCTTGTTCACCTTTTTTTCTGCAAAGCAGGCATTATGAATCGCCGGACTTAGCGAATGTCCTACGGGGTCTGCTATTACACCGTAAAGTTCCGTCTCAGCATCTATCGAATCGAATCTGTATAATTTTTTCAACTCTCCGATTGTCAATTGTCCCGGAGCGGTCGCTGTTTTGTCGTCGATGCTGGCGTATGTTAAAAGACAACCCAGCTTTTTTGCGATAATTCTGCTTATTAGCCCCGTCTCTCCCATACAGAACACAATTCTCTCTCCGCTTGTTTTATGCAGCAAATCGAATGCCTCGAAGCAGTCGTTGATATGATTGGCCGTATAGACGAGTTTAGGTATCGCCGCCGGATAGACGGAAGATATATCGCGGTAAAGCTTATTAATATTGGCAAATTTCGTCTCGAAGTTATGTGCCGAAAGAATCAGCCGGCCCTTCGAAACCTTTGACAATGTCGTGCTGAGTTTTTCCTGACCATCAATAGAGCGGAAATTATCAAATTCTAAATCAACATATTCCGCTCCTGCTTTTAATGCAGCGTCAAGGACATCGATGCGAAGCCGAAGCGGGTATTCCACTGCACCACCCTGCTGTTTGTCTCTGCACGTTACTATCAGGGGCACTTTTTTCGGCCCGCTGTTTTTTACCTCCGCAACCAGATTAGTTACTATTTCTACGTTGATCCCTTCGAGGTAATCGCTTCGCAATTCAAGCATTTCAGCACCTGCATCCAGGGCTTTTTTGATTTGCTTCTTTGCCTCATTCGGATTGTTGGCTGCAATTGGAACCGCTATTTTCGTTATCATAATCCAGACATATAGCAGTGGCCAGCCCCAAAAGCAAGCGTAAAACAACAAAAACCACGTTCTTAATCAGATAAGTCCCATAATATCTATTGACTTTTTGTTCACATCTTATAGAATAATATGCAGACATTAAATTTTCTGTGAGAGAGCGCACATACAATAAAAGCAGGCGAGAATTAAACGTTAACGTTCAATCATTAAGGAGCAGGAAAATGAATCGTAAGATATTTTTTTTCTCAATAGTATTATTTTTAATCCAGTTATACAGTAGCACCCTTTGGGCCAGGCCTATGGCAGCGGACGAAGCTAAAATGGCAGTAACCGGCTGGCTTAGAGTCTATGCTCAGCCGCTCGGTTCGGCTTTGGGCCAGGACGTCGCCGGTGTTGAGACCTTTACTAATGAGGATGGTGAGACGATTTATTATATTGTCTATCTTCAGCCATCCGGTTTTGTTATCGTGCCGGCAGACGATTTGATTGAGCCGATTATTGGTTTTGCCGATGATGGGACGTATGACCCCTCACCTGACAATCCGCTGGGGGCATTAGTGACTAACGACCTCAACGGTCGAATCGCGATGGTTCGCGATATCCAAGCCCTTGAAGCGACCAGCGCAATGGAAGCCGCCCTTGAGTCTCAGACCAGGTGGAACCAGTTGACTGTTTTTGCCGAGGCACCTGGGGGACCTGCAACAACAAGCCTGCCTTCGGTCGACGACCCTCGTGTCGACCCACTGGTGCAAAGTAACTGGGCCCAGACGAAGTGCTGCACATCGCCCAGTCTTAATTGCTATAACTACTATACGCCCAATAACTATCCTTGCGGCTGTGTCGCTACCGCGATGGCCCAGGTAATGCGCTACCACCAGCACCCTGTATCGCCTGTCTTGTTGTGCTTCCTGATTGAAGTCGACGGTGAACAGCAAGGGTATTGCATACGCGGTGGTGACGGCTCTGGTGGGCCGTACAACTGGAACGATATGGTACTTGTCCCCAATTGCAGCACAACCCTTGCGCAGCGGCAGGCCATAGGAGCACTCTGTTCTGATGCCGGTGGCTCCGTACAAATGAGTTACACAAGCAGTAGCTCGTCTGCAAACACGCTCGATGCAAAAGACGCACTAATCGACACCTTCAAATATGGCAATGCTGTTAAGGGCTACAACTCTGGAAGTAATATCGGAGCAGGGTTAATCGGCATGGTCAATCCGAACCTCGACTGTGGCTTTCCTGCTCTCCTTGGCATTACCGGCCCTTCAGGTGGACATGCCATTGTGTGCGATGGATACGGCTATAACTCATCAACAATGTACCACCATCTTAATATGGGTTGGTCGGAAACCGCTAACGATGCCTGGTATAACCTGCCCAATATTACTACTACCAATCCCAATTACACGTTCACATCAGTCTATAAATGCGTTTACAACATCTACCCTTACCTGCCTATGTCGGGTAACGAGATTGTCAGTGGACGCATTACCACCCCCGAGGGAGACCCGATTAATAATGCTGAGGTCTGCTTTGAATACATGGGTGGGCCTCTCTGGTCCCTCTGGACGAATGAGAGAGGGATATACGCCTATTATGGCTTTATGTGGGATGAGACGTTTTGGGTAAGTGTATTGAAGGAAGGATACGTTTTCCACAGCAGGGATGTTACGACGGGAAAATCCATTGATCTCAACAACGTGTCGGGAAACCGGTGGGGCGTTGATTTTGTATGTCTCGCACCTCAAATTACAAGTATTATGCCAACACACGGGCCGACAGGAACGGATGTAACAATCAAGGGCCAATATTTCTGCGACGCTTCGTACCAGGGAAGTGTTATATTCTCCATTGGCGCCGCGGCTGAGATACTTTCATGGAGTAATACTGAAATTATCTGCCGTGTTCCCGATAGTGCGGCAAGTGGAGATGTGGTAGTTAGGACAAGCATTGGCATTGACAGCGATGGCAAATACTTTGATGTTACTTACTTGGGCGACCTTGATGGCGACAGTGATGTTGACCTGGCAGACTTTGCTATATTTGCATTGGCCTGGCGGACGACGCCTGGCCAGCCTGGCTGGAACCCCGACTGCGAAATCAGTATTCCTGCTGATAATTATATTGACATACTCGACCTTGCTGCATTTGTTGATAATTGGTTGGCAGGCGTTGAATAAGAATTATTGCTTATCTAATCTTGGATAAATGGGCTGTAGGCATAAAGCTTACAGCCTTTTTACTTACTTGGTCCAGATAAAAGTTTTTCTTGTTATAATCGGTTATCGTCTCATATCGTAGTTTTTATAATTTGCAGCTTGATTTAACCATTTTTCCCATATAAACTTACCTACGATGGACAGGCGAATTATAATAAATGCCGATGATTTCGGCCTGTGTGAAGGAGTAAACAGGGCTGTAGCAGAAGCTCACATAGACGGCATTCTAACCAGTGCGACCATAATGACCAACATGCCGGCCGCCGCCAATGCAGTCAAGATAGCAAAGCAGCTGCCCGGTCTTGGCATAGGTGTTCATCTTAACCTCACTGAAGGTCCGCTGGTCTCGATGGATACCGATGCCCAGATCTTAGCGGATTCTGACGGCCAACTCGCTCACTCAACTACTGCTCTGTCGTTCTATTCTCTTGTCTCACGCCGGTTTAGAAACGCCATAAAAACCGAATTAGCTGCCCAGATACGATGGGTGCTCGAAAGAGATTTACGTCCGACGCATCTGGATTCGCACAAGCATATCCACAGTTTCCCGGCCATATATCCGCTGGTCTGCGACTTGGCCAGGCAGTTTGAAATCCCCGCTATACGTTTTGCTTACGAGCCGAAGAGTTTTTCTGATGTTTCGTGGCCGCAATCAACAAAAGCTGGAAGGAAAAAAGCAAGGTTGATTCGTATTATGGCTCGCATAAATCGTATACAGAACACCGACTTCTTTAAAACCGATATGCTTCTCGGTGTCGCACATACAGGAAATATAAATGCAAGCTTTTTCAGGGCCGTTGCCTCGTATAATAGGGCGACTGTTGCTGAGATAATGACGCACCCGGGTTTTACTGATGGCCTGGAGAATTGTAAAACTACGCTAATTCAGCAGCGAAAATCCGAATTTGATACGCTTTGCAGTGAAAAAACCAGGCAGTATTTGACAAAAGCAGGAATAAAATTAGTGCATTATGGACAACTACAAAAATCGGATTAATGTTGACTGCTCGGTTGCCGTGCCGCTTTACAATGAAGCTCATTCTGTAAATGAGCTTTACAAACGGCTGACTAAAACTATGAGCGAAACCGCCCTTGCTTATGAGCTCATTTTTATAGACGACGGCAGCACCGACGACACCCTGCAGAAATTAAAAAAAATCGCCTCCGATGATGAAAAGGTGGTTGTTATCGAGCTTCGCCGAAATTTCGGACAGACCTCTGCCTTGGCTGCCGGTTTCGATACCGCAAGGGGTCGTATAATAATTTCAATGGATGGAGACCTCCAGCATTGCCCGGAAGATATACCGGATTTTCTCGAAAAGATTGAACAAGGTTATGATGTCGTCAGCGGCTGGCGAAAAAACAGAGTGGATAATCTCTTTGCTAGAAGAATTCCTTCGAAAATTGCCAACCTGATTGCCTCAAAGATAAGTGGAGTGGATATCCACGATTTCGGAACCACGTTCAAAGCTTACAAATGTGAAGTTGTTGGAAACCTGAATCTTTACGGCGATATGCACAGGTTCATTCCCGCCTTATTGTCCCGCCAGGGAGCTAAAATCATTGAAATACCTATCAAAAACATTGTTCGCCCTAAGGGCTCAAGCAATTATGGAATATCCAGAACTTTTAGGGTGGTATTCGATTTAATAACAATAAAATTTTTGCTCGGATACATTACAAGACCGCTGCACTTTTTTGGCCGAGCGGCTTTATACTGCATTCTTGCGGCCGTGTTAATGGCCTGCTATATGTTATTTGACAAATTTGTATATAACGTGCCTATTATGGTAGCTCACGCCCCTCTGGCGAGCTTAGCAGCTTTACTTTTCCTGATTGGGTCTATATTTGTTGCCGCCGGACTATTAGGTGAGATGATAAGCAGGGTTTATTTTGAGTCCACAAACAAAAAGATATACTCGGTGCGCAAAGTGTATCATAAGAACAATTTAACGGCGGAGTGTGAAAAATGAGTAAGAAAAAGCGGCCGATAAGCGGTATTGTTATTTTACTGATAATCGCTGCAGCCATACATTTGCTGTTCCATCATTTTCATATCAATGATTTCCGCGTTATAGAACCGGCAGTGCTTTATACCAGCGGCCAGCCCAGGGGAATGGACTATACACGGCTTCTCTACAAATATCACATCACAACAATTGTGAGCATACGTCCGCCTTCGGAACACAAAGACCACAACTGGTACACCGAAGAAATAACCTGGGCAAGGGACAACAGCGTCAGATATATCGAAATGCCTATCGAAAAAAACAGCTATTTCCCGGATGAAAAAACCCAGGATGACTTTATCGCTATAATGTCAGATAAAGACAATCTTCCCGTCCTTCTGCATGGCGGCCGAAACGATGAAAGAGTAGCTATGCTGGTTGCTGTTTGGCTGCGAAGAAGTCAGGGATATACGGCTGAACACACTGCTGAAATAATTAAAAAAATTATCGAAGACCGTAAATTAACTAAAGATGAGATTAGTTTTACAAACCATTTAGTCCGGTAGAATTGTTCTATCTATTAATGGCATCGTTGTATTTTACTATCGGTGCAGTTATATGAAACAAAGCTCCGGAGGTGTCTTCTTTTAATCCTGGTTTCCTCTGCTGGTAATACACTTCTCTCAAGCTTTTATCGTTCTCCAGGTCTTTAAGATGTCCTGAATTTGCAACAATCCATTCACCCTGCTGATAGTATTCATGGAGCGTCGATACATCTCTTATTTCCGGTACAACCTTGCCGAAATACTGAACGAACCTGGTGGATATCCCCCCGTAAGCTATTAGCTTGTCTGATTGTGGTACTATTTGGGCAGTCTTTTGTGCAAAATCGCGTGCTTCGCTGTTAATATCAAAAAAATTTGAAAAGGTTAAGGCAAAAATCATAACCCAGACAACGATACCGGCAAAACACATTCCACAGGCGGCACCAGGTTTTCTTGCAGCGAAGAATACAGAGACAATAATGGTCATCATTATCGCTTCTATGCTGAATATTATAGTCCCTGCCAAAAACTGCGGAAGCAGCACCGCAATACAAATTAGGCCGACTATACTGCCCACAATTATTATGACTATATAGCTTTGAAGGGTCCGTTTCACAAAATTAGCACTGTATGCTTTGCGTGTAAAAGCCATATCTTCGAACACAATACCAATAAGTATAGCCATCGCCGGTATTAAAGGCAGGATGTAATGCTGCCGTTTACCCAGGTCGATTGTCAGAAATGCAAAATCCAGAGCAAACCATATCCACAGAAACTTCATTACGGGCTGTTTTTTCTTCCAGACTTTATAAAATGGCGCTGCAAGGGCCATCGGCAAAAATATGACCCACGGTGTCACATACTTAAACATCATTAAGAAGTAATAATAAAATGGGTAGCGACCCCTCGCATAAGTACCGAATAAACGGTCGACAAATTCGTGTTTCCATAAAGTTAAGTCCCAGTTCAGGTTATGGGCAATAATCAATGGCCAGGGTAGTACGATAGCAAGAAAAATAACGCTCCCGATAAAAGGCAACAGCTTCGGCAGTACCGACCAATTTTTGCTGATAATGATGAAGAAAAATAGTGGAATTATAACAAGCGGCAGCGGAGCAGGCCCTTTGGCAAGATTTGCAAGACCAAAACTTACCCAGAAGATAAGTGCGTATGCGACTTGTTGCCTGCGACTGCTGCTGTTGACCGCCGAGTAAAAACTTAAAAAGCACAAAGTGATGAAAAATGTCAAGACCATATCCGGCCTGGCGCTATGAGAGTTGCGAATGAAAGCCAGAGATGTCGTCCAAACACCCGTGCAAAGCACAGCTATCCTGAATGAAAGCCACCTGTTTACAAAATATAGGATGCTTATCGCCGTCAGAACTGCGAAGACGGCGCTTGGAAATCTTGCGGTGAACTCATCAACACGCCCTGTTATTTTGGCAAAGCTCGCCACAAGCCAGTATGAAAGCGGAGTTTTATTCAAACGCGGCTTGCCATTTAAAGTAGGCATGACCCAGTCACCGCTTTGGAGCATCTCGCGGGCCGCCACAGATACAAAACATTCATGGCTGTCCAGCGTTTGCTCAGAAAGCATCCAGCAGGCATTTATGGCACAAAGAATCAATAGGCCGCAGATGACAGGATATTTTGTTCTTTTGAGGATATTCTGATTATTTTCCATTTCGCTGCTCCAACGCCAGCTTCCTCTGCCTAATCCTCACCTTTTGTGAGAATGGTTATGGTATCCTTTTGAGCACGGCTCTTATAAATCAAATGAAGATTTCGCAGGTATATGAGAGTATTCAGTGAAAATCCGAGGATAAAAATGGGATTTTTGATATGGATTGAATAAGCGAGTAATATCAAGCTGCCGACAATGGATATGAACCAGAAAGCTGTCGGCACATGAGACTTTTTTTTATATTCGCTTACTATCCACTGAAGAATGAATCTCAAACTGAATACCACCTGACCGGATAAACCAACTGTTGCCCAGAAGGGGTCCTGAACAATCTTTTCCACCACTGCTTGTTTGAAAAATTCGATTTCTTGGTAGAACATATCTTTTCTCCGGTATTGAATTTATATTGTCTGGTACAATATAGAACAATCTCTGCTAAAGTCAAAAAGATAATCGTTGCTGCTTTGAATTACACCTTCACGATTGCATTATTCAAGGAACTGTTGAAATAATAAAACTCAACGTCGAAATGCAGTTAACTTCACAAGACTCTTTCTCCCCGCCTCCAAATCCAAAAAGAAAAGGTGGGCATTTTTTTCTTGCTTTTTTAGATTTGTCCGATAGAATACAACAACTAATCAAGCATTTTCTGTTTTCTGTCATTTCCGGAAAAACGGGAATGTGGATAGTTTATGTATTGATATATATGGAGTTTTGACGGGAGAGTAAACAATGATAGGCAAAAAGATTCGTTTGGAACGGATAATTGACCGAAATTCGCACAAAACGGTAATTATTCCGATGGACCATGGCGTTACGGTCGGCCCTATTGAAGGCCTGGAAGATATGCGGGATGCCGTCAGCAAAGTCGTAGCAGGCGGGGCAAACGCCATTTTGATGCACAAAGGTGTAGTTCACGCAGGCCACAGAGGAGCCGGCAAAGACGTTGGTCTGATTATTCATTTATCTGGCGGAACATCCCTAAGCCCGGACCCCAATGCCAAAGAGCTTGTCTGCACTGTTGAGGAGGCAATTAGGCTCGGTGCCGATGCGGTCTCTGTGCATATTAATCTCGGTGCCGAAACGGACAAGGAAATGCTGCGGCAGTTGGGTTATGTTAGCAGCCAGTGCTCGAGGTGGCAGATACCACTCGTTGCTATGATGTACACACGCGGCCCAAAAATAAAAGATGAGTACGACGTCAAAAATGTAAAGCACGCCGCAAGGGTCGGCGCCGAATTAGGCGCTGATATTGTCAAGGTGCCTTACACCGGAAGCATCGAAACATTCTCCGAAGTTGTTAATGGCTGTCCCGTTCCGGTCGTCATCGCCGGCGGACCCAAAATGGATAGCGACAAAGATATCTTCAAAATGGTTGAAGGCGCTTTAGAGGCCGGTGCTGCGGGATTGTCCATCGGACGAAATGCATTCCAGCACAAAAATCCTGAAAAAATGGTCGCCGCCCTGTGCAAGATGGTTCACAACGCCGCTTCCGTAGATGAAGCAATAAAAATTCTACTGGGCTGAAATATCATTACCTTTGTGGTTACTAAGGGATATTTAAAATGAAAAAATTGTGGGTAAATGTTGTTCCGTATAAAAAGGATATTGCCATAGCTGCCCTTGAAAGTGGCGCCGATGCGGTTATCCTGCCGGATGGTAAAAGCGACACCGTCCGCGAATTCGGCAAAATCAAAACCGTTGAAAAAGATGGCGACATCAAGCCCGGCGTCGACGTCGAGTTCATCGATATCTCCTGCAAAGCAGATGAGGATAAAACCGCTTCTGTTCCTGTGAATAAAATCGTTGTTTTAAAGATGCTCGACTGGACGATTATACCCATCGAAAACCTGCTCGCACGTCGTGGAAAGAATATTATGGTCCAGGTCGAAAACTCGGAGCAGGCAAAACTTATGACCGAAATCCTCGAAAAAGGCGTCAATGGCGTCGTCTTAAACACTACAGACATAAACGAGCTCAAAAAAACCGCTGATATCATACAGGGCATAAGCGAGAAAGTCCCTCTCGTAACTGCAACAATCACAGCAACAAAGCAGCTCGGAATGGGTGACCGTGCCTGCCTTGATACCTGCACACAGATGGCTCTTGGCGAAGGTATGCTCGTCGGAAATACCGCTTCCGGCTTTTTTCTCGTGCACTCCGAATCCATCGATAATCCTTACGTTGCCTCCCGTCCATTCCGTGTAAATGCCGGTGCCGTTCACGCATATGCACTTACTCCGGGCGGAAAAACAAAATACCTGGCGGATTTAAAAACAGGCGACGAAGTCCTGCTCGTCGATTCTCAAGGCAAAAGCAAGACCGCATACCTCGGCAGAAATAAAATTGAAAAAAGACCTATGCTTCTCATCGAGGCCGAGGCCGAAGGTATGCCAATCAGTCTCGTTATGCAAAATGCAGAAACCATTAGACTGGTTGAACCTGACGGCAAAGCTGTTTCAGTTACTAACTTAAAACCGGGTGCTCAGGTTATCGCCCATATCGAAAAGGCAGGCAGACACTTCGGTATGAGGGTTGATGAAACCTTAATAGAGAGATAATCTATGATTTGGCCTAACGATTTTATAAGTATAATTTTGGCCGTAATACTTGGCGGCATAATCGGCCTCGAAAGAGAAATGCGCGGCAAGGTCGCAGGTCTGAGGACAAATATTTTAATCTGCCTTGGCGCAGCCGTCTTTACGATAATTTCGAGGCAAATGGCACTTCAGTATGACGCTTCAACCGTGAGAATAGCTGCACAGATTGTTACAGGCGTCGGCTTCCTCGGTGCCGGTGCCATCATTCAGGATGCAGGCGGCATACACGGCTTAACTTCCGCTGCTACAATATGGATTGTGGCAAGTGTCGGAATGGCTTGCGGCGCTCAGTTTTATCAGCTGGCGGTTATATCAGCGCTTATTGCAGTTGCCGTGCTGATTGCCCTTGCAAAATTGGCCAGACCATTGGAACAATATAAAGCAAAACAAATGCTGCAAAGCAAAACTGACAAACAGGACGATTAAATTACGCAATAGAAAAATTATCAAGCGTGTGTAAAATAATATGTCAAGAGATAAAAGATAGGAGGAGGTTGATATGTTTGGCAAAAGTTATTGTTTGGTTGTTTTGTTATTGGTGACGGCGGTTGTTGGTTGCAGGGAAAAAACTGATGAAATTACGGATTTAGCCGCTGACATAGAAAATCTAAGTGTTGTGGCGCTCGATGCGGAGGTAAAACAGCTCGCTGGAGGTTTCATATTCACTGAAGGGCCTGCTGCCGACATACACGGCAACATCTTTTTCTCGGATATTCCCAACAATAAAATCCACATATGGTCACTGGATGGTAAACTCTCAACCTTTCGAGAGAACTCAAAAGGTGCAAATGGCCTTTACTTTGGTAAAGACGGAAATCTAATTGCCTGCGAAGGCGCTGGCCGACGATTGGTTTCCATCAGCCAAAACGGAAACGTAACGGTCCTTGCTGATAAATATCTGGACAAGCGGTTCAACAGTCTTAATGACCTTTGGCTCGACCCCAAAGGTGGAATTTATTTCACCGACCCTCGATATGGCGATGACAGGAGCGATATGGAGCTTGGAGAGCACGTTTATTATCTTTCACCTGACCGGACAAAGGTCATTCGTGTCATCTACGATTTGGTAAAGCCCAACGGCTTAATAGGCACACCCGAAGGAACGTTCCTTTATGTAGCTGACCCAGGCAGCAATCAGACCTTTGTTTACAGAATCAATAGTGACGGAACTCTGACGGACAAAAAACTTTTTGCTCCTGAAGGCTCTGACGGGATGACCATTGACAATGAAGGCAACGTTTATCTTACGACCGGCGTGGTAGCTGTTTACAATAAAAATGGTGAAAAAATTGAAACTATCTTGGTCCCCGAGCATCCCTCAAATGTCTGTTTCGGAGGCGAAGGTAAAAGTACGCTCTTTATCACGGCCCGCACTTCACTTTATTCACTGCAGATGAGAGTAAAGGGCGTGCAATAGACAAAGATTTAATGCTTCTGTTACGGCCAGAAAACAGCAATGGCCACGATAAGCCAGATAACGATGCCGATAGCGAATTTGCTGCTGATACCTAAAAATTCGCCCAGGCCGGCACCTACTCCATAACGTGCGGATTCCTCCAGTTTCTTACCGCGGGAAAACTCCAGTGCCCACGCTCCTAATCCCGCACCCATACACGCGCCGAGCAGGGTCCCCAATAACAGAATTGGTATAAAGATGGTGCCGATTATGGCCCCCGTTACGCCACCGACAAGGGCCGCAACAGAGCCGGCCCAGCTTGCACCTGTTCTTCTCGCACCCCGCATTCCCCCGAGAAATTCAAACAGTTCTCCTGTAACAGCCAGTACCACAATGACAATCAGCGTATAAATGGAAAAAACTCCGTCGCCCCACCGCCACAAGGCGAAAAGGCATGTCGATATGACAATCAGCCAGTTCCCCGGCAGCCCGAAAACAACCAGCACCAGCCAGATTACATTAACCAAAACCAGCAAAATCGAAAAAAGATAGGACATAAGTTGATTATAAGCTCAAAAAACGCAAAGTGAAACAAATTCTGTTATTTGTTTTAGCATTGACATTGCTATCGCTTGCTCTTACAATAGCATCTATAAAATTCAGCGGACTTATATATGTAGTTAAGGTGATATTGTTATGGATAATGCACAATCTACAAACGTGCCTTCTGTAGAGGCAAAAACATCCGGCTTGGCTGTTGCCAGTTTAATTTTGGGCATCTTTGGTTTCTGCACTTTTGGTCTTACAGGTATTATCGGCCTGATTCTTGGCATCGTCGGTCTATGTGTCATCACACAAAGTGCCGGACGGCTCAAGGGAAATGGACTGGCTATTGCAGGAATTGTTATATCCACAGTTAGTCTTATTATGCTGTTGATTGCCTTTTTGATAGCCATTCTTACTCCGGCACTTTCACATGCTAAACACCAGGCAAGGTCAGCCGTGTCAGTGAATTACACAAGGCAATTGTGCCTGGCGACGCAATTGTATTGTCAAGACAACGATGATAAGTTTCCAAGCCCTGACAATTGGCCGGAACTGCTTTCTAATTACATCAAGGATGAAAAAATCCTCAATTCACCTTTTGACTACCATGCTCGCAGGGCTTGTGCTATGAATGACCGGCTGAATGGGCGAAAGCTCACGGATATTAAAAATCATGCACAAACCGTATTGATTTTTGAAGCAAAATTCGGAAGTCCTCCTGCCGGAGGCCCGGATTTATTGCCTGAAGTGCCAAGAGGAAAAAACGGTTATGTTATCGGATTTGTAGATAGCCATATCGAGTTCGTCCAGCAGGAAAGGGTAGATGACCTTATCTGGACTCCATAGCAAAATATTTGTTCGAGCATATTAAGCCAGGTGTGCTGGATATATGGTTCTGATAGTTTTCTGAGCAAACTGTTGCAATTTGTATTTTGTTACTGTATTTTTTGGACATATTAAAATATGGAAATGAACGGTCAATAATTTCACAATACTTTATTTAGGAGCCCTGCTATGAATCGATTGCTAATTAACAAAACAAGCATCAGGTCTGTCTTTCTTGTCTGTCTTTTTTTGTTTGTGCAGACATCTCTTGTCTGGTCCGCCGACAATATCAAAGGTGATTGGGAAATCACAATGGATTTTGAAGGCCGACAGAGCTTTGCAATGCTGTCTATTTCCGCTAAACCCGATGGAACTCTAACCGGCATGTGGGGTTCCGATGAGCTATCTGATGTCAAATTCCAGGATGGAAAACTCAAATTTTCTCGCACAGTCGGACCACCTGACCGACAATTTACTACCGACTATGAGTGCACGCTTGATAATGGTAAGCTCAACGTCAAATTTACAAACGATTGGGGAGAATTTTCAGCTGTTGGTGCTCGGCCGAAACCCAAATCTCCGGTCCTCGGCCAATGGGACATCAGCTTTAATGTGGACGACAGGAATATCAACGCCATCCTGATAATCTCTGAAAATCCGGATGGTTCACTCGCCGGAAAATGGACAAAAGAACAGGGCGAGCACACAATATCAAATACCAAATTCAACGATTCGAAGCTTACTTTTACTCGAAAAAGCAAACTCGACGATTTTGAATTTGAAACAAACTTCGAAGGCGCTGTTGATGGCGACAAGCTAACAGGAAAATTCAGCAACGATATGGGCAGTTGGCCAACCGAAGGCAAACGCATAGGAACAGAGCTTATTGGCCAATGGGAGCTTACAACAGTCTCCGACTGGGGCACACGCACAACAATGATGAGGATTTTTTCAGACCTCACTGGCCGCTATGAATTCTTTGGCGGTGAGATTCCAATGAAGGATATCAAACTTGATGGCGAACAGCTAACATTTGCCATCGAGATGGGCTTTAGAGACGAGACCTTCCAGATAGATTTCAAAGGTAAGCTCGATGGGACTAATCTGAAGGGACAGCTCACCTCTGATCGCGGTACCAGCGATGTAACCGGCAAAAAGATTGTCGTTGTTTCTCCAGCCGTGGATATTGTTGGCAAATGGGAACTGACAACAACATCGGAAAGAGGCACGCGCTCGAGAATCCTCACCATTAATAAAGATATGACCGCCACTTATGAGGTCCGCGATGGGGAAACTCCTGTAAAAGACCTTAAATTCGAAAATGGTCAGTTGACCTTTCAGATTGAAAGGACTTTTGGCGAAAGGCAGTTCCAGATGGACTTTAAAGGCACTGTAGAAGGTGATACTATTAAAGGCCAGTTTACTACTTCAAGAGGAACCCGCGAAGTAACTGGAAAAAAACTTCCAGAGGCCACTGCTGCTCCACCTTCGCAGGGTTCTTAGCGATATATCAAACGGATTAAAAGCGATTTTGTGTCGCTAAATTTCGAATGTATTTTTACCCCCAGCATTGCTGGGGG
>CAZBWE010000046.1:15701-19095 GCA_964495465.1 uncultured Pirellulales bacterium
TGTTATGTCACAGAAAACAGAACACATAAGCTTATCGAATATCAGCCGTTCACAAACCTGTGCCGCTGCCTGTTTTTCACTGCTGCTAATAATATTCGTCTTGGGAACATCGTGCAGCAGGACACATACTGCACCGCCCCGCATGCTCGAGCTTGAAGGTGATTTACGCGTCCACGACCCCGCCATTATAAAAGAAGCGGATACTTATTATTTGTTTTCAACAGGCGGCAGACCCTGGTCAGGCCATATTCCAATACGATGCTCCCCCGATCTGCACAAATGGACACTGTGTGGACATGTCTTCAATACTCTTCCCCAGTGGACAACCCAGGAAATACCCGGAACAAGAGGCATCTGGGCGCCCGACATTTCCTATTACAACGGCCTTTTCCACCTCTACTACTCTATTTCGACATTCGGCAAAAACAATTCTGCCATTGGACTGGCCACAAACAAAACACTCGACCCGAACAGCCCCGATTACGAATGGGTTGACCACGGCCTCGTTGTCAGGTCACGCGCAGGTACTGATGACTTCAACGCCATTGACGGTAATCTTGTTATCGAGGACGAGCAAAATGTGTGGCTCTGCTGGGGAAGTTTTTGGAGCGGAATTAAAATGAAGCGTATAGACCCCTCGACCGGCAAATGTTTCAGCTCGGACACAACGCTATACTCTCTGGCAAGCCGTCCACGACACGGCGAGCATCAAACTCCGCCGGTTGAAGGCGCCATTGAAGCACCGTTTATAATTCGTCACGGTGATTTCTGGTATCTGTTTGTCTCCTTCGACTTGTGCTGTCGCGGCGTTGATAGCACGTATAATATTGTCGTTGGTCACTCCAGGAAAATCACAGGTCCCTATGTGGATAAGGCAGGCACACCAATGTTGGAAGGTGGTGGTTCCATCCTGCTCGAAGCCACAACGCCGAACTGGCGGGGACCAGGCCACCCGGCTGTCCTGAAGGAACCGGATGGTGATTTTCTGTTATGTCACGCTTATCATGGCCAGACTGGAAGGTCTTATCTCCAGATTTCAACTATCGTCTGGAAAAATGGCTGGCCAAAAGTCGCTGAACTGCCATAGTCAGCTTCCGTTCTCAACACCACTGAAAATTTGACTTGCGACGCTTTGTAAAGGTTGTTAATCTGTTTTGATGATTAAATTGAAAGGAGATTTGAAAATGAAAACAAAGAAAATTACGGCTTTTGCTCTTATAGTGCTTTGTCTGTTCTGGAGCACTCTTATGGCCCAATCGTCTTCTTCAAAGGCACGGATAAAGATTGACATTGACCGGACAATCGGCCAAATCAACAAAAACCTCTACGGAAATTTCGTCGAGCATTTGGGCCGATGTGTTTACGGCGGAATCTACGACCCCAATTCACCCCAGGCCGACAAAAACGGCCTCCGAAAAGATGTCCTGGAAGCCGCAAAAGACCTGAATGTTACCATTATCCGCTACCCGGGCGGAAATTTCGTCTCCAATTATCACTGGCTTGACGGTGTAGGCCCAAATCGCACACCACGTATGGAGCTTGCCTGGGCCAGATTGGAGACCAACCAGTTCGGCACAGATGAATTCATCGAATTTGCCCGAGAGGTTGGCACAGAACCATATTTTTCCGTAAATATGGGAACCGGCACTATCGAAGAAGCGCAGCGCTGGGTCGAATACTGCAACGTCAAAGAAGGGCCTTACTTTGCCGAGCTTCGCCGTAAGCACGGCTACCCCGAACCACACAACATCAAATACTGGAGTCTCGGAAACGAAATGGACGGTTTCTGGCAGATGGGGCACCTCAATGCGGAAGACTACTGCAAGAAAGCCCGTGAAGCTGCTAAACTAATGCGCCTGACGTCCCACGACATCAAGCTCATCGCCGCCGGCTCATCGAACTATCGGCCCGACGCCGACCCGGATGCCTGGAACAGCACAATACTGCGAGAGCTAAGGGACGTCGTGGATTACATCGCACTGCACATCTATGTCGGCAACCCTGGCAATAACTACTACAATTTCCTCTCCACTCCTCTCGTCTTGGAGCAGCGAACAAAAATAGTCAAAGGTATGATTGCCGAGGAAATGGCGAAGGCCCATCGTGCCAACCGCGACCCCATCTACATCGCCTGGGACGAATACAATGTCTGGTATAGAGCAAGGACGGGAGACACAATGAGAGGCACACGCGCCCTCGAGGAACACTATGATCTCGAGGACGCTCTCGTAATTGCCGGATTCTTAAACGCATTTGTTCGAAATGCAGACATCGTAAAAATGGCAAATATGGCCCAACTGGTCAATGTTATTGCACCAATTTTCACAAGCGAAGAATCGCTTTTCATACAAACAATCTATTACCCTCTTCAGCTATTCTCGAAAAATGTCCACGGCATAGCGCTCGACGTATTTGTTGACTGCGACACCTACGACACAAACAGATTCTTCATCGGCCTTGGCGAGTCAACAACCGTCCAGAAGAACGTGCCATACCTTGATGTTTCTGCCGCCTATGATAATGGCGAAGTAGTAATTTGCGTAGTTAACCGGAATAAGGACAATGCAATTACTACCGACATCATTTCTCAGCAGGGCAAATTCGATGGCAAATTTAAGGTTTACGAGGTGAACGGCCCGGACATAAAAGCAGTTAACGACTTTGGTAAGGAAACGGTAAAGACCACACAAAAACCTGACATTGACGTTTCAGGAACAAGCTTTGAATATTCGTTCCCGCCGCACTCCTTCACGCTTATAAAGGGAGCAATTAAGCAGTAGCAACAAGCAGTTAAAGATACGTTTCACACATAACCAAAGGCCGGCTGGTTCTCAACCACCCCGGCATTTTCCATGTTAATATAGGTAAGATTTCCACCGATTTTCAATCAAAACCGATGGTAGTTGCGCACAAAAATCAGAATTTTTAATTTTTTTTTAACTCCTTTGTTCACAGCAGGTTAATCCTGTTAATCTCGTCAAATATTCTCCGATTTTCGACAAATTTGTGCAGGTTCGCCCAATAGTAGAAGGCCGCATTTGGCCTGATGACGGATGACAGACGACAGATGACGGATGATGGATGAATAAAACAAAATTCTACATTCTAAATTCCCAATTTTAAATTCACAGCAAACAGGGGGTTGGGCCATCAAAATCGTAGTAAACATTCCTGATTGGCTGTCAGGGCCTTTCGTTTGGTTCGTTCTTTTATATCGTCGTTTGCGCTATGGCTATCCTTTTCGCCGCATACCTCTTACGCAGGGCAAATACGCTATTGTTGACCCGCAAGACTATCCTCGCCTTTCGAAATACAAATGGTATGCTTCCAGGAACAAACACACCTTTTACGCCGTCAGAAACCGTTGGTCTAAAAATTACAGCAGTAAACTGAA
>CAZBWE010000047.1:0-8244 GCA_964495465.1 uncultured Pirellulales bacterium
AAAGTGTAAAGTGCCTAAAGTTGCGGATTATTTTTCTACTTTAGCTCACTTTAGCCACTTTAGCCACTTTAGCCACTTTTTTTCTCTTCGCGGCTAATTTTTACTTCGTTGCTCTGCCGGCTTATCCAGTTCAAAGGCGATACTTATGGCCTGAAGGGCCTGCTCGGCCTGGTCCTCGTCCACAACACAGCTGATGCGAATCTCGCTGGTTGTAATCGAATCGATATTAACCCTGGCTTCCGCCAATGCACCAAACATCCTGCCGGCCACACCATAATGAGTTCGCATACCAACGCCGACTACTGAAACTTCGGCGATATCATCCCTAACAAAGATGTTTTCGCAGTTGACTTCGTTCTTGATATTCTCTACTGCTTTTTTGGCGGCATTCAGGTCGGATGTCCCGATTATAAAGGACAGGTTTGCCCTTTCCGGGCTGATTTCCGTCTGCATAATGTCATTGACGACAACTTTAGCATCCGCCAGCCGGGCGAAAACCTTTGCGGCGTTGCCGGGGACGTTATCAACACCGATAAGAGCGATCTTTGCCAAATCTTTTTGTATTGTAGCCCCTGAAACTATAACACCTTCCATTTGCGGCACCTCATGAGTAATTATCGTACCTTTTTCTTCCGCAAAACTGCTTCTTACGTGAATTTTAACACCGTAGTTTTTACCACACTCGACAGCTCGGGTGTATATGACACCGGCTCCAAGACTTGCCATCTCGAGCATTTCATCGTAGCTAATCTGGTCTATTTTAGCTGCGTCTTTGAATATTCGCGGGTCGGTAGTGCAGATACCATCGACGTCAGTGTAAATCTCACATATCTCTGCTTTTAACGCAGCAGCAAGGGCAACTGCGGTTGTATCTGAGCCGCCTCTGCCGAGTGTTGTGATGTTTTCGTTCTCGTCGATGCCCTGAAAGCCCGCGACGGTAACAATTTTACCGCTGTCCAGCTCCTGGTGGATTCGCTTGGCGTCGATACTTTTTATTCGCGCCTTTGTAAAATCACTGTTGGTCATCATTCGTATCTGGCCGCCGGTAAAGCTGATAGCTGCGTAACCCATTGCCTCAAGGACCATTGCAAAAAGCGACACGGTTTGAATCTCACCGGTGCTCAGCAGCTGGTCAAGCTCACGGCTGGGTGGATTTGGATTAAGCTCTCGAGCATCAGCTATAAGCTCATCGGTTTGTTTGCCCCGCGCTGAAGCCACTACCACGACCTGATAACCGCTTTTTACCGCCTTAATTACCCTCTCAGCAGCCCTGCGTATTTTTTCCGCGTCGGCAACTGATGTACCACCAAATTTTTGAACGATTATCGCCATAAAGGGGCCTATTAAACACAAATTATTTATGGTTATCTGTTTATCTTTTCAGAAAATATTCCATCAACTCAAAACCATTCTCTATCCGAAATCCCGCCCTTTCCGCATTGGCCTCACTAAAACCTGCATTCAAAACGCCGCCTATGTTATCACCTGCTATGGCGAATGGGACCGGCTCAGCCGAGTGAGCCATGCTGGAAACAGGGGTTGGATGGTCCGGCATCACCAGTATTCGCCAGCTTTCATACTTTTTCAGCGCATCAAGCACGGGCCCGACGATATATTTATCGATTTGCTCGATGGCTTTTTTCTTCAGCTCGATACTGCCATTGTGAGATGCTTCATCGGGTGCTTCTATGTGCACAAAAACAATGTCGTATTTGCCGAGTGCTTCTATGGCAGCAGATGCCTTACCCTGATAGTTGGTGTCGATAAAGCCGGTCGCGCCCGGCACGTCTATCAGGTCAAAACCGATGAGCTTTGCAAGGCCCCTTACCAAATCAACAGCCGTTATAGCGGCGCCTTTGAGTCCGAACCGCTTCTGAAAATGCTCCATCTGGGCTTTTTTGCCCTGTCCCCAAAGCCAGATTGAGCTTACCTGATTTTCACCAAGGTCATTTCTGACCTTGTTGATGTCATGGCTTGCGAAAAGCTGCTGTGAACGAGCCATCAAATCGATAAGCAAATCAGCCCCTTTGCCGCGAGGCAGGATTTTTTCAATCGCCTTACCTATGTGGTCGTGTGGAGGATATGTTTGAACATCGAAATCGAGCCCTTTGAAAACCAGCAGGTGCCTGTAGCTCACACCCGCGTAAAAACGGATTTGTTCATTACCCAACTGCTTATCTAATTCCTTTATCAGCTTACTACTTTCCTCGGTGGAGATATGCCCCGCGCTGTGGTCCGCCATTTTGCCGTCCGCAATAGTAATCAGATTGCATCTGAATATCCAGTCATCCATAGACAACTTGATATCACGTGCCACTGCCTCGATTGGCGCCCGTCCGGTATAATAGCGGCGAGGGTCATAACCCAGCAGGCTCATTTGAGCAACGTCGCTGCCCGGCTCCATACCCGCAGGCACTGTTCGGACAAGCCCCTGTCTGCCCTGTCTGCTGATTTTATCCATATTCGGTGTTTCAGCGGCTTCGAGGACGGTCTTATTGCCTAATTGCTCCAGCGGTTCGTCTGCCGCACCATCGGGAACTATTATGACATACTTAGTCATCAATCCTTGTCCTCAGGAATATCTACGATTCTTATGCAAACCGGCTTACCACCTATAACATCAAGCCGTTCCATATCTGCTAATGCAGCCGTGACGTTTTTCTGAAGAGTAGGATGGGTGGCGATTACTACCGGCACAGTGTTTTCAGGCCCTGTGCCTTCATGTTGTAACGCACCGGATATGCTTATCTGATTTTCGGCAAGGACTTTGCTCCACTGAGCTATCACGCCCGGCTGGTCCTTGCACATCATCCTGATATAAAACCGGCTTACAAGATTGTCGATTGTTTGTATCAGTGGTTCCACTTCGTTTCTTGGTTTAAGATGCAGGTGCCGAAAAGTAGTGGCGGAATTGCCCAGTGCGACATCGATAATATCCGCAACAACAGCGCTTGCGGTGGGCATCATTCCTGCACCCCGGCCGTAGAACATCACCTGGCCGACAGCGCTGCCGAATATGCTTATGGCATTAAATGGGCCCTGGACGCGTGCAAGTGCGTTATCTTTGGCGATGAAAGACGGATGCACCCGAAGTGATACCCTGCCTTGCTCATCTTTTTGTCCGATTGCCAGTAATTTCAAAACATATCCCATCTCACCACCATAGCGGATATCGTCTTTAGAAATCTCCTCGATGCCCTCAATAAAAATGTCGTCGAGGTTAATCTCATACCCGAAAGCAATGGAAGCCAGGATAGCGAGCTTGTGGGCGCTATCGCCGCCGCTTATATCCAGAGTCGGGTCGGCTTCGGCGTAACCTTTTTTCTGCGCCTGGGCGAGGACCTCGTGAAAATCGGCATCACCGGCAGTCATATTTGAGAGGATATAGTTACAGGTTCCATTGACGATACCGTACATAGAAGTAATATTGTTTGCCGTCAGTCCCGTCCGAATGGCTGAGATTATTGGGACACCGCCCGCACAACTGGCCTCAAAAGCTATGCAGCGGTTATTTTTGTGTGCTGTCCTGTAGAGTTCGTTGCCGAACTCAGCCAGCAGGGCCTTATTAGCGGTAACCACGTTTTTGCCGGCATCGAGCATTTTGAGCTGAATTTGTTTTGCCACGTCGGTTCCGCCGACCATTTCAACGCCTATCTCAATTGTGTCGTCGCCCAGCAATCTATTCAGGTCGTCGGTAAGGACACCATCAGGCAGCTTTACCGGCCGGGGTGATTCGATATCGATATCAACAACGCAGGCAAGCTCCAGCCGCAGGCCGGTCTTGGCTGCTATCGAATCAGCTTCATCGAGTATCAGCCTGGCAACACCACTGCCAATAGTTCCAAAACCAACGACACCAACTTTTACTATTTTTTCTGCCATAACGATACCTGTCATAGTTTTAACAATACTTATCCCCCGGACGAACGGGGGGTAATGGCGTTAAGACTACCAATTATGATTTGGGTAGTCAATAATCAATTCATTTTTTAGCTTGGAGCAGGTCTAAAAAAAAGCCAACGTTGACAAGGCAGTATCGATTGACTATCCTGCTTATGTTATGTCGATAACCGGGAGGGGCAGGGGAGTATGCAGGACAGGATGTGAACAGGAGCAGGCATAAATGAAGGACGGAACGTTTGGCGGCGACCTGGAATTTCTCAAGAAATATACCGATGTTTTTGTCCTTTCGGATAAATCCGGCAAGAGTCAGGTAGACCAAGTCCACAATCAAGACATAAGGAGAATTATGTTATGAAAATGCGATGTGAACCTATGAAAAAGAATTTGGTACTTATTTTACTGGCTGCCGTCGCGCTTGGCGTCTGCTCCAATCTTGCAGCGGCTACCAAGCCGCGTGTTATCGTTACGACCGACGGAGAGATTGATGACCAGTGTTCGATGATTCGGTTTCTGCTGTATACGAATGAGTGGGACGTCGAAGGGATCGTGACGTCGAGTTCACAATACCACTGGCATGGACACAAATGGGCCGGTGATGACTGGATCCAGCCTTACATAGATGCCTACGCAAAGGTCTATCCCAATCTGGTCAAGCATGACAGTCGGTATCCCACACCGGAGTACCTGCAGGCGCGTACGTTCCTCGGAAACGTGGAAACGGAGGGTGAGATGGATGCGATCACCGCCGGCTCACAACACATTGTCCGGGTCCTCCTGGACGAATCGGACGACCATCCCGTCTGGCTCCAGGCCTGGGGCGGTACTAACACCATCGCCCGGGCCCTGAAAACCATCGAAGAAAAGCACCCGAAGAAGATGGCTTACGTGGCGAACAAGATACGCTTCTTCTTTATCTGGGAGCAGGATTCGACCTATCAGGCCTACATCCGGCCCCACTGGGGAAAATATAACATTCCGACGATCATCTCGGATCAGTTTGAGGCGATCGCGTATCGGTGGGCTAGGGTTCAGCCCGAGGAAAAGCAGAAGTATTTCACTGGGGCATGGATGAAAGAAAACTTATTGGAAAATCATGGGCCGCTGTGTGCACTCTACAAAGCGAAGGAGAATGGGGATTTCAGGTCCGAGGGCGACTCACCTGCGTTCTTGCATACCATCGTGACCGGATTGCGAAACCTGGAGTCACCCGGCTGGGGTGGTTGGGGTGGCCGCTATACCAGAGTCCGCGAAAACACCTGGCTCGATCCGGTGCCGGTGGCGGGGTATGCGTATCCGGAGGGGCGATGGTATACGATATCGGCCTGGGGGCGAAATAGCTTGCGGAAGGGGTCGACGACAACCGAGGAGCAGCGCCGGGAATATTACAAACCCATCTGGCGCTGGACGGATGCGCTTCAAAACGATTTTGCGTCGCGGGCCGACTGGTGCGTAAAATCTTATGCACAAGCCAATCATCCGCCGGTGGTTGTGCTGGGGCATGCGGCGGACCTGGAGATGCGGTCGGGGGCGACGGTGAAACTGAGTGCGCGGGGGACGAGCGATCCGGACGGGGATGAGCTGGAGTATCGTTGGTGGCAATACCGGGAGGCGGGATCCTACGACGGAACCATTGAAATCCAGGATGCCGAGAAACAGGATGCCTCGTTCACGGTGCCCGGCGATGCCGGCAAAGGGGAAACCGTCCATATTATCTGCGAGGTAACGGATACCGGCACACCCCGACTGACGCGTTACCAGCGTGTGATCGTGACGGTGGTGCCATAGCTATACTTACAGTCTCCATTGACGATATAAAATCGGCTCTGCCAAAATAACCGGAGTATCTTTCTTATCAGTCTTTCGTTGATATAGTGTCTCTAATGTGAAATAATGAACCGTTATATGAAAACGCAGATTAAAAAACTATTAATTGCCGCTTTTGTTAGTATCTGCCTTGGCAAAATCGCACAGGCAGACTTAGCAAACCAAATTGACGGCATTGTCAACCGTTCTTCGCAAAAGAAGGTTCAGTTTTCCGTTCATATTATAAATGCTCGTAACGGTGGAACTGTTTACAGCCATAATGCAACAAAGCCATTGACACCTGCCTCGAATATGAAAATAGTTACTACCGCTGCGGCCCTTAAATACTTGGGCCCTGATTTTAAGTATGAGACAAAAGTTGGCCTGTTGCACGGGCTTCCAGCCCGTGAAGACACGGCCAGGCCTGTCCCGAGCCAAGTCGAGGGGATGGCCGTGCTACCTCTCGTGATAATCGGCAGCGGAGACCCGCTATTGGGTGACCAAGAAACGGATGCAAAATATGGGCGGGAGGTCGGCTGGATATTTGAGGATATTGCAGCAGCTCTAAAACAAAACGGTGTACAAACAATCAAAGATATTGTCATCGATACCAGCATATTCGACGACCAGCGTGCCCATTCAAACTGGCCGAAAAAAGACCTGAATCGCTGGTATGCCTGCGAAGTATGCGGCCTGAATTATAATGATAATTGCATAGAAGTTACTACTAAAAATGTTGGTGGAAAGGTGGCTGTTTTAGTCGAGCCGAGGACGAATTTCGTAAAAATCATCAACAAGGTAAAACCCATCTCGAAAGGAACAAGTGGGGTTGGTTCTTATCGGACTTCAGAGGTCAACAAAATTGTCATCCAGGGCAAATGTAACAATCAGGCAGGGCCCTTCGATGTTGCCATCGAGAGACCAGCCGCTTTTTTTGGATATCTGTTAGCAGAGCATTTGCCGAAATCAGGTATCAAAGTGCAGGGTCAGCTCGTAGAGAAAAAACTTGATGAAAATCCCAGTCTGAAGATACTCGCACAATATGACACACCGCTATCTGATTGTCTGGCTCGATGTAATAAAGATAGTCTCGGCCTGGCAGCCGAAGCACTTTTAAAAACCATCGCAGCCCAAAATAGTCCGAACAAGAAAAACGGAAGCTGGGCAGGGGGGCAAGAGCTCATTTTACAATACCTGTCGAAACTTGGTATCGATAAAGAGCAGTTTCACATCGATGATGCGAGCGGCCTGAGCAAAGAGAATAAATTAAGCGCGAATGCCATAACGAAGATCTTGTTTAATATCTACAAGAGCGGAAACTGGTCGCTTTATAAAGATTCACTTGCGATAGGGGGGATAGATGGGACAATCAGTAAATATTTCACCGAGCTGAAGTATAAAGGTAAAATCCTCGGCAAAACCGGCTATATCAATAAAGTCAAATCATTCTCCGGCGTTTGTGAAGCAGAAAAAGGCGATTATCTTTTTTCTATCATCGCCAACAATGCCAACGCCCAGACTCGAACCGCAATCAACGACATTGCAGAAGCAATTATAGATGAGGCTGATGAATAGCTGACATTTATAGAAGTGACTAACGTCTGAAATAAACTATAAGGCCATTTTCGTATTCCTTCTTTTCCCATTTCTGACGCTCCGGCTCGACAGCAGTCTGAAAGACCTCCTCTTCGAGGAAATCCATTTCCACGCCAAGAACAACTGCTGAAGGCGGCGTTTTTTCGAGCAGCTCTCCGAGTGTTTGCGGGCCGACACTGCGTGTAATGGCACGGTCGGCAGGGGGCATATAATCGGCGACCCTGTAAACAAATGAGCCGGCCGAAAGCTCGGTATAAATATTGCATCCGCCTTCTAAAGCATAAAGGGGAGCCAAAGTAAGAATCAGCTTCGGGTCTTTGGGTATCACGGGCTTCCAGCCCGTGATACCACGGCCATCCTGGCCGTGGTACGCGATATCTTCCGAAATTCTATGCAGGTTAACCGCCGTCCATTGTTGTGTGTTGAAAAGCTTCGGAATCCTGTAAAGGACAGCAGGATATGATATGACTGTCACCAATGCTGACAGAGCTACTAAAACAGCAGCTATGTTGAAATATCTTGTAGGGGCGGTTCGCGAACCGCCCCTACTTTTGCCGACAAGCTTTCTTAAATACAGCAAAGGATATGCAACAGCAATTATGAGAAAAGGCACCGGCACCGCAAGGTGCTGTCGCCATAATGTCGGTAAACTCAGGGCAATTGCAAAGAAAGCTAACGGCAGCAGGGCGGCAAATAATGTGTTTACCTTGTCCGGTTTGGCTAATTTGTTACGCTGCCGGACAGCTGTCGTGCAAAGATAAACTGCTGTTATGATAAGCGCAAGGTAGGCGGGAGTTGTTAAAGTGTTATATGCAAGAGCAAACTTGTTATGGAACAGACCTATCTTTTGCAGCCATTCGCTGTTGAGTATTTGTATCACGAAAACGTCTAAAAGAAATGCTCGCGGTGCTTGAAATACTAACCAAACAGGCCAAATCAGAA
>CAZBWE010000047.1:8344-18660 GCA_964495465.1 uncultured Pirellulales bacterium
TGGCCATCAGGGCAATAAAAAACAGAATCTGCACAAGTGCTGTTGTTATTCGCATACACGTTGCCAGAGTCAATAGGGCGCCGATGAATGCAATTCGCCGGAATTTCGATTTTTGCTCAAAGTCGGTGGATATGAATAGCCAGAAGCAAATCACAACGCACAAGATTACGACATCGTTGTTCCAGGCGTAACCGTTGGCATAATCGACGCTCGGATTAAATATGTACAGAACGGCACCAGCCAGACCGAAGAACATCCCCAATGTTTCGAACGGCTTGAATATATATCGGTATATACCGATTATGCATAACATCGTGATGATGTCACATACACTCGAAAGTAAACGGCCTGCGAGCAGATAGCTGGTTGTATTCGATATTTTATACAAGGCTGCTAAAAGCAGCGGGTGGCAGGGCATCTGGGCGACGTATGAAAAGTCCCTGTAAATCATTTTTCCCTGGGCCAATAATACTCCTGCCGTGCAGTACATATGCTCATCGCGTCCGATGGGCTTGGTCATGCTGTTTGCCAGGATTGCTAATGAAAAGATAAGCACTAATAAGACAACAAGGATATAAATGACTTTAGATGACATTTGTTTATTATTCTTCGCATAGAAAAAGCAGACTCTTAAAAATAATAAATAGTAAATAATAAATTGTGAATCGCATTACCATTCACCCAGCTCGCCGAGAAGCTCCTCGACCAAATCCTTCATTGTTACAATGCCGACAGGTTTTTCTCTTACGGCACGGCTTATTCTTGTAACCAGAACTATTTTTTCATTTTCTCTCTGCATAATGTTTATTGCCTCGATAACGGTGGTATGTGCTTGGAATTTTCTTATGGGCTTTATGAACTTGCGTAAATCCGTAAAATTCCCCGAGGAAGTCAGCGCCTCATAAATGTCTATAAAGCCGATAATGTTTTCCGCCCGGCCTTCGGTTACCGGCAGGCGGGTGAAAGAACATTTTCTCAATTTGTCCAGCAACATTGCATTGTCGGAATTGACATCGACCATCTCAACTTTATTAACAGGTATCATAACCGACCTCATACGAACGTTTGGGATACTAATGAGGCGGTTTATGATGTCGTTTTGAACGGAACTGAAAATAGCTTCTTCCTGAGTGTCTGCAAAAACTGCCCTGATATGATGTCTTTGTGTGGCGGTTAATACTGCCCTGGGGGCAACAGCGGACCCTGCGAATCGACCAAAAATACCGGACACAAATTTAAGCAGAGGCACTGCCCCGCACCAGCTAAAAACCTTGTGGAACACGAATAAAACGGGCGCAAAGAAAGGCATTAGATAGTCTGCCCGGTAAAAGAAAACATTTTTCGGTATCACCTCGGAGAATACAAATAATATCGGAACCGTTATCAACGTCGCAAATAGTTCAGCAGTGTGTGTAACCTCAACCTTGCTCAACAATAAGAAAGTTACAATACTCGTAACAATATAGTGAGTGAGATTATTACCGACTAACATTGAAAGAAGCAGTCCCGTGCTGTCGTGCATAGCTTTACCAAGGACGACAAACGATAATCGCTTTTTTTCAATACCGAGTCGTAAGCGAAGCCGGCTGAGCTGATACATCCCTGTCTCAGCGCCGGCAAACAGACCGGAGACAATAACAGTAAACACAGCGACCAATATTAAGATTATTCTATTGCTCATTAGCCGCATCTGCCTCAAGGGTTAATATTAGGGTTTCGATTCTGCGTTTTTTCACGGCTTCCACGGTGAACTTCAGATTTTCCAAATAAGCCACATCGCCTGCTTTTGGTAACTTGCCGAGAGTAGCAGTTACAAGACCGCCGACTGTGGATATCCTCGTCTCTTCAAAATCAACACCAAACGCGTCTGCCCAGTCGTGAATAGCCAGACTGCCTGCAAGACGATATTCAAAAGGCCCAATCTGCTCGATAGGTTCGATTCCCGGCGTAATCTCAATGGGACCAAGCAACTCTTCGGCAATATCCTCCAACCGCACCGAACCTGCAATCCCGCCATATTCATCTACAACTATGGCAATGTCGGTGCCGGACTTACGGAAAAATTCAAGCAGCGATTCGACGGTCTTTTGCTCCGGCACAAAATGGACCGGCTGGACGAGCTTGTCCAGTGATGTTGTCGGCTGAAGTAAAAGCTGCCTCAGGTGAACCAGGCCGACGATATTATCTATCCTGTCAACATAAACAGGCAGTTTCGTCAAACGATTTTTTCGCATCCTTTCAAGTGCTGCCCCTGCGGGGTCTTTAACGGAGCATGCAATCATATCCACGCGAGGCCGCATAACGTGGCGAACTTTCAGAAAGCCGAGCTGGATAATTTCACCCAAGAGTCTATTTTCATCAGCGGTGATTAGGCCTCGCTTGCGCAGCTGGTCGATGAGAAATTTGAATTCGGCCGTACTGATTGGCTGTCGGCCTTGCGGCCGGCCAAGGAGCAGCCGAAGGGCCGGCTCAACGGTTAGAATTCGGATGACAAATATGACAGGTGCAAGGACCTGCAGTAACAGAAAAGCCGGCAGGGCGGATAACTCGCTGAAAAACCTTGAGTTCGTAAAGGCAACGGATTTCGGCACTATCTCGCCAAACAGCACCAGAATACTAAACGTCACCAGGGCGGTTACTGCTGCCGCTCCTGAGCCGACTTGCTCCGAAATTCTGACTGTCAGGATGCTACCCGCAGCGAAGAACAAAACGTTCACCGTAATATTTCCAAACAACAGGCAGCTAAGGAGCTGTTTTGGTTTGTCCAGCAGCTTCGAAACAAGGTTGTGCAGTTTATGTTTTGATTTTCGCAGCAGCGTTATTTGCCTGCGTGTCAGGTTAAAAAATGCGGTTTCCGCTCCTGAAAAAAAAGCTGAGCCGCAGAGCAGCAGTAACATCAGGATAATATGGCCGATATTCTGGTAAATCTGTGCCACCTCTTATGCCGCCTTACGATGTAAAAAAACAAAAGAATAAAATGAGAATACAAAACCGAAGCTTAAAAGTAAAATCAAAATTTTAAAGCAGGGAAAACATAACAGACGCACGAGACTTAGCTTTCCGTTTTTGGCAGGATTATTTTGAATGTGCTGCCCCTGGCTGGTTCGGACTCCACTGATATCAGGCCATTATGGGCATCTATGACTTTTTTGCAAAAGGCAAGCCCGAGTCCGGAGCCGGAATGGTGGGGCTGTGATTTTTCACCTGTTTTGGTGGTAAAAAACGAATCGAAAATATTTGCCAAATTATCAGGTTCAATTCCACAGCCGGTGTCACTGACTTCGATTTGAACAACATCGCTTTCTTCTATGGCCCGAATAGCCAGGATGCCGCCGCCCGGCAGCATCGCATCGCGGGCATTGAGAATCAAGTTCATCAGGACCTGCTGAATCTGGACCGGCACCGCCCACACGGACATACCTTTCGGAATCTGAATCTCAACCGTTATCCCGTCCTTGCCGAAGTCCCGACACAAACTGCCGAAAATATCATCAATTAGAGTAGTCAGCTGAACATTTTTCTTTTGTTGTTTCTCGCCGTTCGCCAAAGCAAGCATACTCTCCATAATCTTCGATGCCCGCTCACAATTCTGTATTGTTTTTTCGAGCGTTTTCTTCGCCAGCATCTTATCATCAGGATTTTTCAGGGCAAGGCCTGCATAACTTTTGAGCGGGGTAAGCAGATTATTGATTTCGTGCGCTATCATATAGCTGACATTACCTATGTTGGCGAGGGTTTGAAGGTGCGCTATCTGGGATTGTAAATCATCCTGCTGCTGTTGCCGATTGGCCAGTTGCCGATGTAAAGAAAGTCGTTTTCCTATAATGCTTGCCAATTATCTGCTTCCGGTATAGAATTTAGCTGTTATAGATAATTTTACCTGAAGTTTTTGACTTACAGGTATCTATATCGACTTCTAAAGCAGTTTTTCTTGAACAATGAACCCCGTTAGAAATTTAATGAAAAACGGGGTAATACAAATAAGGCAAAACAATACAAAAAAGAAAGGTTTCTAACGGGGTGAATGAGCAGGCAATCTTAGAGGAGCTTCTGGCTCTGCTTGAGGCAAATAATGTTAAAATCCGCAACGAGCCGCTCGGCGGAAGCGGCGGGGGACTTTGCGCCATAAAGGGTGAGCAGATATTCTTTTTGGATACGCAGGGCGCTTCTGCTGATATCGCCGCACTTTGTGCCGAAGCTGTCATAAAAGTCGTTAATATTGAGAAGGTCTTTATTAAACCACAAGTTCGCCAGTTTATAGAAAATCACAGCGGTCAAATTACTTAGAAGGAGCAGTCTAATAGAAGTCAAATGGCTGACAATGTGCCTGATTTGCCTGGCAGGGTTTTTCTGGCCGATGCCCGTAAAGACATTGGCTTCTGAAGGAGTTGCGGAAACATTTGTCAATTCCATTGGTATGAAGTTTGTTCGTATAGAGGCCGGCTTTTTTCTAATGGGTCTGGAACAAGGAGGTGACTGGGATGAGCGACCTGAACACACGGTTACTTTTAGCAGACCATTTTGGATGGCGGTAACTGAGGTTACCAATATCCAGTATGAGCAATTTGACCCGGAACATCGCAAGCTCGGTTTTTCCAGTCAGGATGATGAGCCAGTCGTTTTTATCAGTTGGAATGACGCCGTCAAATTCTGCGAATGGCTCTCGGAAAAAGAAAACAGGCCGTATCGACTGCCAACCGAAGCAGAATGGGAATATGCCTGCAGAGCGGGCACATCCACGGCTTACTATACAGGCGATAGTCTGCCGGAGGTCTATCATAAGAACCAGAAGCAGACCTGGCAGCCGGAGCCGGTGTCGCTGAAGGTCGGCACCACGCCGGCAAACCAATGGGGTCTTTATGATATGCACGGCAACGTGGAAGAATGGTGTTGCGACTGGTATGGGCCGTATGAAGAGGGTGAGCAGACGGACCCTGTGGGTCGTTCTGACGGTGATTTCAAAGTTACACGCGGAGGCAGTTACAGCACAGAGGTCTCATACCTGCGTTCCGCAAACCGCCTCGGCACACTACCGGAAGATAAAAGCTGGCTGATAGGATTTCGCCTGGTCCTCGGTGAGATGCCCAAAACGAAAGCTCTTGCTCTACCGGCTCCGCCATTAAACAGGCAAAACGTAAGCAGGGAGAAACCGGCCGATTTAAACAAAGGTCCCGACCCTGAAAAACCGTATTTCAATGGTCCAATAGAGTATATCAAAATTGCTTCTGATTCTGATGGCCCAATGTATTCTAAACACAACCACGACCCGGCATTGGTTGATTGTCCTAATGGTGATTTGTTGGCTATTTGGTATTCGTGTCTAACAGAGTCTGGTCGAGAGTTGGCCATTTTGGCAAGCCGTCTTCGTTACGGCTCACAACAGTGGGAGCCGGCTTCTGTTTTCTGGAATGCGCCGGACCGAAACGACCACGCCCCGGCCCTCTGGTTCGATGGAAAAGATACTATTTATCATTTTAACGGCCTTTCAGCAGCGGCTACTTGGAGCAATCTCGCCTTGATAATGCGGACCTCGACTGATAATGGAGCCACCTGGTCAAAGGCAAAGCTTATTGCACCGGAGCACGGCTTGCGTCACCAGCCGGTCGAATCCGTTTTTAGAACGCAGCAGGGCTTTATTATCTTACCCTGCGATGCCGTTAGCGGGGGAAATGGCGGCACAGCAGTGCAAATCAGCCGAGATGGATGTAAGATCTGGATTGACCCCGGTGCCGGCCAGCCAGGACCCCGGTTCGCATCCGGCGAAACCGGCGCCTGGATTGCCGGTATTCACGCAGGAGTGGTTCAGCTAAAAGACGGTTCCCTTATGGCCCTCGGGCGTGGTGATAGTATCAATGGCCGGATGCCGATGAGTATTTCAAAGGATATGGGACAAACCTGGACGTATTCAGCCAGTGAGTTTCCAGCAATCGGTGGGGGGCAACGGTTGGTTCTAAGGCGGCTGCTGGAAGGGCCGATTCTGTTGGCGAGCTTCACAGACAAGAAAAATCAAAAAAAAGGTATGCTCATACGCGATGCTGCCGGCGAGGAACGCCGTGTTTATGGGATGTATGCAGCAGTTTCGTTTGACGAGGGCAAGACTTGGCCGGTCAAAAAGCTGGTTACCACTGGCGGTCCCTCAAGAGAGATTGGCAGCACCGATAATACCGTAAAGTTCGTTATGGATGAGACACACGCCGAACCAAAAGGTTACCTGGCTGCAACCCAGACACAGAACCGGCTCATACACCTTATCAGCAGCAGACAGTATTATGTGTTCAACTTGGCCTGGTTAAAACAACCAATGCCTGCAGAAAAGGAGTGAACAGAATGACAGCGAAAAAAACAGCTTTAATGGTTGACGAGATGTATCAGACCCTTGAAGTCTGGTATCCTTACTATCGGCTCTGCGAAGCGGGTATAAAAGTTGATTTTGTTGCAGCCGAGGCAAAAAAAGAATATCATTCAAAGGAAGGCTACCCTTGCGTCTCAGATATTGCAGCAAGAGAAGCCGAAGCCGATGATTATGATTGTATGATTGTGCCGGGCGGATTTGCCGCCGATTTTATGAGAAGAAACGTCGATGTCATAAAATTTGCCAGCGATATGGTAAATGCAGACAAGGTGATAGCTGCTATCTGCCACGGCGGATGGCTGTTATGCAGCACTGAGGCTTATAAGGGCAAAAAGGCCACCTGTTTTATGGCAATTAAAGATGATATTAAAAACGCCGGCGCCGAGTATGTTGACGCAGAATGTGTGGTGGACGGAAACTTGATTACATCACGCAAGCCGGACGATTTACCGGCCTTCTGCACTGCAATATTAAAAAAGCTGAAAAAGTAAAAACATAAATCCGACAAAACTTTGGCTCAAAATTGGAGCGATTTTTTATGACTAAGAAAAAAACAGAAGTTGACCAGGAAAAAACGCCCATAATCCTGATTGTTGATGATAATCAGCAAAATCTTGAACTTCTGCAGGCGTATCTCGAAGATATGGATTGCGAAACAGTCCCTGCGCACGACGGGCTGGAGGCGTTGAAGATTATAGGAAAAAGCGCACCTGACTTGATTTTACTGGATGTTATGATGCCCAAGATGAGCGGCTTTGAGGTTTGCAGAAGGTTAAAAAACGACCCGAAAACCGGCAACATTCCTGTAATAATGGTAACCGCACTTAATGAGTTCGGCGATATTGAGCGCGGCATTGATTCAGGAACAGACGATTTTATCAGCAAGCCCGTGAACAAGCTGGAGCTTGTAACACGGGTTAAAACTATGCTGAAATTGAAGCACTTGAGCGATAAGCTCGAACGAACATTGGCATATTTGAGTGAGATAGAAAAACAGGCACAGATGGAAAAATCGGATTAAAAGGGCGGAGAGCAGGGGGGCAAAACCCGATAACCGGCCTTTAGAATCACAACAATCGCTACAGCACACACAATCACCATAAACTCGGCTCAAAATAAACACATAGAGAGCTAATAGTTAACACTGCCATTAACACGCCTTCATTTATTGTCGATATTCTTAAACGGTATATGGCCTGATGCTGTTTACCTTTAGAAAAAAGTAATTCGTTTCTCGGCGAATGGAATGCGGACAACGAGTTACTAAGGACGAGGGACGATAATATGAGCCAGCTTTTCGAAATCCTCGGCAGGGCGATTACAATCGATACTGCCGATTTAATATGGCATTGGTTAAGCACCGTCAGAATCCCGAATCGTGACGGCGATTCTGCACAGTATCGGCAGCTAAATAAAATCATTGACCTGATGGGCGATATGAAAATCGAAGCTGCTGCCGAGCAGCTGCGAGTGTATCTTTTTGATAATCCATCCTGTATATACGGCCGATTGGCTGCGGCAGCCACTTGTTTGCACAAGAACAACCTGAATAAGGCAATTGAAGAGCTAAACTCGGTTTATATGCGCAGGCCTAACAACACAATGGCTCTTTATGCTCTCGGTTATTGTTATGAGCGACTCGGCAAAGAAGCTCAAGCCATCGAATTTTATCAGGACTGCCTGAAGTTTAAAAGTTATCTGCAGCTGCCGGCACAGCGACTCGCAGCCATTTATTTCAAAAACGGCCAGCTCGAAAAAACCATCCAGCAGTATGAATTGTTGAAAAATGAGTATCCTGATGATATATCGACCCTTGTCACGCTCGGCCATTTATATATTACCTGTGCACAATATACGAAAGCTATCGAGGCATTTAACACTGCGATTTTAATACACCCGGACAATTTCCATGTTCAGGAGGAATACCTGGACCAGCTCATTGCCGAGGACCAGCTCCAGGAAGCACTTCAGCAGCTTGATGAATTATCACAGGACCAGCCGGAAAGTGCTGACTTGCTCGCCAGACGTGCTGATATTCTTGGTATGTTGGGCGATTTTGCTGAGGCCGTTTCACAATATGAACAGGCCATTCGCATCTGTCCTGATTTCCTGGAGGCGACTATAAAACTCGGGACTTTGTACTTGCAGATACACGCCGAGCAGCTCGCTGCACTGCAATTCAACAGGGCAGTTGAGATAAATGACAAAATAGTTGATGCGTATATCGGTCTTGCAATTTCTCAGAAGTTATCGGGTAATAAGTCAGACGCCCTCGTAACATTATCGCTGGCTGCTGCAATCCAGCCGAATAGTTCGTTGTTGTTTGCTGAGACAGCCACTTTGCAATTCAAAACCGGTCTTGAGAAGAATACGCTTATGTCCGGCGAGGACAACAAAATAAACCTAACCAATGCCGTAATCGCGGCCCATCATCGTCAAATTGCCAATCAGCCGCAAAATCCCGACTTGCATTATCGCCTTGGTATATTGATGATGAGCACTGGGAAGATGCCGGAGGCAATTATGTCTTTTCGGGCTGCTCTTCAAATAAATCCCACCTACTATAGGGCTAAATGCAAATTAGCGGTCTGTTTATACGAAACCGACGAAAAAGACCTTGCTCTGGAGCAGTTTACTGCTTCAGATTGTCTTGACAAGGAAACCCTTGAGTTGCATTACAAAACCGCTCTTCTTTATTGTGATAAAATTAAATTTGCATCGTCTCTTATGAATCTTGAGCGGTTCTTTGAGAAAAACTTCACTTATTCACATTCCTCAGCCAACATCTCCATCGTTTTGCAGAATTTAGGACTTTTAGACAGGGTTGCATTTATGTGGGATAATATTGCGGATACGGCCAATCAGGCAATTAAAAATGACCCGCCTATATTCTAAATAAACCGTGTAAAAACACGCAAAATCTTACAAAGATACGAAAACTCAATTCTTAACCAAAAACAATAGCTGAATGAAACATAACATATATTATAGGACGTTATGTAGCGCGGGCTTCCAGCCCGTGAAAACACAGCACAGTATGAGACGTTATGTAGAAAACACAGCGTAGTACGAGAAACTATGTAGCACGGGCTTCCAATTCCAGCCCGTGAAAACACAATGTAGATGGACTACAATTCTTATTAGCACTGGCTATCGTGGCCGGAGTCATTGTGAGCATAGTGAAGCAATCTCTTCGTTTCAAAACCGGCTCTGATTCGTTTTGAAAATCAAAGAGCTTATAACAAAACCACCAGCGAGCTATCTTAATAACAGTTTGGGTCGGTGCAAACCAACCAGTTGTTTGCCAAAACAGCAATATCGAAGAAATTCACCCGGCAGTCCATTTTTAGTCGCCTAACGGTTCGTCGAGGGACCCGTCCTGAACGAAGTCGAAGGATTCTTGATTAGAATTCACCGGAACAATTTGCATCAGCGGCAGCAAAAAGCAAATTGACAGTTTGGGAAACGAACCCGATCATTTCTGAATAAATAAGTATGGTGTCCCTATATTTACATGATTATACAAACATACGGGCTTGTGATTGTAGTATTTTTAATCTTTTTTGAGCTACTTTGACATACTCATCATTGATCTCATAACCGATATACTTTCGTTCTGACTTTATAGCCGCAATACCTGTTGTTCCACTTCCCATGAATGTATCAAGAATAACATCATCCTTAAACGAATAAAGTTGTATCAATCGGTAAGGTAATTCAACAGGAAATGGGGCTGGATGCATAGCTTTCCTTGCTGATTCAGGATTCATAACCCAAACTGATTTTGTCCATTCCATAAAACTCTCTTTGGTGATTGTATTTTCTTTTTCTTTTGATTCCCGCTTGAATGAACCTTTGTTAAAAACCAAAATATATTCATGGACATCTCTTAAAACCGGGTTCGATGCTGACTGCCAGCTTCCCCAAGCCATGGAAACACCAGCTCCAGCACCTTTGTTCCAAA
>CAZBWE010000048.1:0-17696 GCA_964495465.1 uncultured Pirellulales bacterium
AAATTTGTTGCAATTTTTGACTGTTATGGTTAGGATTTGGCCAAAGTACCACGGGCTGGAAGCCCGTGATACGGCTAGGGTGTAGAAAATGGCTGAGGCAAGTGAAAATAGCGTGAAAAACGGCAAAACGAGCGTCAGCAAAGAGGTAAGCGATTACGTTGACAGACTGAGCAGCGAGCACCGTATGCTGGTAATCCTCAAGGCGCAATTGTATGATGGGACATGGGATTCGATGCTCGACGACCTGAAAAATCGGCTGGAAGGAAAGCCATATATATTTAAGCTTGTAAACCGAATAAACGACGATATTGCACGCATCGAAGAGATGCAGAAATTCGAAGCTGAGCATAATATTGACTTGGCTGACTACGTGAAAATGTAAAGCTTAAAGCAAAGAAAAATTAGCCACGAAGTCACAAAGACACAAAGTGGCGGTAGCTAAAATAAAAGTTAAAAAAATTAGTGCCTTTGTGTCTTGGTGGCAAAATGGGAGGACTGGGAAATGTCACGCAATTTGCAATGTAAGTTGTATTTATTAGGTGTCCTTTGTAGCACGGCCATCCTGGCAGTGCTTCCACAGGTAGAAAGCCCGTGCTACGCAGACTCAGAAAAGCTTGTTTCACCGGAACTGCTTGAGCACGCTAAGTTAAAAATATTCTGGGAAAACAAGCTGCCGATTAAAAAAGGCGAAAGATTGGAACGATTGGTCATCCTCGGTGAACGTATATATGCTTTTTCCGACCACAACTATATGATTTCTCTAAACAGGGAAAAGGGGAATATGATATTCGGCAGTTCCATTGCACCTGCAGGCCTGCCGATTGTCGGGCTTGAGCTTTATGGAGACAAGCTCATATCTTTAATTGGCAATGAGGTGGTTGAAATTAATCCCGAATCCGGCGAGAAACTCAGCGCCTGGCATCCGGGATTCAACATAGTTTGCCCTATAGCTCGTAACAGGTCTCACTTCTACCTGGCTGGGGAAGACGGACGCCTCCAGGTGCTGCGAGCGGAGGATATGGTTACGGTTTTCAAGGTGGCCCCCGATAACGAATCTATGATTACTTCAATTACCGCCGACGAGAGTTCCGTAATCTTTACCACCGATGGGGGCAATGTGATTAGTTTTACGCCTGAAAAGCCCACCCGGCTCTGGCAATTTGATGCTGCCGGCGGTGTAATCGGGCCGATTGTGCGGGATGGAAGCTCAATTTTTTTTGCCTGTAAGGACACGAATGTGTATAGAATTGATGTGCTCGACTCGCAGGCAGTGAAGCTCGTTTGGAAGTGTCAGACAAATGCAGTGCTTGATAGTGCACCTTATATAACAAAAGATACCATTTATCAGCGGGCCGACGATAAAGGCCTGGCAGCCATAAACAAGAAAAGCGGCAAGATTTTGTGGCAGCTGGTCAAGGGCGCTGATTTATTAACAGAAGCGAGCGGAAAAGCTTATGTCATTACAAAAACCAGAACATTGGTAGTAATGGACAATAACAAGGGAAAATTATTGTATTCTGCCAATTTTGCGCAAGTGTCGCGATATGCAACAAACACAATTGATTCGAAAATTTATATTGCCAACAAAAATGGACGAATTACATGCATAACACCCGTCGAATAAAAAAGGGACATAAGGAAACAACATTTATCAAATGGAATTCAAAAAAATCAGGGAGATGAAGGTCAAATGGATGTAAAAATTAAGACGGCATTGATAAGTGTTTCTGACAAAAGCGGAGTCGTAGATTTTGCCAGGAAACTGAGCAAGATGGGAGTTAAGATAATCAGCACCGGCAGGACAGCCAAAAAACTAAGCGAGGCCGGAATAAAAGTTGCCGGTATAGAGTCGGTTACAGGTTTCCCGGAAATGATGGATGGCAGGATAAAGACACTTCACCCAAAGATTCACGGTGCACTTTTGGGTTTGCGTGACAAAAGCGAACATATAGCCGCAATGAAAGAGCACAATATTGAGCCGATTGATTTAGTCTGCGTGAATCTTTATCCGTTTGAACAAACCATTGCCAGGCCCGGCTGCACATTAGAAGAGGCGATTGAAAATATCGATATTGGCGGGCCAAGCATGCTCCGTTCTGCTGCGAAAAATCATAAGTTCGTCACGGTTGTTACAAGCCCCGACCAATATGACATAGTCATCGAGCAGATGGAAAAAAATGACGGGGCTGTGAGCGAACAGATGCGCAGCGATTTTGCACGAGTTGCCTTTGGTCTGACAGCGTCCTACGATGCAGCGATATCAAAATACCTCAACGGCAAAGCAAATGTCCCCTTCCCGGAAAGGATTTCAATCGCCCTTAGAAAAGACAGAGGGCTGCGTTACGGCGAAAATCCTCACCAAAATGCCGCATTTTACAAGCTGCCGGCCAGTGGCGAGACATCCGCTTGCACCGCCAGCATATCGGAGGTCGAAACCAGTATCAGCTTTAACAACCTTCTGGACGCCAACGCTGCGTTTGAGCTGGTCAAAGAATTCAGCGAGCCGGCGGCTGTGGTGGTCAAACATCTCAATCCCTGCGGATGTGCTATAGATGAGAATATTTGCGAGGCGTATCGAAAGGCCTATGAAGGTGATGTAATCAGCGCGTTCGGCGGCATCGTAGCGCTCAACAGAAAAGTGGATGTTGAGCTGGCCAGAACGATAATGGAATCCTACAGCCGATTCGGAAAGGCATTGGGAGCAGGCGGTTTCTTTGCAGAGGTGATAATTGCCCCGGAATTCGAGGCCGATGCGGTCGAGATAATCAGGACGCTAAAAAGCTGGGGCAACAGGGTCCGCCTGATGGAAACCGGGCCAATCGATAGAACAAAGACAAATTATGCCGAGCTTGATGTTCGCTGTGTCGTTGGTGGGCTGTTGTTGCAACAAAGGGACCTGGTCGGCTGGGAACCGGATGCGCTGACGTATCCAACGAAGGCCAGACCGACAAAAGAGCAACTCGAAGACCTGCGGATTGCCTGGCTCGCCGCCAAGCATACCAAGAGCAATACAATCGTGCTGGTCAAGAACCGAAAGGTCATAGGAGTTGGGGCGGGACAAATGAATCGCGTTGAGTCCGGACTAATCGCCTTTAAGAATGCAGGCAACCAGACAAAAGACTGCGCAATGGCCTCCGACGCCTTCTTTCCATTCCCCGATAATGTCGAAAATGCCGCCAATGCGGGCGTAGCGTGCATAGTTCAGCCGGGCGGCTCGAAAAAAGATGATGAAGTCATTGCCACTGCGGACAAGCACAGCATTGCTATGGTCTTTACCGGCAAAAGGCACTTTAAACACTAAGATTTGTTTCGGCGGGGCAAGCCCGCCAAATCTTATTTTACATTCCTGCTGCCTTGCGGAGTTTGGCCACCATATCGGTCTTTTCCCAGGTAAAGTTGGGACCCGTTCTTCCAAAGTGGCCACCATAAGAGGTCTGGGCAAAAATCGGGCGAGCAAGTTTTAAATAAGCAATCATTTTCTTAGGCGTTAGCGGGAAAAGCTTTCTTACAATCTGGCTGATTTTCTGCTCGCTAATCTTTGAAGTTCCTTCAGTATCAACAAGAACAGAAATTGGCTCAGCTACTCCAATGGCGTAAGAGAGCTGAATTTCACAGGCATCGGCAAGACTGGCGGCAACTATGTTCTTAGCGATGTACCTTGCCATATAGCTCGCCGTTCTATCAACCTTCGTGGGGTCTTTTCCGCTAAAGGAACCGCCGCCGTGGCTGCCCCTTCCACCGTAAGTATCAACGATGATTTTTCTGCCGGTCAACCCGCAATCACCTTTGGGACCGCCTGTAACGAACCGGCCGGTAGGATTGATATGGTATATAATGTCTTTGTCAACAAGCCGTTTTGGCAAAACCGGCAAAATAACATTCTCAATGATTTGCTTTCGCAATTGTCTGTAGGTAATAGACGGTGAGTGCTGGGTAGCTATGACAACGGTGTGAATACGTTTTGGCCTGCCGTTCTCATACTCGACTGTAACCTGGCTCTTGCCATCCGGCCTGAGCCAGGGCAACTTTTTATTTTTACGCATCTTCTCCAGCCGAGTCGTAAGCGTGTGCGCAAGCTGAATAGGCATAGGCATAAGCTGGGGAGTTTCTTTGCAGGCGAATCCGAACATTATTCCCTGGTCTCCGGCCCCCTGCTCTTTATGCAGGCCGACACCTTCGGTCACACCCTGCGAGATGTCGGGGCTTTGTTTACCAATCGATACAATAACAGCGCAGGTTTCATAGCAAAACCCGAACTCAGGGTCATCATACCCAATTTCCCTGATGGTATTACGCACAACTTTTGGGATATCCACTACCGCCCCGGAAGTTATTTCACCGGCAACTATGACCATATCGTCCTTGACCATTGTTTCGCAGGCAACCCTGCTCTTTGGGTCCTGTGCGAGCATTGCGTCAAGAATTGCATCTGATATATGGTCGGCCACCTTGTCGGGATGACCCATTGTTACTGATTCACTCGTGAAAAGATATTTATCCGTATCACAATAATTATTGTCTTGCCTTGTTTTTCTGATCATTTGCAGTTTATCCTTTTAGTAATCCACACCTTGTTATTACTTTTTTGCGGTTTATTTTCTTCTGCTAACCATCGTTAATAGTCCAGTCAAACCTCACATATTCAACTGTATAATATTCCACTTCAAGAAAAGACACATCGCCTCTGGAGATATAATCGGTGAGAAAATTCAAAACAGCGCGAATTTCGGGCTGCTGGTCCTTGAATTTTTTGTCCGTGCCGAACTTACTAATAAACTCTTTTCCATGCCAGGTCGGTTTAAGCAAAGCAGACAAATAAACAATCTTGTTTTCTTTGTCAATTCTGAACGCTTTTGAACCGGACAGGAATTTTTTCACCTGATTGTCCAGCTGTTTGTAGAGTTTACTTCCATAATACGGCTCATTTCGCAAGGGAGGACCTGACAAACAGCCGAGGGTTAAGGCAAACAGGATGCGTGGCTCGTCAAACTCCTTATGGAATAACCGCTGCTGGATTTCTGCAAGTGTAAATTCCTCATCCATTACAATAAATTTGCTTTTCCAGATGCCCCCTATATTTCTGTCAATATGCCTGATACTGTCAGGTCCCCAGATAATGCGCAATATTCGTGTTGACTCAATGGGGTAATTATCAACTATCACTTTAAGCATTTTTATATTATATGCGTTAATCCAAAAGGCGATTTTGTCCTCTTTTGGCCAGGATTTATATTCACTCGGGTCAAGTTCGGCAAAATCATCAAGCAGCCGGTTCAGCTCCACCTTTTTTCGTCTGAGTTCTTTATAGTTAACCATTCCCTCATCGTCGACGTAATGAGTTAAAATAGGGGCACATTTATCGTGAAAAGTAACCTTTGGAGCAGGTTTCGGCCTCGAAGGTTCGGGCTTTGGCTTTGGGGGCTCGATTTTCGGTGGTTCGGCCTCGGCTTTTGGCGCTGCGACTTTCGGCGATGCTGGCTTTGGTGGCTCAGACTCCGGCGGTTTTGATGCCGGAAGTTCGGTTCCGGGACTTTCGGTCTTTATCGGCTGGGGCTCTGTGAGGACGGGTTTTGATGGCTCAACCTGCGGCTTTTCAGCAGACTCGGGCTCACAACCTACAAAAAAAATCAATATCGCAAGCAAAGATATGAAAACAAAAAAACGCTTAACCATCTCTGACCTTCATACAAATAATTGCACAATTCTTTAATGATATAAAGCCATCACCTTATATTAGAAACGCAAGTAAGTCAACACCCAGCGATATCATAGCCATTTTTATCATAGTTTTACAGAAAAATCTGGATTTTTAGAGAGATATTCCACGAAAAACAGTATCAAGGAAAATTCCCAGCCATGAATTAAAACAATTAATAAATCAAAATGACATTTTGAATCAAGATGGTAAAAAGAACGATATTTCTATATTACTATCCAAGTCCGGCTTCTGGGACTGACTTGACAAAATGTAGTTGAAAAGTTAAACTGGATAATATCGAAAAATGTGTATAAAGTGAGAGTTGTTTGAACAAGATAATCTGTTTTTAGGGTGTCTGCAAAATGAATGTAAAAGGGTGGATTTTTGCCATTCTGGTAGTATTTTTAGTCTTCCTGACGAGTTCGAGAACCGAAGCTGTTAATACAAGACTAATTGACGACGTCCTCCAGAAAAGCGTCCTCGACAGCCAGGACCTGCAGATTATCGACAATTTTATAGATGAGGCGGTGCGAGAGCTTATAGGAACCCGTGATTTTTCAGATATAGCCCAGATTCGCACAGTTATCCTGAGCAGGCAAAGCAACCAGGCACAGTATGCCGAACAATTCTCCGAATCTGCCTACAAATATATCTCACAGGCCCTGCAAAAAACAGCAAGATTAACACCGGAAGGATACAGGGCCTTGTTAACAATGAACCTCCTTATTCTGATAGACGGCCTGGAAAATCCGAGGATAGCAGAGTTGGTCATAGAGAACCTAAAAGATAAAAACACAATTATTCGATATTGGGCGGTTCATTGTCTTACCAACCCAAATGTTACAAAAAAGCTCAATGCCGGCGGAACAACCAATTTGACACTGGCTCGCAATATCGTGGCGGAACTTAACAAGATTGTCGAAAGCAGCAGCCCGGAGACATTAGTTTTAATAGCAAAATTCGCCGGTGACATCAAAACTCAGGAAGCAGAGGGCCTGCTGATTCAATTAGCTGATACACGAATTAAAAAATACGCAATCTGGACGGTAGAATACGAACTTCTGGATTGCGATATTTTAAAATCGCTCAGCAACAAGATGACCACGACAGACTTAAATAACTCGTCCTCAACAACAAGCAAAAGCAACCCTGTTGCCGGGCGTTTTGGCCAACTGTACTCTTACGTAATACAAAGATACCTTAAGGGTCAGAGGATTCTGAGCGATACCCAGAAAAACCAGCTGGCTTCGGTAATAGTCGAAACAGAGGACAAGTGCATCAGCAAACTTATGGGTAGAATACACACGACGATAAAAAGAGCTGTCGAGGAAAACGATATGAACGCCCTTTTCCAGGAGCATAACAAGTTGCTTGGTGAGGAAAGAACCGCGGGAGAACTGCCGTCGAAATTCAATTTCGACTATGGTGGCAGCACCGCCCCCCTTGCCCTACCGGAGCCGCCCAAAAACAAAGAACTCAAATAAGCACCAAATTTCACCTATCAGACCCAACAGGAAACAACGGAGGTTTAATGAACGGTCGTGAAGTGAGTGTCGCATTTTTCATTTTTCTGCTGCTGTCAACTATTATCCTGCTTCAAATTTTTTCGATGGTTCAATCCGACCGCCTTTACGAAAGTCTCAATCGGCTCGATGAAATTTTCGAAAGCAGTAACGCAATTGAGGCAAATAAAAGCAGGTCCCGGATTCCAAACCCGGTCGAAGAATATCAGGGCGACGAGGGAGACTGGCTGGTATGGGGATTTCGCGTCGAACCAAAAACACTAAACCAGATTAACGTTGACGGAGATATTTACTCAAGATGGATTACAACTCCACAGATTTTTGAGCCCTTGATGGTTTACGATTTCGATAATGTGACACTCAAACCTCTGCTGGCGGAAAGCTTTGATATTTCGGATGATGGTCTTGAGATTACATTTCGGCTGAGGGACAACATCCACTTTTCAGATGGAGTGCCCGTTACCGCTGATGACGTAATATTCACTTATGAAACAATCATTAATATGAAGGTTGATGCAGCAGATATTGCCAATATGTTTGTGGATGTTGACAAGCCCGTTAAGATTAATGAGCACGAAGTGAAGTTTATTATGAAGAGACCTTATTTTAAGGCACTTGAGATTTTGTCGTTCTGGGATATCGGTATATATCCCAAACATATATATAAATTCGAAGATGAACAGCAATTCAATAAGCGGATATCCAATCCGGTAGGCAGCGGGCCTTATATGTTCGAGAAATGGGATGTAGGTCAGCAGATTGTTCTGCGGCGTAATGAGAACTACTGGGGTCCCAAGCCGAAGCTGAAGAAAGTCATCTATAAATTCATTTCGAATCCGGCTGCGGCTGTCCAGGCCCTGCGTTCACATGAAGTTGACATTATTATTCCCGAGCCGGACCAGTTTTCAGACCTTGCCAACGATGCCCAGTTCAAAAAAGAATTTAACTGCATTTCATATTGGAATCCGGGAGCTCCGTTTTATTACATCGGCTGGAATCAGAGCACTCCATTTTTCAAAGATAAGCGTGTTCGTCTGGCAATGACGCATATTGTTAATAGAAAAGAGATAATATCGAAGCTTTTGAAGGGTCAAGGCGAGTCGATAACCGGGCCTTATTATATCAGAGGTCCTCAAAATGACCCTGATATCGCACCCTGGCCATACGATTTAGACAGGGCGAAACAATTGCTTGACGAAGCCAGCTGGGTTGACAGCGATGGCGACGGCCTGAGAGATAAGGATGGATTGGCTTTTCGATTTAAGTTTATGTATCCGAGCGGTTCTGCTCTCTATGAAAGACTTGCGAAACTGTTGAAGGATGAAGCAGAAAAAGCAGGGATTGAGATGGTTGCCGAGCCATACGAGTGGTCGGTTCTTTTACCTCTGTTAAGTGACAGAAAATTCGAGGCGATGGTTATGGGCTGGGGAGGCGACATAATCGAAGATAACTACTCCATATTTCATTCATCTCAAATCGGCAATCGTGGCTCAAATTACGTCGGCTTTGATAATGCTGATGCGGATAGACTGCTTGAAACAATAAGACACACAATGGACGAGCAGGAAAGAAACAGACTCTCCCACGAGCTTCACAGGATTCTCCATAAAGAACAGCCCTATACATTCCTTTTTGCCCGGCCGACCTTTCGTCTGGTTGATAAACGCTTCAAAAATGTTAAGATTCACAAATTAGGCCTTAATTATCTCGAATGGTATGTGCCAAGGGAAGAGCAAAGATACAAATAAAGAGACAGAGAACGAAAAATGAATAAAGAGTCAGGAGCTATATTATGAACGGCCATTCAGGATTGTTTACGTTTTTTCTCTTTTTGCTTTTGGCCTGTGTAATACTGCTGCAGGTTTTGTCTATGGTGCAGGCAGACAGGTTATATGAGCGTCTCAATCTCCTTATAGAAAGGTGGCAAACATCAGGCCTTTTGAGGACCGCCGGCGAAAAAGAAAGCTCTGCTGATTTGCAAGGCGAAGAATACCCCGGCGATGAAGGGGACTGGCTCATCTGGAGATTAGATGCAGAGCCAGCCACTTTAAATATGATACATACTTCATCGGGTATGTATACCAACTATATCGTCCACGGGAATATTTTTGAAGGGCTATTGGATTATGACCCGGATGCATTTGAGCTTCGACCATTTCTAGCGGAAAGTTATGAAGTTTCGGATGACGGGCTTGAGATTTACTTTCGCATTAGGGACAATGTGCATTTTTCCGATGGGCATCCGATTACGGCTGACGACGTCATCTTTACCTATGAAACCATAAAGAATCCCAGAGTTGATGCTGCAAGTACCGCCAATTATTACAAGGATGTTGAGCGAGTTGTTAAAATCAGCGACCTCGAAGTAAAATTTATTATGAAAAAGGTGTATTTTAAATCTCTTGAATTTGTGTGCTTGCGCGATGCAGGGATACTTCCGAAGCATATCTATGAATTTGATGACCCCGAAGAATTCAATAAGCGGGTATCCAATCCGGTTGGTAGTGGGCCTTATGTCTTTGAGAAATGGGACGTCGGCAGAGAATTGGTCTTACGGCGTAATGAAAACTACTGGGGTCGAAAGCCGAAGTTGAAAAAAATTGTCTATAAATTCATCACCAACGACACAGCAGCAGTTCAATCATTGAGGTCTGGACAGATTGATTATATGCGGCCCTTACCAGAGCAATTTGCGCAATTATCCGGGGATAAAGAATTTACGAAGGACATCCGGTGTCTATCGTACTGGCATCCCGGTGTGGGATATTTTTGGATGGGCTGGAATCAGGACAGACCGTTTTTTAAAGACCGGCGAGTTCGCCTGGCTATGACGCACCTCGTGAACAGGGAAACAATATGTAAATACCTTTTAAAGGTGCCGGAAGCAAAGATACCGACCGGCCCCTTTTACATATTCGGTCCCCAGAACGACCCGAATATAAAGCCCTGGCCATATGAACCCGAAAAGGCCAAGGAACTACTTGACGAAGCCGGCTGGGTCGATACGAATGGAGATGGAATACGCGACAAAAACGGCCTGCCGTTCAGATTCAGATATATGATTGGAAGCGGTATTCCGCTGCATGAACAGATTGCAAAATTACTAAAGGACGAAGCAGCAAAGGTTGGTATCGATGTCATACCAGACCCTTTTGAATGGTCAGTCTTTATTCAACGGGTTCAGGACCGGGAATTTGACGCAGTGAATATGGCGTGGGGAGGTGGATTGGCGGGAGACCCTTATCAAGTATGGCACTCCTCGCAAATTGGAAACAGAGGTTCCAATTACGTCGGCTTTAACAATCCGAAAGCTGATGCGATAATTGAAGAGGCCCGGCAGACTCTGGATCCAGACAAGCGAAACAAACTCTACCATCAGTTTCATCGAATAATACATGAGGAACAGCCCTACACGTTTGTATATACCCGGCCGGAGCAGCGCTTTCTGGATAAGCGCTTCGAAAATATGATAATTCATAAACTTGGACTCGATGAGCATGAGTGGTATGTTCCGAAAGAAAAACAAAAATATAAATAAGTTCATAGTTCATAGAACATTTTGAAGATTTTGAGATGACTACGTATATCGTCAGACGATTGTTGTTGATGATTCCAACTCTGTTTGGGATAACCGTGATGGTTTTCGCCATCAGCCGGGCTGCACCCGGCGACCCGGTGAGTTTGAGTATGGGACCGGGCGGGCAAATGGACGCTGAGCGGGCAGTAAATGTTCGTGAGACACGGATGAAACTATACGGGCTGGATAAGCCGATTCACGTCCAATACGCTAACTGGCTTCGGCGGGTCGTCCGGCTCGATTTCGGGGATTCAATTAAGCACCATCGTCCGGTTAGTGAGCTAATCAAAGAAAAACTCCCAATTACGCTGATATTAAATATCATTGCCTTTGTGATTATCTACGCGGTGTCGCTGCCGTTAGGTGTCCTGACAGCGGTGCAGCACAGGCAGTTTTTCGACCGAGTCAGCTCAATAGTCCTGTTCATGCTCTGGTCGTTACCGGTTATGTGGATCGGCCAGATGCTAATAGGCTATTTCTGTGGGCCAACATTTAAAAGCTGGTTTCCACCCGCGGGACTCAGCAGCAATTATGCAGACCAGTTGCCATTTTTCCCCTGGCTGGCCGATAGATTGTGGCATCTGGTTCTGCCGGTGCTTTGCCTGACCTATACCGGATTCGCATATCTTACTAAACAGGTTAGAGCAGGAATGCTGGATAACCTCCGAGCTGATTACGTCCGGACCGCGCGGGCAAAAGGCCTATCGAACATAGTCGTAATATTCAGACACGCTTTTCGCAACAGCATAATTCCAGTGATTACGATTATGGCTACGCTGCTGCCTGCGATGCTCGGCGGGTCGGTAATTATCGAAAGGATATTCAGTATTCCCGGTATGGGACTATTAGCATTCGAGGCAGTTACGACGCGTGACTACAACGTGGTTATGGCGGTTGCGACTATCGGTGGAGTATTGAATTTATTCGGTCTTTTACTTGCCGATATCGCCTATGCCGTCGCTGACCCACGGATAAGCTTTGAAAACGCAGTGTAAGAAATTATGAGCAAGCAATCGCAAGAGAAATCGAAATGGGGAACATCCTACGGCGAGCTGGTCTGGCGGGAGTTCTCCAAAAGCTGGCTCGCCAGATTCTGTCTGGGCTTTATTTTTTTCCTGTTTGCAGTCGCAGTATTTGCGCCTTTTCTTGCCAATGACAAACCATTCGCAATTCGTATCGATGAACAATTACATTTCCCTATTTTCAGAAATCTCAAAGTGAGTGATTATTGCATTTTCCTCGCCGCAATCTTCGGGTATTTGCAGGTGCTGTTAATCAGACGCAATCATAAACGGGTTGACCCCTCTATTCGGCCGGCGATACTGTGGCGTCAGATATGTATAAACAGCTCGATAGTCGTTATAGGAACCATATTGATTCTGATTTTCGTCCCGCGACGGCTCGACGCTACCGACTATAAAGCCCTTATAGCTTCAGGCAAAGCAACAAACGCTGTTTTTGCTCCAATACCTTACGGCTATGACCGAACGAACCTGAAGCTGCGCGAGCAGCCGCCCAGCCGACAGCACTGGCTTGGGACCGACGATGTCGGAGCGGATGTTCTATGCAGGTTGCTTCACGGTAGCAGAATATCTCTTTCAGTGGGATTTGTGGCGGTTGGCATATCCGCTGTCATAGGCGTAATAGCCGGAGCAATTCTGGGATATTTCGGGGGTAAGGTGGATTTCATCGGGATGCGTGTAGTCGAGATAATGATGGCGATACCTGTGTTCTTTCTCATCATCACTATTGTAGCGTTTTTCCCGCGGTCCCTGTTAAACATTATGATAATCATCGGTATTACAAGCTGGACAAGTTACGCCCGTTTTATCCGGGCTGAATTTTTCAAGCTGCGAAAACAGGATTTCGTCCAGGCGGCTATATCGCTTGGATTGCCTTTGCGTAGTATTCTCTTTAGGCATATGCTGCCAAACGGCATAGCTCCGGTGCTGGTTAATGTAACATTTGGTATTGCCGGGGCAATATTCATTGAGGCAGCTCTCAGTTTCCTCGGGTTCGGCGTCGCTCCGCCAACGCCAAGCTGGGGACAAATGCTCAGCCTAGGCGTCAGCACAACAGGAAGATTCCTCTGGTGGCTGTCTCTCTTTCCGGGCCTTGCAATATTTCTTACAGTGCTTGCATATAACCTGGTCGGAGAGTCGCTGAGGGATGCAATTGACCCGAAACTAAGGATTCAATAAGAAATAATATTTATTACCTGAACAGCTACAGGAATCAATGGATAACAACGAGACATTATTATCGGTAAAAGACCTTTCGACATATTTCTTCACTGAAAAAAACGTTATAAAAGCGGTGCAGAACGTGAGCTTTTCGATGGAGAAAGGCAGAACATTTGCCCTCGTAGGGGAAAGCGGTTGCGGCAAAAGCGTAACAGCACTATCTATTATGCGGCTGGTTTCAGAGCCACAAGGCAAAATCGTCAGTGGAGAAATTATTTTTCAGGGAAACAACCTCCTGACCCTCAGCGAAAAACGAATGAGGAAGGTCCGAGGCAATGAAATAGCTATGATTTTCCAGGAGCCGATGACCAGTCTTAATCCGGTTTACACGGTAGGAAATCAGATAGCTGAAGCCATAACGCTACACCAGAAAAAAGGAATAAGCGAGGCCTGGGCAGATGCAGTCGAAATGCTGAAGAAAGTCGGTATCTCCGACCCACAACAGCGTGCCCGCGAATATCCTCATCAGATGTCAGGCGGGATGCAACAGCGGGTTATGATAGCAATGGCAATAAGCTGCCAACCTGGCTTATTGATAGCCGACGAACCTACAACAGCCCTGGATGTAACCCTTCAGGCGCAGATACTGGATTTATTAGATGAATTACAGAAACAAACAGGGATGAGTATTCTGCTGATAACTCATGATTTGGGCATTGTGGCACAGCGGGCTGAAGACGTAGCGGTAATGTACGCATCACGAATAGTGGAAGTGGCCGATACGCAGCGTCTTTTTAAAGAGCCCCTGCATCCATATACTCAGGGCCTGTTAAAATCTTTACTCCGTCTGGGCTTTGAAGGCAAACGCCTGCATACAATCTCAGGTAACGTGCCGGACCCATTACACTTTCCAACAGGGTGCAAATTCCACCCTCGCTGCCAGACAGGTTGTAACGATAAAAAGTGCCAAAGTGCTGAACCGAAACTCAGAGAAGTCCAGCCGGGCCGTTCTGTTGCCTGCTGGTATGCGAAAGGATATCCACAATAGAAAATAGATATGGCGAATAAAAATGGACATCTGCTGAGAGTCGAAGATTTAAAGACCTATTTTCCTGTAAAAAAAGGTCTTCTCCAACGAACCGTCGGCTATGTGAAAGCAGTCGATGGTGTAAGCTTCGAAATCAGGAAAGGCCAGACGCTGGGCCTGGTAGGCGAGAGTGGCTGCGGTAAGACAACCGTTGCACGCAGCATAATTCGACTAATACCGGCTACATCGGGAGAGATTCTATTTGAGCAAACGGATGTTTTGGCGGTTGATAAGGCCGAGCTGCAAAAGCTCCGCAGGCAGATTAGTCTCATCTTTCAGGACCCATACGGTTCATTAAACCCAAGATTGACTGTTGGCAATGCCATAGGTGAGCCGTTGAAGACTCACAAAGGTATAACCGGCAGCAAGCTGACCGACCGGACTGCAATGTTGCTTTCAAGGGTTGGATTGTCACCAGAATATATGAACCGTTATCCACACGAGTTCTCAGGCGGTCAGCGGCAGCGAATCGGAGTGGCGAGAGCACTGGCACTGGAGCCGAAACTGGTTATTTGCGACGAGCCGGTCAGCGCCCTTGATGTCTCAATTCAATCGCAGATATTAAATCTGCTAAAAGACTTACAGGAGGAATTTGGACTGACGTATTTATTCATCGCACATGATTTGGCCGTAGTTAAATTTATCTGTGATATTGTAGCAGTAATGTATATGGGCAAAATCGTAGAACGAGCTTCTGCAGAAGAGCTCTATCGAAACCCTCTACACCCCTACACGCGTGCCCTTTTTTCGGCAATCCCGCAGATTGAGCATTCACAACGAAGCCACAGAACTACGTTAGCCGGTGAAGTCCCCAGTGCCCTGAATCCACCGGCTGGCTGCCCTTTTCATTCGCGATGCCCTGTAGCCGGTGATAATTGTCTAAAACAAATGCCGGCCCTTAAGGAAAAAAACGGCAAAAAGGAGCATTTAGTCGCCTGCTGGAAGTGCTAAAAAAATTATTGATTAAATTCTAAAAACAGGTAAGAACTTGACTAAGACAGTAAAACTTAAGATAATTCAAGTAGAAAGGGCTCTTAATCGAGATTTCGGAAAAAGGCCGTTGGATATGAACGAAAAAGTTAGCGTGGAAATAACCAGTGAAGACAGTACCGCGGTAGTAACCTTCAAGACCGCTTCGATAAGCGATACGAACGAAATAGCCGCAATCTCTGAGCAAATAAAGGAATTTATTGATAACAAGCACCCAAAAAGACTAATTTTTGACTTTGGGGAAGTGAAATTTTTCTCCTCCTTAGTGCTGGGATTGCTTTTGGAGATGCGTGCTAAACTACAGCCGCAAAATGGTGAAGTCATAATCAGCCGGATAAATCCACAACTGCACAGGGTTTTTAAAATAACGAATCTTGACAAGGTATTCAGATTTTTCCCGGATAAAGAAAGCGCCGTCAAGGCCGCAAATGACGGTTAAATCCAACATGGGAGATATTATTTAGATTTATCCCGAACAGGTTTGAGGGAGATGGAATAGATACAATTAGAAAGGCCAATTTATGTATGTTACGACACAATTTTCGATTTTTATGGTGAATAAGCCAGGTGTGCTGGCCCAGGTACTCGGTGAATTTGCACGAGCCAAAATCAATATCATAGCAATGACAATGATGGATTCCGTCGAACACGGCGTGATGCGGATAGTTTTTGCTTCGCCGAAAGCGGCAAAACAGGTGCTGTCCAGGCTCAATATGAATTATAATGAGACTGAAGTTTTATGCGTGAACCTGACCAATAAAGCCGGCGCTCTGGCAACAGTCGCAGAAAAACTGGCTAAGAGCCACATAAATATCTCTTACGCATATTGTACTGCAGGCGCAAAGGGTGGCCGAACAACCGGTGTCCTCAAAGTCGCCGACGTAAAGAAATCTATGAGAGTTCTGCAGCAAAACCAGATAAAAAACAGCAAATCACAACCGGTTGTCAGACGTTCGCAGTCTGCAAGAAAATAATTTATTAGAAAAGCTGCAAAGACATAAACGGAATTATAGCGGATATTCCATCCACGGGCCTTTCAAATTTAATTATAGGTGCGGCATAAAAACAATTGACATAAATACAAATTGGCCGGTATATTACGTCTTGTAGTTGTTACTCGGGGCCGTAGCTCAATTGGTTAGAGCGTCGGACTGTCGATCCGAAGGTTGTGAGTTCGAGTCTCATCGGCCTCGTTTATCAAATGGATTGGGTCTATTGCTGCGGCGGCCAGATGCGGAACTCGCCGCTGCAATGAAGCATACCCAGCAAATATAACATGCCGTCGTAGTAACGGTATTGTCCAGTCGGAACTGGTGTATTCCACAGCTCCTCGACAAAATATTTTGCACGCGGATGGGCCGCCGCAAGACCAGCCACGGCGTTCATCGCCACCAGTCCGGCCGAGTGCTCACCGCCTAATTGGCTACCTTCAAGTGTAAACCGGCTTCCGTAATCAGACATACCTTTGGACTCGAAAAACGCCTGAAGACGGTCGCTCAACTGTCTTTGCCGGTCATCTTTGACCCACCAGGCCCAATCGAAGGACCAATTCATAGCTGTGCGCCAGGCGTCAAACTGAAAATGAACGGACTGGCTGTTCCAGCCGCTTGCCCACGGCGTGCCGTCGAAATTGGCAAAGTCGGGGGCAAGGCCTGTAATCGGATGTGTCACGCGATGAAAGAAATCACGGCTTGCCGAGGCCGCCTCGGCCCAGAAGGACCTGTCCAGCTCCGGGCCCCATAGCGCCCACAATTCATAAAATGCAGGCAGATGATAAGAGGAATTTGTGTGGTCGCAGTTTTTAATATCCGGAGTGAAGCGAACCATTTTGTGGTTGGGGTGAAATATATTTCCGGCTGTAATCATGCCTGTGACTGTCGAGCCAGTGATAAGTTTCCGGTGTCGCATATTGGTAAGGAGCTCATCGGCCTCTGCCTGATAATCGTAAATACCCTCACCGCTGCCCCAGCGTCCAGCAGCAAAGTAAAGCGACATCGCGAAATACTCCTCACCATCCGGCGCCGGCATCTCGTCGTTTGGCCTGCCGTCGGTCTTCACCGACCAGGAGAAAAAACCACGAGCGGGATGATTCAGTGAATCGTGATACATATAGGTCTTTGCCCAATTCCAAAGAGCATCGAACTCGGCTTTTTTATCCAGCTGCACCGTGACCATCATGCCGTAGGACATACCTTCAGAACGAACATCATTATTATGGACATCACAAATATAAGCAAGCGGCCCATTGGCATTGTTGCCGGCAGGAAAATAAACCGCTTGTGTGGATGGATCACCATAAAACAACTGCTCAAAAGCACTGTTGATTTTTGCGGTGACCTCATCCTGGCACCGGCCGGCCTCGACAAACAAATTGCGATAATTGCCGGTAATAAAGGCGCCCGAACCGGAGCCGCAGCTTCCGGCAGGAACGGCCTTAGAGAAAACAGTATCTCCGCTATGGTAACTTTCAGGCGGGCCGAGATAACTTGGTCTAAGGCCACCCGTATTCACCATTATCTTCTGCAGCACGACACCCGGGTCAACCATCCAAATTTTGAGAGCGTGGTAGCCCTTTTGCGACAGCTTATGGACGCTTTTAACTTTATGCGCACTGTCTTTTACAAAGTTTTCCCAGTCT
>CAZBWE010000049.1:0-17634 GCA_964495465.1 uncultured Pirellulales bacterium
AGAGTGACGGACTTCGAATCCGAAGGTTGCAGGTTCGAGTCCTGCCGGGCGCGGTTTTTGTAAGGGGCATAGGGCGAATCAGTCACCTGCGATAGAAGTAAATCTATTAAAGCCAAGCCCTATAAGGTCTGCAATATTTCCACACAAGCAGTGTTTTGTAAAAAGAACTGTGGTTTAGGTATCATTTCAAAAAGTGCCGGTTTGTTTTTACCGATGTCTTATTTTGATGTTGCTTTTCGGATAGTTATAGGTGTTTCGATAGGTAGAAGTCGGTTGTCAGATGGATAATTGGTGCTTTTTCGAGGATTAATTAGATGGATAATATGATTTCTGAGATTAATCGTGTCAAGCGGACGGTGAGGTATTTAACGATGATAGCCGAGCAGGCAGGCGAAGCAATTGCTGTGGTGGACCAAAACGGGGTACTTCGGTTTGTTAATGACGCGTGGGTTACGATGCATGGTTACGACAACAGAAATGCGCTGGTTGGCAAACATATTAGCGCATTCCACAGCGAAGAGCAAATGCGGGCCGATGTGATTGGTTTCATTGAGGAGACCAAAAGAAGAGGGCGGCTCGAGGGGCCAATCGAACACATGCGAAGCGATGGCACGGCATTTGCCACACGGACAAAAATGACAGCATTTAAAGACGAGCTGGGTAATGTCGTCGGACTTATTGTTTTTGTAACAGATATCAGCGGTCGTAAAAAGGCAGAGGAGCTGCTCAGGCAGCAAGGGGCACAATTGGCGACGGTCAGCACGCAGCTCAAGGGGCAGGTCGCCGAGCGCAGGCGTGTGGAAAACGAACTGCGGCAATACCGCGAGCATTATGAGCAGCAAACCGTCGAATTAAGTAAAGCCAACGAACAGCTCCAGAATCAGGTCATTGAGCATATGCGGGTGGAGAACGAATTGCAGGAATATTGCAATCGGCTGGAGCAGCAGATTGATGAATTGGCGGCGGCGGTTAATAAAGTCGTCCAATTTGCTACAACTGATTCTCAGTTATTTTTCCAGAGGAACTAATACAAACAGTCATTATCTGTGTTAGTCAGCAAATCTGGTTGAATCCGTACATTCTAAGAATCGAAATCATTTCACTTTTTAGCTCATTACCGTACTTAGGCCGCGCGCTAAAGCAATTACCCATTCATTAAGGTCTCGCGTTTTAACCTGTAAAAGTATATACGCTTGCTGAATAAGGCGATTTCGGGGCAGAATTTCTGTTACCGAATGTCAGATCGGCGCCTTTAATGGGTAGAGCAGAATCTTATATTTCTTTGATAGTGAGGTTAAAACAGATAATCCGGGCTGGCGGGATAATCCGGGTAGTCCTGCCGGGCCAGAGAAAGGAGCGTATGATGTTAGCGGGAAAATATAAAAATGCTTTTAGGATTGTTTGTATGACGCTGGCTTTGGCAATGACGGTTTTTTCAGAATCCGCATTAGCTGAAAAAACACGCGGTGAAGACAGCAAAAAGGGTGGTAGTGCTCGGGAAAACCGACAGGTTAGCGAAGCATCTCCTTCCAGGCAATCCCGGCCATCCTCAAACGACCACAAAGCAACTACGAATGTAACGGTTCGTTCACAGGCAGTAAAATCTCAAACCAATACAAGCGTCTCAAAACCATCGCAACAGAGTAGCTCAATAAAGATTAGCGCCCAAAGCATTCGGCAGGCACGCAGTGTGTTACCCAGTAGTAGCTCTGCCGTAAGGGTAAGAAGTTCATCGCGCGCTAGCAAGCCGATAGGACGAGGTTTCACTTCTGGAAAACAGGTATCTGTAAAAGCAGATAATCAAATAAGCTCAGGAATAACATCGCGTATCGGCAGCAAAATTATTAACAGGCAGTCGTTATCAACTACCGTGGAAAAGTCGCCCTCAACAGGTGTAAGCAGCACAAACCCGGCCAGGACGGACAGCGTCGGCGGCGCGATTGGCATAAAGAGCACGTCTGCCGGCAATACTGCGGAACGACAAGCGATAAGCCCCGGCGCGCGAATAAATATAGAGAAAAGGGAGAGAATTATCAGCCCAATCAGTGAACAAAAGGCAACTGTTACTGTTGTGCAAAAGCCGTCGAACACGCCTTCGAGTAGTCCTGTAAGGTCGAATAATATTCAGGGCATTACAAATTCAAGAAGCGGGCATAAGACATCTTCTGCAGCTATTGTTTCGCTGCGCAAAAATGACTCAAAGGTAACCCTGACGGATACAGGTCGAAGCAATCGAATAAATTCTGACAGGGCCTCTCGCATCGGGAGTGTAGTTGGTGCTGGAAAACCGTCCGCCTTTGGCTCAAGAGAACATATTGGTGATAGTAAACCAAAGAATGATAATACAACACCGGCACGTAGTAATAATTCTGGTGTTTTGAGAAGTTCTAAATCCAATGATAAGCGTTCAGGAAAGATAGCCGATGGTAGGCGAGGACATAAAAACATAATTGGGAGAGTCTTCAATAGGTTGTCGGCCGGCTCAGAACCAAGAAAAATTGTCTCCAGCAATCTGAAAACTTCTGTGAGTAGCGGGGAATTGCGCGGTGTATCCAAAAGGGATGTAACTGATGAGCATCGCTTTGAGGGAAGACATTTTTCACCTCGGGTTTACAAAGAGCGTTCGGAAGTAGTCCAACACGTCCGTCGCAATGAGCATGTTTACAGGGATTATTATGACCGGATATGCCACAGGATTGTCCGGCCTAAGTACCATTTCACCGTATATTATAATTGGGGGCCGCGTTTTAGATTTAGCTATGTTTATCCTTATTACCTGCGTAAATACGTATTCGTGAGTCTTGGCGGGTATTGGCCGATTGAGTACAGTTGTGTCCGCTATTACTGGTATGGCTGTCATCCTTATCGCTGGTATGGCTACTATCCTATAGCTCGCGAAATAAAGGGTAATACTTACACGTATTACACATATAACTACTACTATAACGGCACAACTATTCCATCCTATGCCGGTCAAATAGTGCCTGTTGACCATACTACCTTTGCGGACGTTCGGGAGAAGCTCGCACTGCAGGGGGTTCAAGGGCCCGGGGTGCCGACTTTGGCTGATACCTTTTTCGATGAAGGTGTCAGCACATTTGAGGCCGGCGATTATAGGGCGGCCGTTGAGAAATTCGCCAGGGCAATGGGGCTGGCGCCCGATGATATGATACTTCCTTTTGCCTATAGTCAGGCCCTTTTAGCCAATGAGCAATATTCAGAAGCGGCCGATGTTCTTCGAACAGTGCTGGCGGAAGTCAGTCCGGAAAAGGAAGGCGTTTTCTATCCACGCGGGCTTTATCCTGATGAAGAGGTATTGCTTGGACAAATCGATTGCCTTAAAGAGGCGGCGGAGTCGTTCAGCTTCGATGCAGATTTGCAACTGTTGCTGGGTTATCAATTGCTCGGTATAGGTGAGATAGACCAGGCGGTCGAGCCGCTGCTGCGGGCCAGTGAGGATTTGGAGAATGCACCTGCTGCTAATATCCTGCTCGAACTGCTGGAAAAAATCAAAGCCGGAAACAGCGAAGCTCAGAATACTGGTCAATAAGTATTATTGCGGTGATGGCTTCGGCCTGGCTCGAATGTAACCTCGAGCCGAAAGAAGCCTGCCTATGATAGCTAATTTAGGAACAAATTCAAATTTAATGGAGGTGTAAAATGATTAAAGCATTGTTAAAAATTTTAATAGTGACGGTTGTGGGTTTTGGTTTCGTATTTGCTGCCGGTTGTGAGAGTGATGCACAAGTCGGCTCGGCTATTGGTGCGCTGGCCGGCGCCGGTATCGGCCAGTTGGCGGGCGGTGATACTGAGGCAACCTTGATTGGAGCAGCAGTGGGGGGCGGCGCCGGCTATATATTGGGCAATGAAAGCGACAAGAAAAAAGCACAGGCCGAAAGATATTCCATCCGTGATGAGATGAGCTACGTTGCGGTCAATGTTACCAACAGTAACGGCTCTATCAGCCAAGTGAGATTGAGAAGACATGGCGTGGGTTATGTCGGCACAAGAGGCGAATACTATAGTCACCTGCCGAGCGAGAATGAGTTGAGACCGATATACGGCTTTTAGCGGCAGGGTAAGTGACCGTAAAGGTTCAAAGAGCCGCTTTTGTTTCTATTGACTATGAATAACTCGACTATTGAAGAATTTGAGCTTTTCATATATAATTATCGTTACCTGACGTCAGGTTAGTGCCTTTAATAGACAGGGCGGCAGTTTCGGTGATTTCAGGATGACGAGTGGAATGCAGGACAAAAGTGGCAATAGACACGCTATGAACAAGCGGCTGCGAAACGCCCTAAAAGGACTCACCGCCCCGGATGCAGAGCGGCGTCGCCGGGCTATGGAGCCCTTTGTGCGGGCCACCTTTAGCAGCTTCATAAGGTGTTTGTACCGCTATCTGGGCAATGAAGTAGAGTGTGAAGATGTTCTTGAAGACGTATATGCCGATATCTGGGAAAATCCTCAGCGACTGCGTGATGTTACCAGCGAGAATGAACTTTTGCGAACTGTATATTTATACTATATGCGGAAGCGCCTTAGACAGGTTTACCGAAGGATAAATCGAAATTTAAACTTATCGCAGAAGGGTATGATGAATCTTGTCGCCCCCGAATTAAGCGCTCTTGAGATGGTGTCTCAAATGGAGTGCCATCAGGTTCTTCGGCTAATGTTAAGCAAACTAAAAGCCAGAGAGAGAAGGGCGATAGAGCTTTGGATGGAAGGTATGTCTAACAGGTCGATAGCCAATGAGCTGAAAACGACGGTCGGGGCAGTTAAAATGCTTGAATATAGAACTATTTTGAAGCTGAAGAAGATGTTAAGCGAATATTATGACAAAGATTAGTTATCAGTTTGGGCCACCAAACGTTCTTTGTTTTGTTTGAGGAACCTTTACATAGGAGTAGGTAAAAATGGTTGAGAAAAACCGGGAAATACAGGAATTGCTTGTTGATTACGCAGGTGCCTTGCGTGATGGTTGTATTCCGACGTTTCTGAAGTCGCTTACGCGAGATGAAGCGGAAATGATAACGACTTGCCGAGAGTTTCAGGATTCCGTGGAGATAGTGAGGGTTCTGAATAGTGTCGGCTTTGCTGACAATGCTGTTGCACCAAATGTGGGCCTATTCATATCACGAGTCGATGCTGAAATATCCTCTCGATTGAAAAAGGCCAGGGCATCGTCACGAGGCAGCTACACTACCGAGGCAGGGCCTGCGCATAAAACGGGAAAAAATGCTGAGAAATCGATATGATTCTGGATTGCCACCAATGCTTAACCTGCTATTTTGAGGACAAGGAGCCATCATCGAGGATAGATGCCGCTGCAATTTCACCGCCACAGCCGAAAATGGTTTTCAGAAATGTGCTGCTGGTATTCGTCTGTATCGAGCTATATGACAGCAAAGAGGAGATGCAGGAAGCTGCACAGGAATTCGCATCTTTGTCGGAGCTGATAGGCAAAAGGCCGATTGTGCTGTGTCCAAATGTTCATTTGTCAATCGACAGAGCTCCGGAGAAGCAGGCCGCTTACCTGATTGGTGAGTTGGAAAAGATGCTTGTCGCCAAAGGCTACGATGTACATCGGCTGTCGTTTGGCTACCATAAACAATATGGCATGGAATGTATGGGCAATGTAGGCAGTGTCGTAGGCAGAAGGTTCTATGGCTCTCAGGAGAAGCAGTTCCTGCGGCTTTTAACCCGGCTTGGCGTTTGTCCACCGGAGTCTCTGCCAAAGGAAATGCCGTCCTGGGCGAAGGTTCTGACCGAAAGACAACTGAAGGTATTGGGCAGCCGAAGAGAAACATACAATGTCGCCAGGAAAATGCTTCAGGAACAGCTTGACAGCACCGGTTATAGTGAGATTTGGACGTGTATGTTGTTCGAAGGTGAACGGCAGCCGATGGATGATTATCTCAGTGCCCTCTATGAAATCATAATTGATTATCCCGATGTAAGAGTGCATCGGGCACTGAACCTGAGTGTGCCGGGACTTTCCAACGCCGCTTATCATCTTTTTCGTAAATACCCTGAGGCCATCAAATCGGGCGGACTTCGGATTTACAACAGCAAGGTCTCTGACCTGGAGTTTTTGTTAACCCAAAAGGCGGTGCTGCTGGCCTTTCCGCATATACCCAGAAGGGCCAAGGCACATGCAGGAGAAATATCGTTCGGAATTTACTGCAGGGACGAAGATTTTGCGAGGAACCTGATACAGTGGTATCGAACTTTTCTCGTCGATGCGCGATTTGGATGGGTTCGGACAGAAGCTGAACTAAACAACGTCATTAACGAGCTGGAAGAGGAAATGTTTCAGGACAGGCGTGAATAGGATTCAAGAATTGCCGGACAAACCAGCTTTGGAACTGATAACATAGAATAGCAGATTGGGGTCGAAACTGTGCATACGGTCTCATTATTGGCTGTTGTTATAGTTTACGTGTTGGTTCTTACGTTTGTTGCTGTGCGCGCACGGGCCGCTCGTGAGTTTGCAGAGTTCTCATTGGCAAAACGGGCGCTTCCGTTGGCACTGGTATTTGGCAGTCTCGCAGCGACTTATGTGGGACCGGGTTTTTCGATTGGTTTTGTCGGCAGGGGCTTTGTAAGTGGTTTTCTTTTTTTGGTGATGGGATTAGCATATGCGGTACAGAATATTTTGGTTGGGCTTTTGGTTGCCCCAAGGCTGAGGAGTTTGAAGGACTGTCACACTCTGGGCGATGCTATAGGTCAGAAGTACGACCGGAAGTGTCAGTTTGTTGCAGGGATTATTTCAGTTGGCTTGTGTGCCGGTTTTGCTGCGGTTATGGCCAAGGCCGGCGGAGTTGTATTAAATGATATATTCGACCTGCCTATCTGGTCGTCTGTGGTTATAATTGTCGGCGTGACAACACTATACACAACTTTCGGCGGACTGCGAGCAAGTGTGATAACCGACGCCTTTCAATTTAGTGCGTTTGCCATACTGTTGCCGATGGCGTTTTTATTCGTAGTGGTGTTTCACCTCAAAGGCGGTGCTGCAGCATTTGCCGGAGAAGCTTCAACTGCTGTCAAAAATGGGTTCGCTTCCACATCAATTGTTGAGATGGTCGGCTTGATTGCGGCCTTTCTGCTTGGTGAGACGCTCATACCACCCTATGCAAATCGTGCGTTGGCGTCCAGAACAACACGCATATCAAGAAATGGCTTTATATTAGCAGGGATTTTCAGCACTGTTTGGTTTTTGGTGATGATATCACTTGGTATTGCAGCCCGGGGCATTATTCCAGAAGGCACAAGCGAAGACCATGTTTTGCTGGACCTGGTCAAATCAACAATGCCGGCCTGTGGTTATGCTCTTTTAGTCGTAGTATTGGTGTCGGTGGTGATGTCCAGCCTTGATTCGCTTTTAAACGCCGGTGCGGTGGCGTTTGCCGAGGATGTCGTTAAGCCGTTCGTTGCCCTGAAAGATAAGACCTCTCTGGATATCGGTCGTTATGCAACCGTAGTTATTGCGGCTATCGCGGCGGCTAGCGCGGTTGCTGTTCCCGGTATCATAAGAGGTCTGCTTATTTGCTATACAATTTGGGCTCCTGCAATACTTCCGGCCCTTATAATCGGCCTTTGGATTAAGCGTCCTTGTCCTCTTGCCGGCATCCTATCAATGGGTGTGGGGACTATTGTTGCTGTAGTGTTTCAGTTTTTTTTGCCGGAAGCGATTAAAGTGCCTGCTATTATCCCGGCTCTTGGTGCGGCGCTTCTGGCATATGTTGTGGGGCATTGGTTGGGAAGAAAGTTGAAAGTTGGGCGTAAATGATGGGTGTGGTTATTTTGATTCTTGTGGTAATTGGGGCTTTCTTCGTCGTTGCCAGCGGTGTTTGGGTGGCAGTGGCGCTGGTACGTGCTATATCCGTAAGGGAAACTATCTCTGATGAGTCATACCAAACACGTGAGGAAAGCAGCGATTAGAATATACGTTTGGTTTTTACTCATGTCTTAAGGCCACGATGGGGTCAACCCTGGCGGCGTGCATTGCGGGGTAAAGTCCGAAGATTATACCGATGGTCATACTAATCAATAGTGGAAACAGGACGCCTGACAATGTAAGGACCGTCATCATGCCTGAGAAGTAAGTTATCAAAAATGGTATCAACGCACCCACGCCTAAACCGATGATGCCTCCGGTGGTGGACAGGACAACCGTCTCGATGAGGAACTGAAGAACAATTTGTCTTCTCTTGGCGCCAATAGCCCGGCGGATTCCTATCTCGCGAGTACGCTCTGTTACGGAGGCAAGCATAATGTTCATAATGCCAATTCCGCCGACCAGAAGACTGATACCTGCGATAGAGCCCAATACGATGTTGAACGTTCGTTTTGTTGCTTCGGCTTGTTTTAGTAAGGCAAGAGGGACGCTGATGATGTAGTCTTTCTTTTTGTGAAACCGTTTCAGCATTTCTTCAATGGCACTTGCAGTTGCTTCTACGTTGTCGGTATTGTCTACCTGTACAATAATCTGGTGCAGCTCGACTTGTTCCAATGTCCGTGAACCTGATGTATGTATAAAGGTTATATCGCCGAAATATTTACGGGCGACCTCTATGGGAATATAGACGTCGATTTGCTGGTCTGGTATCTGGATGTTTCCGGCCTGGCCGCTTTCGCTTTTGATGATACCAACAATCTCGAACTCGTCACCGCCTATGCGGAAGGTCTGGCCTATGGTGTTTTCGGTGGCAAGGATTTTTCGAGCGCCGAACTCGGTCAGCACGGCAACGGGGGCCTGTTTATCCTGGTCGGCTGGAAGAAGCACACGACCCGCTAAGACCTCGCGAGGCACCAGCTCGAACCATTCGGGTGTTGTTCCAACTACCCGTAGTTCCATCGCTCTTTCACGCAGACGAGATTCCTTTCGCATCAGCTTCACCGGTGCGGCCTTTCTGATGCTGCTGAAACTCTCAGCAACCCTGAATTGGTCATCATAGGTCAATCCGTAAATGCTCATATGTGAATGCGTGGTAGCCATCGCTTCTTCTTCGGCTGACTTGACTGCTGAGATAATGATGTTGTTGCTTCCGAGCTTTCGTATCTGTTCAAGCGCTTCTTTGCTGGCGCCTTCACCGACTGACAACATTGCCACGACGCTTCCTACTCCAAATACGACTCCCAACATGGTCAAAAACGAGCGCAGTTTGTGCATCAGCACGTTCTCAACGCCCAGCCATATGTTTCTGAATATTTTAGTTTGCTTCATTGGACTTTCATTCAATTCTGTCTATCACGCCGTCAATCATATGCAGTTGGTTGTGAGCGTGCTTGGCTATATTGGGTTCGTGCGTCACCATAATGATTGTTTTGCCCTGCTTGTTTAATTTGACGAGTAATTCCAGGATTTGTTCACCCGTGGATGAGTCGAGATTCCCGGTGGGTTCGTCGGCAAAAATGACCTGCGGGTCGTTGGCCAGGGAACGGGCGATAGCAACTCTTTGCATTTCACCGCCTGAAAGCTCTGTGGGACGATGGTCCAATCTACCACCAAGTCCTACTTCTTCGGCCAGTTCCTCTGCACGCTTGGCACTGCGAATAGCATCCCAGCCCAGATAGTAAAGCGGCAATTCTATGTTACGTTGGACGGTTAGCTGAGGTATTAAGTTGAAACTCTGGAATATGAATCCAAGATATTTGAGTCGAAGTTCGCTGAGAGAATCGTCGTCAAAACTACTGATATTCCTGCCTTCGAGCAAATACCGTCCGGAGGTAAGTCTGTCAAGGCAGCCGAGGATATTCATCATTGTGCTTTTCCCCGAACCGCTGGGACCCATTATGGCCCAGAAGCTGCCCTTTTTGAAGGAGACTGTTACACCATCAAGGGCATGGACTTCCTGCATTCCCATTTGGTATGTTTTTCGGGCCTTGTCAAGCTTGATGATTTCGTTGTTTTCTGTGATAGGCGGCTCTGCCATCTACTGATTCCTTTCCTGAGGCTGCTGCCTGTTTCTTCCTCCTGAGCCCTGAAAGCGTTGACGCATCTGTTCACGCTCTTCATCCGACATATTCTCGAATCTCTCGCGCATTTTCTGCCGTTCTTCGTCCGTCATATTCTCCAGACGCTGTCGCATCCTTTCGGATTCGGAAGATGCATCTGGGGATGATGCTTCTTCCGGGCTTTGCTTATCTGGCTGGCGAGCCTCTGGTTGTGTCCCATTGGCAATTTCAAGTCTCTCGTTTATCTGTTGCTTCAATGTATCGGATGTATCGGCAGAACCTGCCGAGCCGGTGCCGACTCCCTGTGAGCCGGGTTCGATGGAGGCCGATTTCAGCGGAGGCGTAAGCAGGACAATTTCCCCCTCGCTCAGGCCGCTGATGATTCTGACCATCCTGTTATTGTCCAGGCCGATCTCGATATTTCGTTCTTTGATAACCCCACCTTTTGCAATGTAAGCGACATGTCCTGTTCCTACCCGCAAGACTGACTGAACAGGTACATACACTGCGTCTTCATACTGAGCGACGATAATCTCGACTTTGCAGCTCATGCCGGTTCGCAGCGCCGGGTCATTGCCCTCTAAATATACGTCTGAGTTATAGACCTTCAGGTCGGGATTCATCCACATACTCTGCGGGTCGGGTAGTGGGGCGATGCGGGCAACAGAACCCAGAAACTTTTTGCCCGGAAGTGCATCAACCGTTATTACCGCAGGAAGTCCGACCTGAACCTTTTCAAGACTTGCCTCGTGGATATTCACTTCAGCCATCGATGATGTGGCAGTAGGAAGGTATATCAGCTCCTGCCGTTCGAAAACTTCGACACCTTCATCCAGCGGCTCCCGATTGTCGCGGAAGCCACCTCTTCGGGCACTGGTTGCATAGATGACCATTCCATCGGCCGGGGCATATATCCTGGCTTTCTTTATTTGGTCCTCAATTTTTGCCAGCTTATCTAATTGGCGGTTATATTCCGCCTCTTTCGCTTTATAATCGGCCTCTGCCTGAACGACATCGGCTTTGGTCTTGCGTTCTGTGCGTTCCAAAGCCATCTCGGCCTGTCTGACGTCGCTTTCGAGCTGTTTGATTTCCCGCGGGTAAGTGAAATTCTCCAACAGTTGAAGATTATTTTTTGCGAGGATAAGGTCGTTCTTTTTCCGGCTCACAGCCAGCTTGTCAGCCTGCAGCTCGGTATTGGCCATATACTTCTTCTCGAACAGTTTCTGCGACCACGCAAGAGTCTCTTCAGCACGGGAAAGTTCCTCTTCTGAGAGGGTGATTGCGTTTTCAGCGGCTGTTTTTTCGTTAGGATACTCCCCTTCCTTGTACTGCGTCAGGTCCTGCCGGGCAAATTCGAGCGTGAGCTTGGCCACATCCAGGTCGCTCTCAGCTTGATTCTTCACTACGGCCAGATTTTCCTTGGAATTGACATAAGAGGCCTCGGCATTCTGCACTCGAATCTCCTGGTCTATCTTGTTGTCCTGCAATGTACTCGCGTCCAATTCGACGAGGAGGTCGCCTTTCTTAACGTGTGTCCCTTCGGGAATTAGTGTAATAATGGAGGTTCGGCCTTCGACCTCGTTCTTTATTATAATCTGTTCTCTGGCTTTTATAGTGCCGGACTCCAACACGCTGATGGTCAGAGGACCTCTTTTTGCCACAAAAGTGGCCAGTTCGCTGGTTGGCTCGGCGCCGCCCCCGGCCATTCCGAACAAAACGAGGGCCAGACCAAGGACCGCAACGAGTATAATTGCACCAAGAACCTTGAATGATTTACGCTTTGGCTGGTCATCATTCATATTACTTTTTGCCATTATTCAGTCTCCTCATTGTACATCTTGCTCCCACATTCCATCAGGCCTAACCTGTAATACCCCGATATCGCGGAAAAAGTTCAATTTTGCGATGGTGTGGCTCACTAAAGCGCTTGTATAATTATTCTGAGCATCCAGCAGAGCATTCTGCGAATCTAGTAAAAGTCGCACGGTAATTCGGCCGGCATCTAATAACATTTCATTACTCTCTACCCGCTTTTGGGCTAATTCAAGACTTAATTTTTGGATACGGTATGACTCTGCCTGTTCGCGCAGCCGGCGATATGCGTCGCGCACATTCAATTTGACCTGGTCAACATCGTTTTGGTATGTTCGCTGCTGTTGGGTAAATGCTATCAGCGCTTCGCGGTAGGCGTTACGCTCGGCTTTTCTATCGAAGGGTAAATCCGCCTCGAGGCCCAGGCCATAGGTCCCCTGATTAAACTGCAGTCTTGTGAAATCAGTGCCTTCTGTTGAGGCCACACTGACGCTGCCGACGAGATTCAGTTCCATGCCAAGATTATCGGCGGCTACCACCACTTTGCGTTCAGCATCATCGACCCTGTCGGCACTATTAGCCAAATCCAGACGTCGGGCTAAAGCTGTTTCGATAGCCACTTCCGGTGCATAGTTGGGCTCGCTTATCCCAAGCTCCTTCAAAACAACCAGCTCATTCGGGTCCAGCTCAATATCAGCATCGGTTGGCAAAGATAATCTTATCTTAAACTCGTCGAGTGCCTGTTCGTATCTCTGCTGGGCGGCCACCCAGCTATTTTCCGCCCTGAGCATACTTTGTTCCGCCTCATCGACGTCAAAACGGTCCACGCGGCCTGCTTCAGCGTACATATCAAGGCGCTGCTTTGATTCAACCTGCATATTGTAATTATTCCTGGCGTTGTTTACCTCTTCTCTTCGTTGTAAGACACTGTAATACTCATCTATAGTCGAAACTACGAACGTTTTGCGATAGCGGTTGAACGAGCGAATCTGGTACAGTGCGTATCTTTCTGCCTGAGTGAGGTTTTCTTGGACGACCCGTCGTCCGCCACGTTTCAGCAGTGGTTGCACGACGTTTGTGGTGAGGACCGACCTGAGCGAAGTTCGCGGGTCTCCGGTTAGAAAACGCGCCCAGTCGATAGCGATACTGGTGCTTATCTGTGCTCCTGTGGCCAATAGCTGGTCAAAACCCAATCCGGCATCGGAACCAACACTTTCATCACTGCTGTCTCTGGCGTAACTGGCATCAATAGTGCCGAACCATCGCCGTGCGAACTCGTGTCGAGCCAGGGTTAGGTCAAGTGCACTTAAATAAAGTGCTTCTTTCTGACTTTGATAATCTCGATTATGAGCAGTGGCAATGGCAGCGGCTTGAACGAGAGTTATAATCCTTGATTCAGGAACAGTATTTTCAACACGGATGTCATTAGGCGACGGGGCTACATCACTGATTGTGTAATTGACCTTTGGGCCGTAGCTATGCTGCCATTTGCTATCAATAATCTTATATACCTCTTTGTCTGCCTGCTCTTTATAATGCTCGCTGCTGCACCCGCCTGCGAGACCGAAGATTAGGATAATGAACAGAATCTGCCATACCAATACAGGTCGAAACCTAAACATCATACCACTCATCTCCAATTATAACTTCCAAGTAGGTTCAACATCCTGTTTGCCTATGTTATTATACAAGAAAAGGTTATAAAATAAAAGGTTAAAACCAGCCCGCGATTGCATCACTGCTGGCAATTCTGGATATTAGAGGTAAGTTTTAAAAATGAAATTCCGATAAAACCCGCGAATTTCTCGGTTTAAAACTTACATCCGAAAACATTGGGTAATTCTTTTTACTATAGTTAGTCCTTGTAACATAGGGTTAGACGTTTTTGGATGTGAAAATATTGCCAGGAGAGTTCTTATATTGGGTAAAAATAACATTTAAATTTATTGTAAAAGGGGCCAAATTAGCGTAAAATGATGGTGTATTTCTCATTATGGCGGCGTAGCCAAGAGGCCTAAGGCGACGGTTTGCAAAACCGTTATTCGTGGGTTCGACTCCCACCGCCGCCTATCGTCCTCCCGAAGAGGGTTATTGTATTGTCTCCTGAGTGTGGCCTAGTCAAGGAAAACATTGACCTATGTCCCTCTAATATGCTATAATTAAAACAGGTTTGACAGCGTGCTTTTTAGACAAAGTTATGCATATTATTGAAAATGGAGGTATGTTCGCCGTCAGAATACTGCTTTGAGGCAGGGTATAAATTACACTCACTATGGATATACGATTGGATTCAAGCCTTTCGTTGTGGTTATTCATCTATCGCCTTTTAAAACAACAATGTCTGCCTATGGATAGGCATTTAGTAATAACAAGACAAGTTTAAGACACACGGAAATATGAAAATACAGTTAATATCTTTGGCATTGGTTGTAACTTTAGCAGCTCCGGCTGTTGGGAAGGTGTGCCCTTTGGGCGACTTGAACGGTGATTGTAAAGTCGATTTTTATGACCTTGCTGTTTTCGCTGAGCAATGGCTGAATACGGGAGGTTGTTCGCATCCCGCTTGCGCCGACTTGGACGGTGTCAACAGAATTAATATGGCTGATTATGCACTGATGGTTGGCAACTGGTTTGAAACGGGGATTCCACTTGTAATTAACGAATTTGTGGCATCGAACAACAGCGACAGCGGCATCAGCGACCCCGAAGGTGACTATGACGACTGGATTGAAATCTACAATTCCGGCGACACGGCGATAGATTTAGGCGGGATGTATCTTACGGATGATTTGGATGAGCCCACAAAGTGGCAGATTCCGGAAGGTTACCCTGCCCAGACCACCATCGGAGCCGATGATTACATACTAATCTGGGCTGATGAGGATACATCGGATGGGTCTTTGCACGCCGATTTCAAGCTCAGTGCTGATGGTGAGCAAATCGGGTTATTCGACACAGACGGCATTACGCTGATTGACGGCATCACTTTTGGCGAGCAGGTCACCAATGTTTCCTATGGTCGTTATCCCGATGCAAACGATTATCTGCGGTTTTTTGTTGTGCCAACACCACTGGCAAACAATAGTGCCGTATATAATGGTATTGTTGAGGCGCCCGAATTCAGTCACGAGCGAGGTTTCTATGAGACCGGTTTCAACAATACAATCGCCACCACAACCAATGGGGCTGACATATATTATACTACAGACGGCAGTGAGCCGATTGTTAATGAGCAGCCCTCATTGACCAGCACAAAATACAGCAATGCCATTTCGATTAGCTCAACTACCTGTCTGCGTGCGGCGGCAATCAAGACCGGCTGGATGCCTTCGCCGATAGCGACACATACATATATATTCGGTGCCGGCAGCGCTATAAAGTCTATGCCGGTAGTTTCCCTTGTGGGAGACGAATATGCGACTTTCTTTGAGCCCAATGGTATTATGGCTATTGTCGGCGGCTATTATGATGGTGAGGGAGAATGGACCCAGGGCAGCGATCCCGATGCTTACAACAACCCTATACAGCGAGGAATAGAATACGAGCGTCCTGTTTCCTTTGAAATCATCGATTCACAGGCCGGAGCCAACTTGCAAATTGACTGTGGTATCCGCGTCCACGGAAGCGACTACACGCGGCCGCGCTATCACCGCGACAGTGACGATTGGCTCTGTAACAGTAATAAATTCAGCTTCAATCTGTTTTTCCGCAGCAGCTACGGCAATAACCGCCTTGAATACCAGTTTTTCCCGTTTATAGATATTGACCGTTACAAAAGCATCGTACTACGAGCAGGACATAACGACATTTGCAGCCCGTTTGTCAAAGATGAATGGACCAGACGGCTATTTCTGGAAATGGGAGCAGCACAGCTTACCGGCGTGTTCGCCAACCTCTATCTCAACGGCGATTACAAATACTACTATAATCCCTGCGGCCGGCTCGACGAAGAATTTTTCCAGGAGTGGTTCAATACCGATAACAGCTTTGACGTAATTGACCAGTCCGGAATCAGAGAAGGTGATATGACTGCCTGGAATGCTTTGATTAACTATGCGACCAGCCACAACCTATCCAATACCGCATACTATGAATATGTTGCCAGCAAGTTAGATATAACAGAGTTCATAGATTTCCTGATTCTCGAGATTCATATAGGCAACTTCGACTGGCCCGGCAATAACTGGGCCACTTACCGCGAAAAGACAGACAGCGCAAAATTCAGGTTCGTTATCTGGGATGCAGAAGGCATGGCTGAAACATGGATATTCGGCAATAACTGCGAGTACTGCTATAAGACAGCGTTTGAAGATTTCCCAAGCTGGACAAGTCCCACTGGACTGAATCATCTATCATGGGACGCCCTCTGCAAGCTTTATCGAGCACTCAAGGCCAACGCCGAGTTCAGGCAGCTATTTGCCGACCGTATCCACAAGCATTACCGCAACAACGGGATAATGACACTTGCACATCTGTTAGAGAAGTGGTGGGAGGTTCAAAATGAGGTTGCTGCCGTCCTTCCATATCAACAAACGTACGTGCCGAGCGTCTTCCTGCCGGCACGTGAGCCTTACACAATGGCTGCCTTCGAAGATAACGATTTAATCGACCTTGGCTTTGGCTACCCGATTTTCAAGGTCAACGGCAGCTATAAGCACGGAGGTTATGTAACAACAAGTGACACTTTCACCATTGACCAGTCCACTACCTCAGGGACCCTCTATTACACGTTAGACGGTAGCGATCCGCGCCTTCCGGCAGATGCAGCGCCACAGGAAACCACGCTCGCTGCTGAGAACGCGACCAAGAAGGTGCGGGTTCCGACGAGCGATATAGGCACGGGCTGGCGAGGCGGCAATGAGCCATACAATGATTCGAGCTGGACAGGGGGAACCGGCGGCGTCGGATACGAGAGAGGTTCCGGATACGAAAGCTATATTGATATTGACGTGGAATCCGAGATGTCTGAGGGTTACACCGGCTGCTATATCAGAATACCATTTACCATTGACAGCGGTGATTTGGATGAACTGGCCTCTCTGACCCTTAAGGTGATGTATGATGACGGCTTTGTCGCTTACATCAACGGCACAGAGGTCAAAAGAGACAATTTTACCGGCACGCCACAATGGAACTCGGCGGCAGATAACTATCTTGAGACCAGCAGCTTTACCAGCTACGATATAAGCAGTTACATTAGCGAGCTTGACGCAGGCGATAACATACTGGCTATCCACGGTATGAACAATTCGACAACCAGCTCTGATTTTCTGATATGTGTCGAGCTTATCGGCGCCAATTCCGTCCCTGGCAATATCTCGCCCAGCGCGATTGAGTATTCCGGCGGTTTCCATCTTGACAAGAGCACTCATCTTAAATCACGGGTGCTTAAAAGCGGCACAGGCCAGTGGAGCGCTCTCAACGAAGCAATCTATGGGCTGCCTGGAATCGCAGATAATGTGCGTATTACGGAGATTATGTATCATCCACAGGATACGAACAACCCGAACGACCCCAACAAGGAATACATCGAGCTGAAGAACACCGGAGCATCGACTATCAATCTGAACCTGGTCGGCTTTACCAACGGTATCGACTGGACGTTCGGCGATGTGGAGCTTGCGGCAGGTGGATACATCCTTGTTGTCAAAGACGTAAATGCCTTCGAGGCCGAATACGGTGCGGCAAGGCCGGTGGCAGGTAAGTACACTGGCTCATTAGACAACGGCGGTGAAAGAATAAGACTCGAAGATGCAATGGGCACGACCATTCTGGACTTCAGCTACAGTGACGGCTGGCGTTCTATTACCGATGGCGACGGCTATTCACTGACGATAGTGGATGCGGCCGGTGCGGATG